>JBKOWY010000038.1:0-37056 GCA_046724655.1 Actinomycetota bacterium
GCTGGCCAAGCCGGGCTCGATCACGCCCCACACGAACTTCACCGCCCAGGTGTATGTGCTGAACAAGGACGAAGGAGGTCGTCACACCCCGTTCTTCAGTAACTACCGGCCGCAGTTCTACTTCCGGACGACCGACATCACCGGCAGCATCGGACTGCCCGAGGGAGTGGAGATGGTCATGCCGGGCGACAACACCGAGATGACCGTCGAGCTCATCGCCCCCATCGCCATGGAGGAAGGCGTGCGGTTCGCCATCCGTGAGGGCGGCCGCACCGTCGGCGCCGGCCGCGTCACCAAGATCAACAAGTAGCGACGGGCCGGGACGGACGGGACGCGGACATGGCGGACGCAAAGGGGCAGAAGATCCGGATCCGGCTCAAGGCCTACGACCACGAGATCATCGACCAGTCGACGAAGAAGATCGTCGAGACGGTCGTGCGGACCCAGGCCAAGGTACGCGGCCCGGTGCCGCTCCCGACCGAGGTGCGACGCTTCTGCGTGATCCGGTCGCCGCACGTCGACAAGGACTCGCGCGAGCACTTCGAGATGCGCGTCCACAAGCGCCTCATCGACATCGTCGAGCCCACGTCGAAGACCGTCGAGTCGCTCCAGCGCCTCGATCTCCCCGCCGGCGTCGACATCGAGATCAAGATCCAGCAGGCCTGACGCCGTCCCGCCCCCGGCCGCGTTGGGTCTCAAGGTGGGTGCATAGCGCCGGTTTGAGACCCAACGCGGCGAAGAGGGGCGCTTCGACGCTCAGCCCCGGGAGCCAGTAGTATTTTTGGGCTTTCGCCGTGTGGGACGGGTGGCCCGGCGGCGGCGCTCGTCCGGAAATTCTCGCCAACCGACGTCTGCGCAGGCTGCGCTCCGGTGCAGGACCGTGCAGCACAACCGAGCTCGCTCCGCCGGCTCCGGCCGGGGGAGCGTTCGCGTGAAGGCAGATCACATATCAACACGACGCTGAGGGACCCACGTCATGGCCAGCAAGGGCATTCTCGGGCGCAAGCTCGGCATGACACAGGTCTGGGACGCCGACAACCGGGTCGTGCCGGTGACGGTGATCCAGGCCGGGCCCTGTCGCGTCGTGCAGCTGAAGACGCCCGAGCGTGACGGCTACGCCGCCGTGCAGCTGGCGTTCGGGGACGCCAAGCCCGCTCGCCTCAACAAGCCCGCGCTCGGGCACCTGAAGACCGCCGACGCCGGCCCCGCCCGGCATCTTGCCGAGCTGCGGGTCGACGACCTCGAGGGGTTCGAGGTCGGGCAGACGCTCGCCGCCGACGTGTTCGAGGCCGGAGAGCGGGTCGACGTCACCGGCATCAGCAAAGGCAAGGGCTTCACCGGCGTCATGAAGCGGCACAACTTCCACGGGCAGGGCGCGAGCCACGGCAACCACAAGAAGCACCGCGCCCCGGGCGCGATCGGCGCGTGCGCGACGCCCTCCCGCGTGTTCAAGGGCATGGGCATGCCCGGCCAGCACGGTGCCGGGCGCGTCACCACCCTCAACCTCGAGGTCGTGGAAGGCGACCCCGAACGCGGCCTGCTCCTTCTCAAAGGGTCGGTTCCGGGCCCGACCGGCAGCGTCGTGTTCGTTCGTGACGCGGTGAAGAGCAACGCCGGCAGGAAGCACGAGGAGCAATGAGACTCGACGTCACGACCGTCCACGGCGCCAAGGCGGGCAGCGTCGACCTGCCTGACGCCATGTTCGCCATCACGCCCAACCGCTCCGTGCTCCACCAGGTCGTCAACGCGCAGCTCGCAGGGGCGCGATCGGGCACGCATAGCACCAAGAACCGCGCCGCGGTCAAGGGCGGCGGCGCCAAGCCGTGGCGGCAGAAGGGCACCGGCCGCGCCCGGCACGGATCGATTCGGTCGCCGCAGTGGCGCGGCGGCGGCGTCGCGCACGGGCCCGTCCCCCGCAACCACGCGCAGCGCACGCCGAAGAAGATGATCAAGCTTGCGCTGCACTCGGCGCTGTCCGACCGAGCGGCCGACGACCGGGTGATGGTCGTCGACGACTGGGGGATCGACGAGCCCAGTACCAAGCGGGCCGTCGAGATCCTCGAAGAGCTCGAGCTCCGCAAGCGGGGCGAGCGCGATCCCCGTGTCTTGCTCGTGCTCGACCGGCGGGACGCCGCGACGTGGAAGTCGTTTCGCAACCTCGGACCCCGGGTGAAGATCGTGCTCCCCGAGGAGCTCAACGCCTACGACGTGCTCGTCGCAGACTGGCTCGTGTTCAGCCAGCCGACGCTCGAGTCGTTCCTGCGGCGAGGGGGCGAGCAATGACAGCGCGCAATCCCCGCGACATCATCATCCGCCCCGTCGTGTCCGAGAAGTCGTACGCCGCCTACGACGCCAACGTGTACACGTTCCTCGTCGCGCCCGACGCCAACAAGATCGAGATCAAGCAGGCGGTCGAGTCGATCTTCGGCGTGCGGGTGACGAGGGTCAACACGCTCAATCGCAGCGGCAAGCGGAAGCGCAACCGCCGCACCGGCGACTGGGGCCAGCGCGCCGCGCAGCGCCGGGCCATCGTGTCGTTGGCCGAAGGCGACACCATCGACATCTTCGGGAGCTGACGATGCCGATTCGCAAACGCAAGCCAACCAGCCCGGGCCGCCGTTTCCAGACCGTGTCCGACTTCGCCGAGATCACCAAGGACGAACCCGAGAAGTCGCTCGTCAAGCCGAAGAAGCGCTCGTCCGGCCGCAACGTCTACGGGCGCACGACGTCCCGTCATCGTGGCGGCGGGCACAAGCAGAAGTACCGCGTGGTTGACTTCCGGCGCGAGAAGGACGGCGTGCCCGCCAAGGTCGCCGCCATCGAGTACGACCCCAACCGCAACGCGCGCATCGCGCTCCTGCACTACCGCGACGGCGAGAAGCGCTACATTCTCGCCCCCTTCGGCGTCGCCGTCGGCGACGTGCTCAACAGCGGCCAGGGCGCGGAGATCCGGCCCGGAAACGCGCTGCCGCTGCGCTACATCCCGGTCGGCACGACCGTGCACAACATCGAGCTCAAGCCGGGCGCGGGGGCGAAGCTCGCACGCGGCGCCGGCGCCGCCGTGCAGCTGGTCGCCAAGGAAGGCAACTTCGCCACGCTGCGGCTCCCGTCCACGGAGATGCGCCGGGTGGCGATCGACTGTCGCGCCACCGTCGGGCAGGTCGGCAACGTCGAGGCCGCGCTCGTCGACCTCGGCAAGGCCGGACGCAAGCGCTGGAAGGGCCGCCGGCCGCACACCCGCGGCGTCGCCATGAACCCCGTCGACCACCCGCTCGGCGGCGGGGAAGGAAAGAGCTCGGGCGGGCGGCACCCGGTCACGCCGTGGGGCAAGCCCGAGGGTCGCACCCGCCGCAAGGGCAAGCCGTCGGACAAGTTGATCATCCGCCGCCGCCGCCGTCGCCGCGGGGGCAGGAGGTAGACGATGCCGCGCAGTCTGAAGAAGGGCCCGTTCGTCGACGACCACCTGCGCGTCAAGGTCGAGGCGATGAACGCCTCGGGTGACCGGAAGGTCATCAAGACCTGGTCGCGCCGGTCGACGGTCACCCCCGAGATGGTCGGCCACACGATCGCCGTCCACGACGGCCGCAAGCACGTGCCGATCTACATCACCGAGGCGATGGTGGGCCACAAACTTGGCGAGTTCGCGCCGACCCGCACGTTCCGCGTCCATGCCGGCCAAGAGCGGTCGGCCCGGAGATAGCTGCCATGCCCGAGACCCGCGCCTCCATTCGCTACCTGCGCACCTCGCCCCCCAAGGTCCGGGAGGTGCTGGGGCTGATTCGCGGCCGCGAGATCGACGATGCGCGAGAGCGGCTCCGGTTCTGCGAGCGCGGCCCGGCCGGTGACGTGCTCAAGCTCCTCGACTCGGCGGTGGCGAACGCCGAGAGCAACCAGAACGTCCCCGGGGACGAGCTGTTCGTGTCGCGGGCATACGCGGACGAGGGCCCGACGTTGAAGCGTTGGCGTCCCCGGGCTCGCGGCCGCGGCACCCGGATCCGGAAGCGGACCTCGCACGTCACGATCGTCGTGGCTCGCTATTCGGACGAGGAGCTCGAGCGCCGCCGGCGCCGTGAAGCTGACGAGCCGCGTCGCCTGCGGCGTCCGACGCGCCGCCGCCGTATCCGACGCGAAGCCGAAGACGTCGAGGAGCTCGAGGGCATCGAGGAGCACGACCACGAGCCGGAAGAGCTCGACGAGGAGCTCGGCGGCGCGGAGGAGCTCGACGAAGGAGAGGGCGAAGAGGAGGACGTCGCCCTCGCCGACGTTCCCGACGCCGACGTCGACGCCAAGCCGCTCGAGGCGGTCGAGCCGGTCGAGCCGGCGGAACCGGCGAAGAAGGCACCGGCCACGAAGAAGGCGCCGGCGACGAAGAAGCCGACGAAGAAAACGACCACGGCCAAGAAGCCGACGGCCAAGAAAGCGAAGACCACGAAGAAGACGACGAAGAAGAAGGACAGCTGATGGGCCAGAAAGTCAACCCCTACGGTTTCCGGCTCGGCATCACCACCGACTGGAAGTCGCGCTGGTTCGCCGACAAGGAGGACTACGAGGAGTCGCTGATCGAGGACTGGCAGATCCGCGACTACCTCCGTCGTGAGCTTCCGCACGCCGCGGTCAGCCGGGTCGAGATCGAGCGGACCCGTGATCGCCTCCGCGTCGACGTCTATACGGCGCGACCGGGGATCGTGATCGGGCGCCGCGGCGCCGAAGCAGACCGGCTGCGGGCCGGCCTGCTGAAGATCACCGGCAACCCGAAGATCCACTTCAACATCCAGGAGATCAAGCAGCCCGAGCTGGACGCGACGCTCATCGCGCAAGGTGTCGCCGACCAGCTCGCCGGCAGGGTCTCGTTCCGGCGCGCCATGAAGCGCGCCGTGCAGACGGCGACGAAGGCAGGTGCGCAGGGCATCCGTGTGCAGTGCGGCGGCCGGCTCGGCGGCGCCGAGATGAGCCGCAAGGAGTGGTACCGCGAAGGACGCGTGCCGCTCCACACGCTGCGTGCGGACATCGACTACGGCCAGGCCGAGGCGCGCACCACCTTCGGGCGCATCGGCGTGAAGGTCTGGATCTACAAGGGCGACATCCTGCCGTACAAGTCGGCGGCGGAAGACAAGATCGCCAAGGAAGCGGCGATGGCCGTCGGCGAGACCGCGGGGCAAGCGCCGAGCGGTCGCCGCGTCATCAGCGCCGGGGGCGGCCGCCGCCGTTCCCCCGAGGAAGTCGTCCCCGTGGAGACCGCGCCCGACGAGGAGACGCCGGCCGAGGAGGCCGCGCCGCTGGTCAAGGAGGCGGATCCCGCGCTCGAGGCGTTGCTCGCCGAAGAAGAGGAGATCGAGCGCCGCACCCGTCGCGAGCACCACGAGACGCCGAAGTTCCACGGCGATGAGGAGTAAGGCGCGGCGACGGCGGCTTTGCCGACCGTCGCCGCAAAGCCGGAGCTTGCGACGGCGACAAAGGAGATAGCGGACGATGCTCATGCCGAAGAAGGTCCGCCATCGGAAGGCGCAGCGCGGTCGCATGTCGGGGATCGCGAAGGGCGGCACGCGCGTGCACTTCGGCGACTACGGCATCCAGGCGCTCGAACCGGGCTGGATCACCAACCGGCAGATCGAGGCCGCCCGTATCGCCATGACCCGTTACATCAAGCGCGGCGGCAAGGTGTGGATCACGATCTTTCCCGACAAGCCGGTCACGCAGAAGCCGGCCGAGACCCGCATGGGCTCCGGGAAGGGCAACCCCGAGCACTGGGTCGCAGTCGTGAAGCCGGGCCGGGTGATGTTCGAGCTGTCCGGCGTGCCCGAGAACGTCGCGCGCGAGGCCATGCGCCTCGCGATGCACAAGCTGCCGATCAAGACGCGCTTCGTGTTGCGCACGGAGGAGGCATGAGGGGTCGAGAACGATGACCAGCGCGAAAGAGCTCGCCGAGCTCACCGACGTCGAGCTCGAGCACCGGCTGGGCGAGGCGAAGGAGGAGCTGTTCAACCTGCGGTTCCAGAACGCGACCGGACAGCTCGACAACACCGCGCGCCTCGGGCAGGTCCGCAAGGACATCGCCCGCATCGAGACGCTGCTGCGCGCACGCGAGATCGCCGCCGCCGAGTCGATCACGGCAGAGCAGGGAGCCGAGAATGCCTGACGCAACCGCGGAGCGCCGCAACCAGCGCAAGGTGCGGGAAGGCACCGTCGTGTCGACCAAAATGGACAAGACCGTCGTGGTCGCCGTGACCGACCGCGTCCGGCACCGTCGCTACGGCAAGACCCTCGCCCGCACGACGCGCCTCTTCGCCCACGACGAAGCGAACGACGCGCGCGAAGGCGACCGCGTTCGTTTGCAGGAGACCCGCCCCGTGTCGCGCCGGAAGCGTTGGCGGGTCGTGGAAGTCCTCGAAAGGGCGAAGTGATCCAGCAGGAGAGCCGGCTCAGGGTCGCCGACAACACGGGCGCTCGCGAGGTCCTCTGCATCAAGGTCCTCGGTGGCACCCGGCGGCGCTACGCGGGCATCGGCGACATCTTCGTCGCGACCGTCAAGGACGCCAACCCGGGCGCGCCGGTGAAGAAGGGCGAGGTCGTCAAGTGCGTCGTCGTCCGGACCAAGAAGGAGCGACGCCGCCCCGACGGCAGCTACATCCGCTTCGACGAGAACGCCGCCGTGCTCATCAACGACCAGCTCCAGCCGCGCGGGACCCGCATCTTCGGGCCCGTCGGTCGGGAGCTGCGTGACCGCCGCTTCATGCGCATCGTCTCCCTTGCACCGGAGGTCCTCTGATGAAGACGAAAGCCACGAAGGAGAGGATGAAGCTCCGCAAGGGCGACCGCGTGCGCGTCTTGAAGGGCAAGGACGTCGGGAAAGAAGGCGAGATCACGCGCGTGCTGACAGAGTCGAACCGAGTGATCGTCGACGGCGTGAACGTGGCAAAGAAGCACCAACGCCAGACCCGGGCGACGATGCAGGCCGGCATCATCGACAAGGACATGCCCGTCGACGCCTCGAACGTCGCGCTCCTGTGCGACAAGTGCGGCCCGACGCGGGTGGGGTACCGCATCGAGGCCAACGGCAAGAAGATCCGGATCTGCAAGAAGTGCGAGGGCGACGTCTGATGGCGCAGGCAATCCGCGAGGCTCCGCGTCTCAAGCAACGCTACGAGGCCGCGGTGCGCCCCCAGCTCCAACGCGAGCTCGGCTTGCGCAACACGATGGAGGTGCCGCGGCTCGAGAAGATCGTCATCAACTGTGGCGTCGGGTTGGCGACCCAGCAGCCGTCGCTGCTCGACGGCGCCGTGGCCGACCTCACCGTGATCACGGGCCAGAAGCCGCTGGTCACGAGGGCCAAGAAGTCGATCGCCGGGTTCAAGCTCCGGGCGGGGAACCCGATCGGCGCCAAGGTGACGCTGCGCGGCGCCCGGATGTGGGAGTTCTACGACCGGCTGGTGAGCCTGGCGATCCCCCGGATCCGCGACTTCCGGGGCATGGACCTGAACGCGTTCGACGGGCGCGGCAACTACACGTTCGGCGTCACCGAGCAGCTGATCTTCCCGGAGATCGACTACGACCAGATCGACGCCGTCCGGGGCATGGACACCACGATCGTCACGACCGCCAGAAACGACGACGAGGGCCGTGCGCTGCTGGCCGCGCTCGGTTTCCCGTTCCGTCGCCAGAGCGAAAGCCAGGGGTGACCATTGGCGAAGAAGGCATTGATCCAGAAGCAGCAACGGAAGCCGAAGTTCAAGGTGCGGGCCTACACGCGTTGCCGCCGGTGCGGCCGGGCGCGCGCCGTGTATCGCCGCTTCGGCCTGTGTCGCATCTGCCTGCGCGACATGGCCCACAACGGCGAGGTTCCGGGCGTCGGCAAGGCGTCCTGGTGAGGAGGTGAGCGGATGACGATGACCGACCCCATCGCCGACATGCTCACGCGCATCCGGAACGCCAACGTCGCGTTCCATGACGAGGTCGTGATGCCATCCTCGAAGGTGAAAGTGGCGCTGGCCAAGATCCTCGAGCGCGAGGGCTACATCTCCGGGTCGAGCGTCGAGGACGACTCGGCGCGGCCGGGCCGGCGGCTGCGCATCCAGATGAAGTACACGCCCGAGCGCGAGCGCACGATCTCGGGGTTGAAGCGCGTGTCGAAGCCGGGACTGCGCGTCTACACCCGCGCCGACAAGGTGCCGCGGGTGCTCGGCGGTATGGGTATTGCCATCCTGTCCACGAATCAGGGCCTGATGACCGACCGCGAGGCGCGCGAGCGCCACGTCGGCGGCGAGGTCCTCTGTCAGGTCTGGTAACGGAGGTCACGGTGTCGCGCGTCGGCAAAGAGCCCATCTCCATTCCCTCCGGCGTCGAGGTGAGCCTCGAAGGCCGTCGGGTCGTGGTGAAGGGCCCGAACGGCACGCTCGAGCACACCGCGCCCGCGACCATCACGATCAAGCGGGAAGACGACCAGCTCGTCGTCACGCGGCCTGACGACGAGCGCGAGAACCGGGCCCTCCATGGCCTCACACGCTCGCTCGTCAACAACATGGTGATCGGCGTGTCACAGGGGTACACCCGCGAGCTCGAGATCGTCGGGGTCGGCTACCGGGTCCAGGCCCGCGGACCTTCGAAGCTTGAGCTCCAGGTGGGCTTCTCGCACCCGGTACCGTTCGAGGCTCCCGAAGGCGTGACCTTCGAGGTGCCGCAGCCGACGCGCATCGTCGTGAAGGGCGCCGACAAGCAGCTCGTCGGACAGGTCGCCGCCGACCTGCGCAAGGCGCGCCCGCCTGAGCCGTACAAGGGCAAGGGCATCCGGTACGCCGACGAGTACGTGCATCGCAAGGCCGGGAAGTCCGCGAGATGACGAACAGCAAACGTGAGGGGCGCATTCGTCGCCACCGCCGGGTGCGCAAGAAGATCCGGGGCACGCCCGAACGACCCCGTCTGGCGGTGTTCCGTTCGACGCGCCACATCTATGCGCAGGTGATCGACGACGTGCAGGGTCGTACGCTGGCGACCGCGTCGACGACCGAGGCCGACCTGCGCTCGGGGCGGACGGGCACGGTCGAGGCCGCCAAAGCGGTCGGTCAGCTCGTCGGCGAGCGGGCCAAGGCAGCGGGGATCTCGACCGTCGTCTTCGACCGCGGCGGGTTCAAGTTCCACGGCCGAGTCGCAGGTTTGGCCGACGGCGCACGCGAAGCAGGACTGGAGCTCTGATGGCGGAAGGGCAATACGAAGAACGAGTGATCGCGATCAACCGGGTCGCCAAGGTGGTGAAGGGTGGCCGGCGGTTCTCGTTCACCGCACTCGTCGTCGTCGGAGACGGCAGCGGCAACGTCGGCCTCGGGTACGGGAAGGCCAAAGAGGTGCCGGCTGCCATCCAGAAGGGCATGGAGGAGGCGCGCAAGAACCTCTTCCCGGTGGCGCTGGCGGGGACCACGATCACCCACCAGGTCATCGGCGAGCACGACGCGGCGCGGGTGCTGCTCAAGCCGGCTGCGCCCGGTACGGGGGTGATCGCAGGCGGCGCGGCCCGGGCGATCCTCGAGGCGGCCGGCGTGCAGGACGTGCTGGCCAAGTCGCTCGGCTCGGCGAACGCGATCAACGTGTCCCGGGCGACGATCTCGGGGCTGCAGTCGCTGCGCCGGCCGGACGAAGTCGCCCAACTGCGCGGGAAGTCGCCCGAAGAGGTGTCGTCGGCGGGGATGCTCCGTGCCTACCGCGAACGCGCACAGCCCAAGGTCGAGCCGACGGAGGTCGCGTGATGGCGGCGACATTGCGCATCACCCAGGTCCGGTCGAGCATCGGGGCCAAGCCCAAGCAGCGGGGGACGCTGCGCGCCCTCGGCCTGCGCCGCATCAACGACATCGTCGAGCAACCCGACCGCCCCGAGATCCGCGGGATGCTCGGTACGGTCCCGCATCTGGTGAAAGTCGAAGAGACATGACGATCAAGCCCCACGACCTCCACCCGCCCTTCGGCGCGCGCACGCGCCGCCGGCGGCCCGGCCGCGGCATCGCCGGGAAGGGCGGCAAGACCGCGGGCCGCGGCATGAAGGGACAGGGCGCACGCGACACCGTGAAGCCCGGCTTCGAGGGCGGGCAGACGCCGCTCACGCGGCGTGTCCCGAAGGCCAAGGGCTTCAAGAATCCGTTCCGCGTCGAGTACGCGGTCGTGAACCTCGACACGCTCGAGACGTTCGACGCCGGCTCCGAGGTCGACCCCGGCGTGCTGCGCTCCCGCGGTCTCGTCGCCAAGCAGGGGCTGGTCAAGGTCCTCGGGCGCGGGCAGCTCACCAAGGCGCTCACCGTCCGCGCCCACGCGTTCTCGGACGCCGCGACACGCGCGATCGAGGCCGCGGGAGGGCGCACCGAACGCCTGCCGCTTCCGTTCCGCCGCCGTCCCCCCGCCAACGGGAACGCCCTGACCAACCGGTAAGCTCAGCCTTCCCGACGCCAGAGGAGGTCGCGCCCCCCATGCTCTCCCGCCTGCGGAACATGTTCCGGGTGCCCGACCTGCGCAACAAGATCCTCTTCACGCTGGTCATCATCGGGCTCTACCGCTTGGGCGCCCACCTCCCGGTCCCGTACATCGACTTCAACGCGATCAAGGACCTCCAGGACCAGTCACAGAACACCGGCGTCGTCGGGTTCCTCGACCTGTTCTCCGGCGGGGCGATCACGAACGTCGCGATCTTCTTCCTCGGGATCATGCCGTACATCACGGCGTCGATCATCATGCAGCTGCTCGGGGTTGTGATCCCGAAGCTGGAGGAATGGCAGAACGAAGGCCAGGTCGGTCAGAAGAAGATCACGCAGTGGACCCGGTATCTCACGGTCGCGCTCGCGCTCGTGCAGTCGACCGGGTTCGTGTTCGCGCTCCACCAGGGCAAGAGCGGCCTGCTCGGGTTCGCCGGCTTCCAGGGCCGTGACCTCATCCCCGGCTTCAACGCCCCTCGAGCGGCACTCATCGTCCTCACCTGGACCGCCGGCACCGCCCTGATCATGTGGCTGGGCGAGCTCATCACTCAGCGCGGCATCGGCAACGGCATGTCGATCCTGATCTTCGCGTCCGTCGTGTCACGCCTGCCCGCGCAGGGCTCGGCGATCTATAGCGAGGGAAGCCAATTCCAGTTCTTCACGATCCTTCTGATCGGCGTCGCGATGATCGTCGGGATCGTGTTCGTCGAGTCGGGGCAGCGGCGCATCCCGGTCCAGTTCGCCAAACGCGTCGTCGGGCGAAGAATGTACGGCGGGCAGAGCACCTACATACCGCTGAAGGTCAACCAATCGGGTGTGATCCCGGTGATCTTCGCGAGTTCGATCCTGTCGTTCCCGGCGCTGATCGCCACGGCGACGCCGTGGGAAGGGCTGCAGCAGTTCATCAACGACAATCTCGTGCAGAACCAGAGCTGGTTCTATATCGGGATGTACACGCTCCTCATCATCTTCTTCGCGTACTTCTACACCGCGATCGCGTTCAATCCCGCGCAGCAGGCCGACATCATCCGAAAACAGGGTGGGTTCATACCCGGGATCCGGCCCGGTCCGCCCACGGAGCGGTACCTGGCGAAGACGCTGAACCGCATCACGCTGCCAGGTTCGCTGTTCCTCGCGGCCATAGCCATCGCACCGCTGCTGGTGTTCGCGCTGTGGGACATCCGCCAGTTCCCGTTCGGCGGTACCGCATTGCTCATCACCGTCGGCGTCGCGCTCGAGACGATGAAGCAGATCGACAGCCAGCTGATGATGCGCAACTACGAGGGCTTCCTCGCCTAGTCGAGGCGCGCCCATGAGTCGTGGTCCGCGGCTGGTCCTCCTCGGCAAGCAGGGAGCCGGGAAGGGGACGCAGGCCGCTCGGCTGGCCGAGCGGTACGGCATCGCGCACATCGCCACCGGCGACCTGTTCCGTGCCGCCGCCGCCGCTGGTACGCCCGCCGGTCGCGAGGCCGAGGAGTACATGAACCGCGGTGACCTCGTCCCCGACGACCTCACGCTGAGGATCGTCGAGGAGCGCTTCGCAGAGGAGGACCTGATCGAAAAGGGCTTCGTGCTCGACGGCTTTCCGCGCACCCTGCCGCAAGCCGAGAAGCTCGAAGAGGTCCTCGACGGCCATCCGCTCGACCTCGTGATCAACCTCGACGTCCCGACCGAGATCGTGCTCGACCGGATCGCCGGGCGCCGGGTGTGCGAGAACTGCGGCACGACCTACCATGTGAGCGCGCCACCGAAGGACGACTGGACGTGCGACATGTGCGGCGGCCGGGTCGTGCAACGCGAAGACGACACCGAGGAAGCCGTCATGCGCCGGCTCGAGCTCTACGAGAAGGAGACCGTTCCGATCATCGACTTCTACCGCAAGCTCGGAAAGCTCGTCGTGGTGGACGGAACAGGCGACAGCGACGACGTGTTCGCGCGGCTGGTGGAACAGGTCGAGCAACGAGTGCAGCCACAGCAGACATGATTACGCGCAAGTCCCGCGACCAGATCGCACTCATGCGCAAGGCCGGGAAGGTCGTCGCCGAGATGCACGAGGTCTGCATCCGCGCCGCCAAACCCGGCGCGACGACCGCCGACATCGACGAGGCGGCTCGCGAGGTGCTCGACCGGCGCGGCGCGCGCTCGAACTTCCTGGGGTACGGGAACCCGCCCTTCCCGGGTGTCGTGTGCACGTCCCCCAATGAGGTGATCGTCCACGGGATTCCGAGCAGGCAGGTCGTGCTGCAGGAGGGCGACATCCTGTCGATCGACTGCGGGGCGATTATCGAGGGCTGGCACGCCGACGCCGCCGTCACCGTTCCCGTCGGTGAGATCGACGAGGAATCGCAGCGTCTTCTCGCGGTCACCCGAGCCTCGCTCGAGGCCGCCATCGAGCATGTCACGGCGGCGAACCGCCTGGGCGACATCGGCGCTGCCGTCGAGGAGGTGGCGGAAGGCGCCGGGTTCTCGGTGGTGCGCGAATACGTCGGGCACGGGATCGGGACCGCGATGCACGAGGAGCCCCAGATCCCCAACTACGGGCCGCCGGGCCGGGGCCTGCGGCTGAAGGAGGGCATGGTCCTGGCCATCGAGCCAATGGTGAACGCCGGCAGCGCCGCGACCGAGGTGCTCGCGGACGGCTGGACGGTCGTCTCCAAGGATCGGCGCCGGTCGGCTCACTTCGAGCACACGATCGCTGTCTCCTCCAACGGGCCCGAGGTGCTCACGCTGCCCTGATGACGGGGCCCTTTCCTGTCCGGTCGGCGTCGATTGCGCAGCCGATCCGGCAGATTCTCAACGATTCTCAGGTTCGGGTACACTGACCAGTCGCCCCAGGGTGCGTCTGGTTCGTTTTGGCGCGCCTGACCCCCCGAGTCCCGTAGGCGGTGGAAGCCCTGGCCAAGCCCAAAGACGACACGATCCTGGTGGAAGGCACGGTGGTCGAGCCGTTGCCCAACGCCATGTTCCGGGTCGAGCTCGAGAACGGGCACAAGGTGCTGGCACATATCTCCGGGAAGATGCGGATGCACTACATCCGGATCCTCCCCGGCGATCGCGTGCAGGTGGAGCTGACCCCCTACGACCTCGGTCGGGGCCGCATCACGTATCGCTACAAGTAGCACGAGGCACGAGCAGGAACGGCGTGAAGGTTCGTCCGTCAGTCAAGAGGATGTGCGAGAAGTGCAAGGTGATCCGCCGCCACGGGACCGTGCGGGTCATCTGCAGCAACCCGCGCCATAAGCAGAGGCAAGGCTAGGAGCGCAATGGCCCGCATCGCCGGCGTCGACATCCCCCGCGAGAAGCGGCTCGAGATATCGCTGACCTACATCTACGGCATCGGCCGTACCACCGCTCGCACTTGCGCGCTCGCGACGGACATCTCCCCCGACACGCGGGTCCGCGACCTCACCGACGAAGAGGTCGCCAAGCTCCGGACCTTCATCGACCAGAACTTCAAGGTCGAAGGTGATCTGCGCCGCGAGGTCTCACAGAACATCAAGCGCAAGATCGAGATCGGGTCGTACGAGGGCATTCGCCACCGGCGTGGCCTCCCCGTGCGCGGTCAGCGCACGCGCACCAACGCGCGCACCCGCAAGGGCCCCAAGAAGACCGTGGCCGGCAAGAAGCGCGCACGGAAGTAGGACGGGGAAGGAATGGCGAAGCCAGCAGCAGGAGGACGACGGCCCCGTCGCCGCGAGCGCAAGAACATCGCCTACGGCACCGCGCACATCAAGTCGTCGTTCAACAACACGATCATCACGATCGCCGACCAGGACGGGAACGTGATCGCGTGGGCGTCGGCCGGCAACGTCGGCTTCAAAGGCTCACGCAAATCGACGCCGTACGCCGCCCAGCAAGCCGCAGAGACGGCGGCGCGCCGCGCGATGGAGCACGGTGTCCGAAGGGTCGACGTGGTCGTGAAGGGCCCGGGGTCGGGTCGTGAGACGGCCATCCGCTCGATCCAGAACGTCGGCATCGAGGTCGCTGGCATCAAGGACGTGACGCCGATCCCGCACAACGGCTGTCGTCCGCCGAAGCGGAGGCGGGTCTGATGGCGCGCTACACCGGACCCGTTTGCAAGCTCTGCCGGCGCGAGCGCATGAAGTTGTTCCTCAAAGGACCGAAGTGCGACACGATGAAGTGCCCGGTCGAGCGCAAGCCGTACCCGCCCGGTCAGCACGGGCGCGGCCGCATCCGGGAGAGCGAGTACCTGCTCCAGCTGCGAGAAAAGCAGAAGGCACGCAGGATCTACGGTCTCCTCGAACGGCAGTTCCGGAACCTCTACGAGGAAGCCACGCGGCGCCCCGGTATCACCGGCGAAACTCTGTTGCAGCTGCTCGAGCTGCGGCTCGACAACGTCGTGTACCGCGCCAACTTCGCCGCCAGCCGCAACCAGGCCCGGCAGTTCGTCAGGCACGGCCACGTCACGGTGAACGGCCAGCGCGTGACGACCCCGTCGCACGAGCTCCGCAAGGGCGACGTCGTCGAGATCCATCCGAGCTCACGCAAGATGATCGTGCTGCGGCACAACCTCGACATCCTCGATCGGAGTGTGCCGGCATGGCTCGAGGTGAACAGCGCCGACTTCAAGGCCACCGTCCGCGACCTGCCCTTGCGCGAGCAGATCGACGTGCCCGTGCGCGAGCAGCTCATCGTAGAGCTCTACTCCAAATAACCCTCAACGCCCCCACCAACACGAAGAAGTGAGACCGCCATGCTGATCATCCAGCGACCCGAAGTCGAAGCCGCTGAGCCCGAGGGGAACGTCCAGTCGTTCACGATCTCGCCGCTCGAGCCCGGCTTCGGCCACACCCTCGGCAACTCTCTCCGTCGCACTCTGCTCTCCTCGATCCCGGGCGCAGCCGTGAGCCAGGTGCGGTTCGACGAGGCGTTGCACGAGTTCGACGTCATCCCCGGGGTGAAGGAGGACGTCACCGATCTCATCCTCAACCTCAAGGACCTCGTGCTCAGGTGCGTGTCGGAGGAGCCGGTCACGCTGCGGCTCGACAAGCGCGGCCCCGGCGACGTCACTGCCGCCGACATCCAGACGACCGCCGACGTCGAGATCCTCAACCCCGAACTGCACCTCGCGACCGTCAACCAGCGGGGCCGGCTCGCGTTCGACCTGACCGTCGAGCAGGGGCGCGGCTACCTGTCGGCGGAGCGGAACAAGCGCACGTCGACGATCGGCGTGATCCCCGTCGACGCGATCTTCTCGCCCGTCCGCCGGGTCGCGTTCACGGTCGAGCCGACGCGCGTCGAGCAGGCGACGAACTACGACAAGCTCACGCTCGAGGTCGAGACCGACGGGTCGATCTCACCCCGGGACGCCCTGGCGTCGGCGGGTGAGACGCTGCGCAACCTGGTCAACCTCGTCGCCGAGCTGTCGTCGCAGCCCAAGGGGCTCGAGCTGGGTGAGGTGTCGCCGATCACGGCGGCGTCGCCCGACCTCGAGCTTCCGATCGAGGAGCTCGATCTCTCGGAGCGGCCCCGCAACTGTCTGAAGCGGGCACGCGTCGACACGATCGGACAGCTCGTGCAGAAGTCGGAGGACGACCTCCTCGCGATCACGAACTTCGGCTCCAAGTCGCTCGAAGAGGTGCTCCAGAAGCTCGACGAGCGCGGGCTGTCGCTGCGGGTGAAGGAGTAGAGGAGCCCGAAGATGCCGGCGCCGCGCAAGGGCCCACGCCTCGGCTCGGGTCCCGCCCACGAGAAGCAGCTGTTGGCGAACCTCGCCGCGCACCTGTTCGAGGCGGGCGCGATCACGACCACCGTCGCCAAGGCGAAGGCGCTGCGCCCGTACGCGGAGCGCCTGATCACGAAGGCGAAGAAGGGCGGCATGCACCAGCACCGGCTCGTCGTGGCCCGCATGCACGACAAGCAGGCGGCCCACAAGCTGTTCGTCGAGATCGCGCCGCGCTACTCCGACCGCAACGGCGGCTACTTGCGCATCCTCAAGCTCGGCCCCCGCCCCGGCGACCGCGCCCCGATGGCCCGCGTGGAGTTGGTCTGACTCTCGTTTTGGCGTCACTGCGCCGGGATATAGCCGGTACAGCGACGCCAAAATCACGATGACCGTCAAACTTGTGGTCGCGTACGACGGCACCGGCTTCCACGGCTGGGCCGCCCAGCCCACGGTGCGCACCGTCGAAGGCGTGCTCAGCCGGGCTCTCGAGCGGTTCCTGGGCCATCGGCCGGAGAACATGGCGTGCGCGGGGCGCACCGACGCCGGCGTGCATGCATGGGGCCAGGTCGTGAGCTTCGACGTCGACCGCGAGGTCGACCTGCGGCGGTTGCAGGCAGCGTTGAACGGCACGCTCGCACCCGAGATCGTCGTGCGGGAGGCGGAGCTGGTCGACTCGGGCTTCGACGCTCGACGCTCTGCGTGCTGGCGCGCGTACCGGTACGCCATCGTCAACCGTCCCGTTCCCGATCCGTTCCTCGCCCGCTACGCGTGGTGGGTGCCGACGCTCCTCGACCTCCGCTCGCTACGGCTCGGGGCCGACCCGTTCGTGGGCGAGCACGACTTCGCCGCCTTCTGCCGCAAGGGCCCTGAAGGTTCGACGACCGTCCGGCGGGTGTTCGAGTCACGCTGGAACGAGGTGGGAGGCGGGGCGCTGAGCTACGAGATCCGTGCCAACGCGTTCTGCTGGCAGATGGTGCGCGCCATCGTCGGCACGCTCGTCGACGTCGGGACCGGAAAGAGGCGCCCCGGGGATCTGATGGCGATCCTGCGCGCCAAGGACCGCGCCAACGCCAGCCGTCTTGCTCCGCCCGAAGGACTGTGCCTCTGGCGGGTGGGCTACTGAGCTGAAACTGCGCGGCGGTACGGTGGACGCATGGCCCGGCGTGGATCGTCTACGAATCCCGAGTTGGCCAAGTACCGCGAGATGTGGGCAGACGAGCTCGGCGGCGCCGCGCTCTATCGGGCGCTCGCCGAGCACGCCGACGAGCAGCGCCGGCCGATCTTCCTCCAGCTGGCGGAGGCGGAGGAGCGCCACGCCGCTCACTGGGCACGGCTCATGCGCGACGCCGGCGTCACCGACCTCAAGCCGCCGCGGCTGCCGTTCCGCATCCGGGTGCTGCGCCAGCTGGCCAAGCGGTTCGGCACCGACACGGTGCTCCCGATCGTGCTGCGCGCCGAAGCATCCGACGCCGACAAGTACCGCGGTGTCGCCGCGGCACCGGCGGCGATGGCGGCACAAGAGGCGATGCACGGCAAGGTCGTCGCCGCGATGCGCGGCGGCAACACTGCGGGTGGGCGCATCGCCGCGTCCGAGGGTCGGCATCGGGCCGGCATCGGTGGCGCGCTGCGAGCCTCCGTGTTCGGGGTGAACGACGGGCTGGTGTCCAACTTCTCACTCGTCATGGGCGTCGCCGGTGGCACCACCAACAAGTCGATCGTGTTGCTCGCCGGCATCGCCGGTCTTGTTGCCGGCGCGTTCTCGATGGCTTCCGGCGAGTGGGTCTCCGTGCGTTCGCAACGCGAGCTCTACGAGAACGAGCTACGAATCGAGGAGCAGGAGCTGTCCGCGTTCCCCGAAGAAGAGCGCGAGGAGCTCGAGCTGATCTACCAGGCCAAGGGAATCGACCCAGCCGAGGCGAAGGCGCTCGTCGCCAACATCATGTCCCGGCCCGACGTCGCGCTCGACACGCTGGCGCGAGAGGAGTTGGGGCTCGACCCGCGCACCCTCGCCTCACCCTGGGTCGCAGCCGGCTCGTCGTTCGCAGCATTCGCGGTCGGTGCGTTCATACCTGTTGTGCCGTTCCTCTTCGGCGGCGGCGTCGCCGCCGTCGTGACGTCGGCGTTGCTGTCGGTGGTGACGCTCTTCGGGGTGGGCGCTGCGATCTCCGTGTTCACCGGCCGCCACGCCGGTCGCTCCGGTCTGCGCATGGCCGCGATCGGCGCCCTCGTCGCCACCGTGACGTTCCTGATCGGCAAGCTCGTCGGCGTCGGTGTGAACTGATGAGGCGTATCTGAGCGACGCTGAGCGTCCCTCAGATACGCATCACTGCTCGCCGAGGTACAGGAAGCTGTAGCCCTCGTCCCGGAACTGGAGATCGGCCTCACGCAGCGGCACGTCCCAGTCACCCCTGACGTCGGGATTGTTCTCCTCCATGCCGTGGTCGGCCACGAGCACGAACGCGGTGTCGTCGAACACGCCCGCCCGCTCCACCGCTGCCAGCACCTCACCCAGACGGGCGTCGCAGTCGCGGATCGCCGCTTCAGCGATCTCGGAATGCGGACCGCCTTCGTGGAAGGCGGAGTCCGTGAGCGTGAAGTTCACCCACATGAACCGGGGCTTCGGGTACTCGACGTCCCGGTAGTAGCCGCTCCAGATGCCGGTCGCCTGCTCCACGCACATGTGATCGACGATCGTCGACCACGAGTAGTCCTTCGACGGCCGCACGAAGCGCTCGGTGGTGTGCGGCAGCCCGTCGGGCGACGTCGGGATCGGCGGGACGTCCCCGCGCCGGAAGTAATCGAACGTGGAGTAGTCGGCGCCGGGGTCGGCCGGTTCGTTGATCGACGCCGTGAACGCGTCGGGCCACGTCCGGTGGACGGCGTGATGGATCGACTCGACGCCCGGTGTGAGCGTCTCCATCGCCGTCGGCCACGTGGCCGACGAGTTGGTGATGACCTGACGCCCGGTTCGCCGGTCGTACCAGGCGTTGTTGAGGATGCCATGATGCCCGGGAAGCCGGCCGGTGAGGATCGATGTGTGGTTCGCGAGCGTGACCGTCGGCAGTCCGGCCATGGCCCCGTGCGCGTACGAGGTCCCCATCTCGATGAGGCGGGCGACGTTCGGCGCCTGGCCCGCAGCCGCCATCGCGTGGAACACGTTCGGGTTGGTGCCGTCCCACAGGAAGCCGACGACGTGGCGCGGACGTCCGCCAGTCAGGTCGAGCACGTCCTGGCGGACCTCGCCGTCCTGACCGCGCACGTACCCGCCGCCCTCGTGAGGCGCGAGCCCGAGGAGCTCGGCGATGGTGGGCGCCACATCGACGAGCCGCCCCGCCCGCGGGACCACGCTGTCGGCGCGCACACCCTTGCCCGCGACCACGAACGGGGCCCGCGCCTGCACGACGTCGAGCGAACCGTGCTCGCCCCGGTGACCGCCCTGGTCCTCCCAGTTGTGCGCAGCCGAGTGGATCACGCACAGGTCGGGTGCCGCCGGATGGTCGAACAGCTGCGCCACCTGCGCGTACGCGAAGGGATAGGCGTTCTCGCGGCGCGTCGGGTACAGATGCGCCCGCTCGACGTCCAAGGGCACGAACTTGTCGATCGACTGGTCGGCGAGCGGGTTGAGGCCCTCGACGGCGATCGTCTGGTGGCCGCCGTCTTCGGTCCGCCGGAACCGCACCGACCCGTCGTGCGAGCGGGCCTCGTACCCTCCGCCGCGCGCCAGGAGCACCATGTCGACCATCGGGTCGAGCGCGGCGTCGCGGAGGATCTCGAGCGCACGCTCGGCGTCGGCCTCCCGCTCGGGTGGGATCTCGTGGACGGGGACCGCAGAGATGGGGGGAGCGGTCATGCGAGTCACGCTACCGGTTCCGGGCGATTGTCTTGGTGTCTGACGCCGGGAGTATCCTTCTTGTTTCCTGTGCGTACATTCAGCCCCAAGCCCACCGAGGTCGAGCGCGCCTGGCACGTGATCGACGCCGACGGAGCGGTGCTCGGCCGCCTCGCGACCGATGCCGCCACGCTGCTACGCGGCAAGCACAAGCCGACGTGGGCCCCGCACGTCGACGTCGGCGATCACGTGATCGTCGTGAACGCGGCGAAGCTCGCGGTCGGGCCCCGCAAGGCCGACGACAAGGTCTACTGGCGGCACTCGGGGTACCCCGGCGGCATCAAGTCCGAGAGCCTCGGCCGCGTGCTCGAGCGCCATCCCGAGAAGGTCGTGCGCCGAGCGGTGAAGGGCATGCTGCCCAAAGGCCCACTGGGGCGGAAGATGCTGCGCAAGCTGCGCGTATACGCGGGCCCCACACACCCGCACGCGGCACAGAAGCCGGTCGTGCGCACCGCGCAACAGACACGACAGGAACGATAGGAAGCGATAGGAACGAGCTTGAAGCCACTGATTCAGACAACCGGCCGCCGCAAGGGATCGGTCGCGCGCGTTCGGCTGCGCCCCGGCAGCGGAGTCATCAAGGTCAACGGCCTCGACTTCGACCGGTACTTCCCGACGCTGACGCATCAGACCGTGGCAACCGAGGCCCTGCGCCTGACCCAAACCGCCGATGTGTACGACGTCGAGGCGGCGCTCAACGGTGGTGGTGTGAGCGGCCAGGCCGGAGCGCTACGGCTCGGCATCGCCCGCGCTCTCGCGACCCTCGACGACGAGCTGCGCCCCGCGCTCAAGAAGGCGGGCTTGCTCACGCGCGACGCCCGCGAGAAGGAGCGCCGCAAGTACGGCCTCAAGAAAGCCCGCAAGGCGCCGCAGTACTCGAAGCGGTAGCGCGCAGCAGCGCGGCCGCATGACGCTGCGGTTCGGCACCGACGGAATCAGAGGGGTCGCCAACCGCGACCTCACCCCTGAGCTCGTCACCGCGCTCGGACGCGCCGCGGTGCGCGTCATCGGCGTGGACCAGCCGTTCGTCGTAGGCCGGGACACGCGCCGCTCGGGGCCGTTGCTCGAGGCCGCGCTCGTCGCCGGGCTGTGCAGCGAAGGCGCCGACGTCGTGCGCGTCGGTGTGCTGCCCACCCCGGGTGTTGCCCACCTCGCCGAGGTGATCGACGCCCCGGCCGCCGTGATCTCGGCGAGCCACAACCCGTATCCCGACAACGGCGTGAAGCTGTTCGCACGCGGTGGACGCAAGATCGCCGACGCCCCGGAACAGCGCATCGAGGTCGAGTTGCGCCGTCTGCTCGACGCGGGCGACAACAGCGAAGCTCTGAGCCGGCCGGACGGCGCCGGGGTTGGCGTCGTGCGCGATCGTCTCGGCGCGCCCGCCGACTACGTCGCGCACCTGTGCGCGGCGCTGGCCGATCGCCGGCTCGACGGAGTCTCGGTCGTCGTCGACTGTGGGAACGGCGCCGCCTACGAGGTCGCGCCGTGGACGCTGCGCCTGCTCGGAGCGCGGGTGCGCGTGCTCCACGCCGAGCCCGACGGCTCGAACATCAACGCCGGATGCGGTTCGACCGACCCGAGCGAGCTCCAGGCCGCGGTGGTCGAGAGCGGCGCGCAGGCCGGGCTGGCATTCGACGGCGACGCCGACCGAGTGATCGCGGTCGACGAGCGGGGCAACCTCGTCGACGGCGACCAGATGCTGGCCATCATCGCCCTCGATCTCCACGACCGCGGCGAGCTCCGCGGCGACGCGGTCGTCGCGACGGTGATGTCGAACCTGGGGCTACGACGCGCCCTCGAGAAGCACGGCATCGAGCTGGTAGAGACGCCCGTGGGCGACCGCAACGTGCTCGCCGCGCTGGAGGAGAAGCGTCTGTCGCTCGGCGGTGAGCAGTCCGGGCACATCATCATCACCGACCTCGCCACCACGGGCGACGGGTCGCTGACCGGGCTGCTGCTGCTCGACGTCATGAAGCGAACAGGCGGCCCGCTCTCCGAGCTCGCCTCCGTCGTGAAGCCCCTGCCGCAGGTGCTGCGGAGCGTGCAGGTCACCGACCGCGCCGGCGTCGAGCGCGACCTCGCATTTCGCGCCGAGCTCGACTCGGTGGAGCAGGAGCTCGGGTCCGACGGCCGCGTGCTCGTTCGCCCGTCGGGGACGGAGCCGGTCGTGCGGGTGATGGTGGAAGCGCCGACCTCGGAGGAGGCCGAGACGGCGGCGACACGTCTTGCCGCCGCCGTCGCACGCGCCTGTGGGTCCGAGTAGCTAGCCCTTCCCCCAGAAGGCGTCTTCCGCCTTCTCGTCCTCGGGGCTGAACGAGCTCACGATCTTCGTGATCTTCCCGCCCTTGATCGTGAAGGTGAGGATTTCCGTCACGTCGAGCTTCTGGTCGCCGTGCTGTGCCGTTCCGCGGTGCTTGGAGACGACGGTGTCGTCACCCTGCTCCTCGACGCTCTGGAGGTCCGCCTGGTACGTCCCTCCGCTCGCTTCGAAGATGCCACCGTAAAAGGCGAACACTGCGTCCTTGCCCTTGTGCTCGCCGGTGAAGCGGTTGTCGCCCGGGACCACATGGCTGACGTCGTCGGTCATGAGTGACCCGAGCGTCTCCATGTCGCCCTCGCCGAAAGCCTTGTAACCGCGTCGGACGATGTCTTCGTTTGCTCCCGCCATGTCCCTCTCCTTTAGCTCCAGAAGTTGTCGAACCTGGCCATGTCGTCGTGCTACTCCTCGAGGCGCAAGATCTTGTCGCCCGAGAACGAGAACGTCAGTCGTGTGTCGTCATCGAGGGTCTTGCCGTTGAGCTCGTGCCGGGCACGCCGAACGACGTCGGGCCTCATGTCGACCGGAGGGTGTCCATGTCCCCCTCGTGAAGGGGTCGTAGCCCTGACGGACGAGGTCTCGTGGGTTCTCCCTCCTGCCCCTTTCTTCTCGCTTGCGGATCTCGCGCACCATTCGTAGCGAGAAGCCCTCTGGACCACAAGAGGCCCTAACCTGGTGGGCCTATGTGCGGCATCGTGGCCGTCCTGCGGCGGTCGAGCGGCCGGATGCCGCCCGACAGCGCCCACCTCCTCGCCGAGCTCGAGCAGGCCGCCGCGGCTCTGAACGACGCCCGCGGTCAGAGCTCCGCCGCCGATCCCGAGGTTCTGGCGGCCGTCGCCGAGCGGGTCGAGGCGGTCGACGCGGTCCTGCGCGGCGCGCCGGGCGTGCGGGCCCTGCTGACCGATCGCGTCCTGGCCGTCGGCGTCGAGCACCACGCCGCTCAGCTCCAGCTCGCGACCGAGCGCTTCGAAGCCGCGCTCGACACCGGCGCGGCCGATCTGTCGAGCGTCGAGCTCGAGGCCGTCAACGCCGCGCTCGTGAGGCTCAAGGACGCGGTCTGGGCGGTCGGGCGCGACCGGCTGCGCACGGCGC
Organism: Actinomycetota bacterium; assembly: GCA_046724655.1. Lineage (GTDB taxonomy): Bacteria > Actinomycetota > Acidimicrobiia > IMCC26256 > JACDBD01 > JALZAA01. The sequence goes on from JBKOWY010000038.1 coordinate 23,433, forward strand.
GCGCCGTCGCCGACCTCTGCGGCTCGGATCTCGGGGTGGCCGCCGTCGATGCCTTCACGTCCGTGCAGGTCGCGCTGTCGGCGCTCGACCGGCTCGAGGTGCGAGGCCGCGACTCGGCCGGGCTGCACGTGCTCGTGCACGACCACGGCCTCGACCTCGACGATCCCGCGATTGCCCGTCTGCTGGACGAGCGGAACGACCCGCTATTCGGGTCCGGGGCCGTGCGCCGCGCCGACGGGTGCCTGAGCTTCGTGTACAAGGCGGCGGCGGAAATCGGGGAGCTCGGCGACAATACGGCCGTCCTGCGGGCGGCGATACGAGACGACGAGCTCCTGCACCTGGCCGTCGCCGCCGAGAGTGCACAGGCCGCCGTGATCGGGCACACGCGCTGGGCGAGCGTCGGGATCATCTCCGAGGCGAACGCCCACCCACTCACCGGTGAGGAGGTCGGGCGTGCCGACGGGCCGTATGTGATCGGCGCCCTGAACGGCGACGTCGACAACTACGGGGACCTCGCGGCCACTGAGCAGCTCGACATCCCCACCGAGATCACCACCGACGCCAAGGTGATCCCCACGCTGGTGTCACGACGCCTCGCGGCCGGCGCCGACCTCGACGAGGCCTTCCGTTCGACGGTCGCCTCGTTCGAGGGGTCGGTGGCGATCGCGGCGAGCGCCGCCGACCAGCCGGGCCGAGTGCTGCTGGCGCTACGGGGCAGCGGCCAGGCCCTGTACGTGGGCCTCGCCGAGGACACATTCGTGGTTGCGAGCGAGCCGTACGGTCTGGTCGAGGAGACGTCCACCTACCTGCGCATGGACGGCGAGACCCCCGCCGACCCGCAACGGGCAGCTGCAACGCGCGGCCAGATCGTGTCGCTCGATGCCGGCGCCGCCGGCGACCTCGCCGGGATCCACCGGTTCGCGTACGACGGCACGGAACTGCCGGTCTCTGCCGCTGAGCTCCAGCATGCCGAGATCACCACCCGCGACATCGACCGCGGCGACTCCTCTCACTACCTGCTCAAGGAGATCTCCGAGGCGCCGGCGTCGTTCCGCAAGACGCTGCGGGGCAAGATCGCCGCCGGGCCCGAGGGCGCGCTCGCCGTCGAGCTCGGCCCCGAAACGCTGCCAGACGAGGTGCGGACGCGCCTGCGTGACGGCTCCCTCGGACGCGTCGTCGTGATCGGGCAAGGCACGGCCGCCGTCGCCGGTCAGAGCCTGGCGGTCGCGCTGCGCGACTCGGGCGCGTCGCTGCTCGTCGAGGCCATGCCGGCCACCGAGCTGTCCGGTTTCGGCCTCCGGTCCGACATGCGCGACACGTTCGTCATCGCGATCAGCCAGAGCGGCACGACCACCGACACGAACCGCACCGTCGATCTGGTGCGCGCCCGGGGGGCGGCCGTCGTGTCGATCGTCAACCGGCGCAACAGCGACCTCGTCGACAAGTCCGACGGCGTGCTCTACACGTCCGACGGACGCGACGTCGAGATGAGCGTCGCGTCGACCAAGGCGTTCTACTCGCAGCTCGCCGCCGGTTTCCTTCTCGCGCTGGCGATCGCCCATGAGACCGGGGCCATCGACGACGGCCACGGCACCGAGCTGCTGGGCGCGCTGCGCGAGCTGCCCGACGTGATGCGCGCCGTTATCGACCGGCGCGACACGATCGCCGCCGTCGCCCAGCAGTATGCACCGGCCAAGCGTTACTGGGCTGTCGTCGGCAACGGTGTGAATCGCATCGCCGCCGGCGAGCTGCGCATCAAGCTGTCGGAGCTTTGTTACAAGTCGATCGCCTGCGACGTCACCGAGGACAAGAAACACATCGACCTGTCGTCCGAGCCGCTCGTTCTCGTGTGCGCGACGGGTCTCGTCGGCTCGAACGCCGACGACGTCGCGAAGGAAGTCGCGATCTACCGTGCGCACCGGGCGACCCCGATCGTGATCGCCACCGAGGGTGACGGCCGCTTCGCCGGCGCGGTCGAGACGATCACGGTCCCCGCCGTGCACCCCGCCCTCGGCTTCGTGCTGTCAACACTGGCCGGGCACCTGTTCGGCTACGAGGCCGCGCTCGCGATCGACGCGTCGGCCCGGCCCCTGCGTGAGGCCCGCGCCGCGATCGAGTCGGCCGTCTCGACGGGCGACGGCGACGCCGTGCTCGAGCGGCTGGCGATCGGGCTGCAGATGCCGGCGGGTGGGTTCTTCGACGGCCTGCGCACCGGGACGTACGACGGCCACCTCGACGCCAGCACCGCGGTGAGGATCGCGTCGGTGTTGCGGTACGCGACGGGCGCGGCACCGCTCGACCTGTACCAGATGGAGCTGGGCAAGGTGGGCACGCCCAGCACCATCGTCGAGGACCTCACCGCCGCGTTGACCAACGGTATCGAGGAGCTCACCCGGCCCGTCGACGCCATCAAGCACCAGGCCAAGACGGTCACCGTCGGCATCTCGCGTTCGGACGAGACGCTGCTGGGGGCGCCTCTGGTGCGCGAGGTGCTCGGCGCCGGCGTGGCGCGCGACAGCCTCAGCTACCGGGCCCTGCGCACACTCGTCGATCTCGATCCGGCCATCGAGCAGGTCACCGGCTTCACGCGGTACCGCATCGAAGGCGACGTCGACGGGGAGGCGACGCTCCATGTTGTCGACCGCGGGGGAGTCTCGGTGAACCTGCCGTCGCGAACCGACACCGATCCACGCCTCATCGGGACGAAGCACCGCGTCGCATACGAGCGCGAGGTGACCGTGGCCCGAGGCCGGCGCGACGGCCGCACGCTGATCATCGTCCCCGAGCTGAAGGGCAACCAGGTCACGGGGCTGACGCTCCTGCATGTCACGTTCCGTCCCCGTCTGGCGCCCGACGTCGCACGTGGCGTCCTCCAGGGGTACCGGGGTCGCTACGCCGCGCTCAAGGACGCCGTCACCGAGACCGAGGCCACCTTCGACGACACCCGCCTCGCCGACGTCGACCTCGTCGACCTGCTCACCGAGCCCGTGTACGTGCTCGCCGAGCGGTGGCGCACCCGATGACCCCTGCTTTTGGCGCCGTTTACATACCTCAGAGGTGTGTAAACGGCGCCAAAACACAATGAACGTCGTCGGGGTCGGGACCGACCTAGTCGAGATCGAGCGGTTCCGCCTCGCGATGGAGCGTCGGGCGCGCCTGCCGGAACGGCTGTTCAGCGACGACGAGCGCGCGTACGCCTTCCGTCACCATGATCCGGTCCCGCGGTTCGCGGCGCGGTTCGCGGCCAAGGAGGCGGTGATGAAGGCGTTGGGCGTCGGGCTCGGGGCGTTCAAGCTGCGCGACGTCGAGGTGGTCCGCCGGCGCGGCGGCGCGCCCATGGTCGGGTTGCATGGCAAGGCGGCGGTGCTCGCCGACGAGCGCGGCGTCGCCGCCTGGCACCTTTCACTTACGCACAGCGAGTCGATGGCGATGGCGGTGGCCATCGCCGTCCGGTGACGTAGAGCGATGCAGCCGGTGCTGACACCCGCCGAGATGGGCGAGGCCGACCGGCGCACGATCGCGGCGGGAACGCCCGTCGAGGTGCTCATGGAGCGGGCCGGGCGCGCCGTGGCGTGGGCCGTGCGGCGCGAGATGGGCGGCACGTACGGCCGGCGGGTCGTTGCCGTGTGCGGGAAGGGCAACAACGGCGGCGACGGCCACGTCGCGGCCCGTGCGTTGCGCGGCTGGGGAGTGCGCGTCGACGTGTTCACCCTCGACGGCGGCGTCGACCGCCAGCTGTGCGAGCGCGCACTGCTCCGCTCCGACGCGTTCGTCGACGCCATGTTCGGCACCGGCTTCGGGGGCTCGCTCGAGGGCGACGCCGCGTGGGTCGCGCGCGCCGTCGACGCCGTGCTGGGCCCGTGCGTCGCCGTCGACATCCCGTCCGGCGTGAACGGTCACACCGGCGAGGTCGAAGGAGTGGCGGTGCACGCGTCGCACACCGTGACGTTCTCGGCGGTGAAGCCCGGCCTCCTGTTCGAGCCCGGCGCCACGCACGCGGGTGAGGTGGAGGTCGCCGACATCGGCATCGACCTCGGTGCACCGGCGACGCTCGTGCCCGAGGCCATCGACGTGGCCCTCGAGCTTCCGGAACGGGCCCCCGACGCCCACAAGTGGTTGAGCGGCGCACTGGTCGTCGGTGGGTCGGGCGGCATGACCGGCGCGCCACTGTTCGTGAGCCACGCCGCCATGCGCGCCGGCGCCGGCATCGTGTGGTGCGGCGTCCCCGGCGCCGAGGCCGCCGCCCGGGCATCGGGCACCGAGGTGATCACCAAGGTCCTGCCCGCGACGCCCGACGGCGCCCTCGACGAGCCCGCCGCCGCCGAGGTGCTGAAGGTGACCGACCGCTTCCGCGCCCTCGTCGTCGGGCCCGGGCTCGGCCGTGACGACCGCACCGCCACTGCCGTCCGTCGCATCGTGGCCGAGGCCCCGATCCCGCTCGTCCTCGACGCCGACGGGCTCAACGCCCTGGCCGGCGACGTGGCGCCGCTGCGCGCTCGCACCGCGCCGGCGGTCCTCACCCCGCACGCCGGCGAATACGTGCACCTGGCGGGCGAGAAGGTGGGCGCCGACCGGCTGGCGGCGGCGCGGCGTCTCGCCGAGCGGGCCCATGCCATCGTGCTGCTCAAGGGACCGGGCGAGGTGATCGCCGATCAAGCCGCCCGCACGGCGATCAACACGACGGGCGGCCCGTGGCTGGCGACGGCCGGGACCGGGGACGTGTTGTCCGGGATCATCGGCGGGTTCCTCGCCCGTGGCGCGGAGCCGTTCTGGGCCGCGACGGGCGGGGCGTTCACCCATGGGCGAGCAGCCGACGTCGCCGGGCATACTGGCCTCGTCGCCGGCGACCTCATCACTGCGCTCCCGGCGGCCATCCGCTCGATCGAGAGTCTCGAGAGCCCGGAGGACTAGATGCCCGCGTCGACGCCCGTGAACGAGGTGATGAGCCGCGACGTCGTCACCCTACGCCCCGACCAGTCAGTCGAGGAAGCCGCCGACGTGCTCGCCGACAAGCAGATCGGCGCCGCCCCGGTGGTCGACGACCAGGGAGTGCTCGTGGGACTCCTGCGCGACGAGGACCTCATCGTCTCCGAGGCCCGCCTGCATGTTCCCACCGTGATCTCGTTCCTCAGCGCCGATCTCGTGCTGCCGTCGTCGCTGCACCGCTTCGAGCACGAGCTCAAGAAGGCGGCCGGCGCCACCGTGGCCGAAGTGATGACCACCGAATTCGTCACCGTCAAGCCCGACGACAACCTCGAGGAGCTCGCCACGATGATGCACGACCGCGACATCACCCACGTGCCGGTCGTCGACGACGGCAAGCTCGTCGGCATCGTCGCCCGCGGCGACCTCGTGCGCTGGCTGGCGCGAACGAGCTGATGGGATCGAACGAACGTGACGATGCGTACCTCAACCGCGCCAGGCGCGGCTCAGATACGCACCTGGACGACCGGACCTTCCGCCCGGTCTGGGCCGAGGTCGACCTGGACGCGGTGCGAGCGAACGTGCACACGTTGGCCGAGCTGGCGGCGCCGACCGCGTTCATGGCCGTCGTCAAGGCGGACGGCTACGGACACGGCGCGGTCCCCGTCGCACGCGCGGCCCTCGACGCCGGCGCAGCGTGGCTGGGTGTGGCGCTCGTCGAGGAAGGCGCCGAGCTGCGCGCCGCCGGGATCGACGCTCCGGTCCTGGTGCTGTCGGAGCCGCCGCCCGACGCCGCCCCCGCCGTGGTCGCTCTCGGCCTCACGCCCGTCGCCTACACGCCCACCGGCATCGAGGCGCTGGCCAAGGCGGTCGCGCACGGGAACAGGACCGCTCCCCTTCCCGTGCACCTCAAGGTCGACACCGGCATGCACCGCGTCGGCTGCAAGGTCGACGAGGCGCACGCGCTCGCGGAGTCGATCGCGGCGCGTGACGAGCTGCTCCTCGAAGGCGTCCTCACCCACCTCGCGGTAGCCGACGAGCCCGACAACCCGTACACCGCGCAGCAACTCGACCGGTTCGAAGGATTGCTCGCCGCCCTCCGTCGCGCCGGCGTCGCCTTCGACATGGTCCACGCCGCCAACTCCGCCGGGCTGCTCGCCTTTGGCGACCGGGCCCGGTTCGACCTCGTGCGCTGTGGCATCTCGGTCTACGGCGTGCCGCCCGCCCCCGGCCTCGCAGGTCGGGCGGAGCTCCGCCCGGCGATGGCCCTCAAGGCCCGGGTCTCCCACGTGAAGACGCTCCCAGCCGGCGCCCGCCTCTCGTACGGCCTGCGCTACACGATGCCGCACGACGGCAGTGTGGCGACGGTGCCCGTCGGGTACGCCGACGGCGTGCCCCGCGCCCTGTCCGCCCACGACGGCGAGGTGATCGTCCGCGGCCGCCGGCATCCGATCGCCGGCACCGTGACCATGGATCAGCTCATGGTCGACGTGGGTGACGCGCCGGTCGAAGTCGGCGACGAGGTCGTGCTGCTCGGACGGGACGGGGACGCCGAGGTCACGGCGGACGAGTGGGCGGAACGGCTCGGCACCATCAACTACGAGATCGTGTGCAGCATCGGCCGGCGTGTGCCGAGGCGGTACCGCTGATGGACCCGGACGCGCCGGTCGACGGCCTGCCGGAGGAGCAAGCGGAGGCGTCACCGGACGGGCGGGTCATGCGCGCCGTGCGCGGCGCCGGTTTCGCCGCCGGCACCCTCGCCGGGCTGGCGGGCGCCGCCTACGCGATCGAGCGGGCCGTCGTCGCCGGCGTGCGGCGCCGGCCCGACGCCGACGCCGGCAAGTCGCTGGTCCCGCCGTTCGACGAGGCACTCCGCTATCCGAGCCACGACGAGGGCAGTATCTACACGATCAGCCGCGGCAAGGGCCCGACGCTGCTGTTCTCGCACGGCGTCACGCTGTCGACGCGCGTCTGGGTGAAGCAGTTCGAGCAACTCCCCGAGCAAGGGTTCCGTTGCATCGCGTTCGACCACCGCGGCCACGGCGAATCCAAGTGCGGTACGACCGGACACTCGATCGTCAACCTCGCCGACGACATGCGCACGCTGTTGGAGCGAATGAACCTGCGCGACGTGTTGCTCGTCGGCCACTCGATGGGCGGCATCGCAGTGCAGGCGTTCGCGGCGCGCTATCCCGAGCTCGCGGCACAGCGCGTGCGCGGCATCGTCCTCATGTCGACGCTGGCCAAGACGTACCTGTCCGGCGCGAACTGGCTGCGACGGCTGTTCGAGCGCCTCACAGGCGGGCCGTCCGCGGGCGAGCTCATGACCCAGCAGAACCTCGGGTTCTTCCTCGCCCGGCTGGGCTTCGGCCGCGATCCCCAGCCGAGCCACGTCGAGCTGGTGCGGGAGATGATCGCCGCGTGCGAGAAGGAGGACAGCCAGGCCGCCATCGGCGCCCTCATCGGCCTCGACATGACCGCGGACGTGTCGAAGATCACGCTGCCGACGCTCGTCCTCAGCGGCAGCGCCGACGTCATCGCGCCGCCGGCGGAGTCGCGCCGCATCGCCGGGCTCATCCCCGGTGCCCGCCTCGAGGTGTTCAAGGGCGCCGGACACATGCTCATGCTCGAGCGCACCGACGAGGTGCACGCGCTCATCACCGAGTTCGCTCGCGATCTCGGCGCCGGCGCCCCGCTGCGCCGCTTGTGGCCGCGGCGGCGCTTGCGGCGGCGCCCGCCTCGCCGGGTACGCCGCGCCCTGGCGGCGCGGGAGGCCGCCTCCTGATCACCGACGTGCCCGGGATCGGCGTCGGGCACTGGACCGGTTCCGGCACCGGTGTCACGGTCGTGACCGTCCCGCCGGGCACGGTGGCGTCGGGCGAGGTGCGGGGCGGCGCGCCCGCGAGCCGGGAGACGGCGCTGCTCGACCCGCACCGCCTGGTCGAGCACGTCGACGCGATCGTCCTCGCCGGTGGCTCCGCCTTCGGGCTCGCCGCCGCCGACGGCGTCATGCGGGCGCTCGAGGCGCAGGGCCGGGGCTTTGCGACCGCAGGCGGGGCGGTGCCGATCGTCCCGGCGGCCGGCGTGTACGACCTCGTCAGCTCGGGCGGCGTCCGCCCCGGTCCCGACGAAGGCGCGGCCGCCTTCGCCGCCGCTCGGCCGGGAGTGCCGTTCGAGAACGGGCGGGTCGGTGCCGGCGCCGGCGCCACCGTCGGGAAGTGGAAGGGCGCCGAGGACCGGGTGCCGGGCGGCCTGGGGTCGGCGTCGGCGCGCGTCGACGACGCCGTCGTGGGCGCGCTGGCGGTCGTGAACGCGATCGGGGACGTCGTGGCCGACGACGGCCGGGTGCTGGCGGGCTCGACGGCCCCGCCGGACACGCCACCGTTCCCGGAACCCCTTCCATTCGAGGAGGGCGAGCACACCACCCTGGTCGTCGTGGCGACGAACGCCCGCCTCACCAAGCTCGAGTGCCACCTCGTCGCCCAGTCCGCCCATCACGCGATGAGCCGGACGCTCTACCCGTCACACACCCGCTTCGACGGCGACCTGGCGTTCGCTCTGGCCACCGGAGCGGTCGACGCCCACGTCGACCGCCTACGGGTCACTGCCGTCGACGCCGTCGTGGACGCCATCCGGGCCGCGGTCGCTTGACGAGACGGGACTGGTCGCTGTCGCAGGCTCCGGCTCCTGCTCCGGCGTCGGCAAAGCCGCCGCCTCCGCGGCGGCATACCATCAGGCGTGTCCCTGCTGGTCGAGCCGCCGCCGTTCGCGTCATTCGCCGAGCTCGAGCGCGAGGCGCTCGCGTGCACGAAGTGCCCCCTGGCGACCCAGGGCCGCACGCAGGTCGTGTTCGGCGACGGCGATCCCGACGCCGACCTCGTGTTCGTGGGCGAGGGGCCGGGCGCGGAGGAGGACAAGCAAGGCATCCCGTTCGTCGGCCGCGCCGGCCAGCTCCTGACCCAGCTCATCGAGAGCATCGGCCTCGCGCGCCAGCAGGTCTACATCGCCAACGTCGTGAAGTGCCGCCCGCCCGGCAACCGCGATCCGCTGCCCGACGAGATCGAGAGCTGCCGGCCCTATCTCGAGGCCCAGCTGACGTTCATCGCGCCGAAGGTCGTGGTGAGCCTGGGCAACTTCGCGACCAAGCTCCTGCTCGAGACCAAGGAGGGCATCACCAAGCTGCGCGGCCGCGAGTTCCCGTTCGGCTCGAGTGCGGTGTTGATCCCCACCCTGCACCCGGCAGCGGTGCTGCGCGGAGGAGGCACGACCCTGGCGCAGGTCCGAGCCGATTTCGTGCTCGTGAAGCGGGCATTGCACCGGGCCTCGGCGCAAGGCACACGTGGATGACGTGCGCAGCCCGGGCCGTCACCCACTCGCCCGACGAGACCCTGGCGCTCGCCGGCGCGGCAGGCGAGCTGTTCCGCGCCGGTGACGTTGTGTCCGTGGCCGGCGACCTCGGCGCGGGCAAGACCGTGTTCGCGCGCGGGGTCGCCCGAGCCCTCGGCGTCAGGGAGCCGGTCGTGAGCCCGTCGTTCACGATCGTGCGCGAGTACGGCGGGCGCGTACCGCTCGTGCACGTAGACGTGTACCGCATCGGCACGATCCAGGAGCTGCACGACCTCGGCTTCGAGGAGGTCCTACGCGACGACGCGGTCACCCTCGTCGAATGGGGTGACGTGATCGACGCGCTGTTGCCCCGCGAGAGGCTCGACGTCAGGCTCGAACTCGCCCCCGACGCTGCCGAGGACGAGCGCGTCGTCGAGCTCGTGGGTCACGGGCCGTCGTGGTACGAGCGCGCGCCCGACCTGATGGCCCTCGAGACGGTCGGAAGGGCCTGACGTGCTGCTCCTCGGCTTCGACACCGCCACGCCCCAGGTGAGCCTGGCGATGAGCCTCGACGGCGCGGGGGTCGGTGAGCTACGCCTCGGGCACGATCGACGCCACGCCGAGCATCTCGCGCCCGGCATCGAGTACCTGTGCCGCCAGCTCGAGCTCGAGCTGTCGCAGGTGTCGGGCATCGCGGTGGGCTTGGGCCCCGGGTTGTTCACCGGCCTGCGCGTGGGCGTCACGACGGCCAAGGTCATGGCGCAGGCGTTGCGCGTCCCTGTCGTGGGGGTGCCGAGCCTCGACCTCGTCGCGTACCCGCTGCGTCACGCGCGCCGGGTGATCGTCGCGGTGCTCGACGCCCGCCGGGGCGAGGTCTTCCACGCCCGGTACCAGCCGGTGCCGGGGGGTGTGCAACGCGTCTCCGACTACGAGGTCGGCAGTCCCCACGACCTGGTCGCCGATCTCGTCGCCGCCGGCGACGAAGTGCTGCTGGCCGGCGACGGCGCGCTGCAATACCGGGATGCGTTCGCCGGCGTGGATCGGTCCGAGCAGGCCGGCCCGTCGTTCGCCGCGCCGAGCGCCGTGGCGCTGCTCGAGCTGGGGGCGGCGCGCATGGAACGCGAGGAGTTCTCGTCGCCACGGGACGTGCAGCCCTTGTATCTCCGCCAGAGTGACGCCGAGATCGAGTGGGAGAGGAGACTGGCCTCGTAATGGCGGTCGCACGCAAGCCCGAGCCGCTCGTCGTCGAAATCGTGCCGATGCGCCGCCGGCACGTGCGCGCCGTGCTGCGCATCGAGCAGCAGGTCTACCCGCGTCCATGGACGATGTCGCTGTTCCTGAGCGAGCTCGCGCTGCGCTCGAGCCGCGCCTATTTCGTCGCACGCGTCGGCCGCGACGTCGTCGGCTACGGCGGGCTGATGCTGTCAGCTGACGACGGACACATCACGACGCTCGCCGTCGACCCGCGATGGCAACGGCGCCAGATCGCCACGCGGTTGCTGCTGGTACTGGCGCGGGAAGCGATCACGCGTCAGGCGCGCAGCCTCACGCTCGAGGTGCGGCTCTCGAACCGTCCCGCCCAGGAGCTGTACCGGCGCTTCAGCTTCGCGCCCGTCGGGGTGCGCAAGAACTACTATGTCGAGACCAACGAAGACGCGCTCGTGATGTGGGCGCACGAGATCCGGCGCCCTGAGTACGCCGAGCTCCTCGCCGGGCTCGAGCGGCAGGTCGAAGGTGAGACGGTCGTCGAGGAGCCCAAGCGCTGGTAGCAACATGAGTGTCCGCATCCTCGGGATCGAGACGTCGTGCGACGAGACGGCGGCGGCGGTGGTGGAGGACGGCCGCCGCGTCCGCTCGTCGGTCGTGTCGAGCCAGGTGGAATTGCACGCGCCGTACGGCGGCGTCGTTCCCGAGCTCGCGAGCCGCGCCCACGTCGAGCTCATCGATCGCGTCATCGACGAGGCGCTCGTGGAGGCCGGTGTCCTCGATGTGCGCGAGCTCGACGCCGTCGCCGCCTGTCACGGTCCGGGCCTCGCCGGAGCGCTCCTCGTCGGCGTCAGCGCCGCCAAGGCGCTCGCGCTGACCAGCGGGTTGCCGTACGTCCAGGTCAATCACCTCGAAGCGCACCTGTACGCCGGCTGGCTCGAGGAGCCCGACCTCGAGCTGCCCCTGGCCGTCCTCGTGGTGTCGGGCGGGCACACGCTGCTCGCCGTCATGGAAGGCCACGGCAAGTACCGCGTGATGGGCCAGACCGTCGACGACGCCGCCGGCGAGGCGTACGACAAGGTGGCGCGCTTCCTCGGCCTGGGCTACCCGGGCGGCCCGGCGATCGACCGCCTCGCGGCGGAGGGTGATCCCGAGGCAATCGCCTTCCCGCGCCCGATGCTCGGCGAGGGGTACGACTTCTCGTTCTCGGGGCTCAAGACCGCCGTCGTCAACCACGTGCGCAAGCATCCGGACATCGAGGTCGGGGATGTCGCCGCGTCCTTCCAGGAGGCCGTGGTCGACGTGCTGACGGCCAAGCTCGTCGTCGCCGCCGGCGACGCCGAGGCGTCGACGCTGGTGCTCGGCGGGGGTGTCGCGGCCAACTCGCGGTTGCGAGCCCGGGTGGCCGACGCCGCGGCGGCGACCGGGCGACGGGTGTTCCTGCCACCGCCCGAGCTGTGCACCGACAACGGCGCCATGATCGCCGGGGCGGCCTGGTGGCGCCTGGAGTCCGACGGACCGACCCCGCTCGACGCCGGCATCGCCCCGTCGCTGGGGCTGCCGGCGAGCTGACGGACCTGTCGTACGCGTGCCCCGCTTGCTGCCGGGGCGAGCGTGCTGTTACCTTGGCCGTCTAGCACTCGCACCCTTCGAGTGCTAATGGCCTGAAAACGTGCTCATCGTCGAGGAGGCGCATCGATGAAGCTGCAGCCGCTGGAGGACCGGATCGTCGTCCGAGCTCAGGAGGCCGAGGAGACGACCACGAGCGGTCTGGTCATCCCCGACACCGCCAAGGAGAAGCCACAGCAGGGCGAGGTGCTCGCCGTCGGCCCGGGCCGGCGCTCCGAGCAGACCGGTGAGCTCATCCCGGTCGACGTCGCGGTCGGCGACGTCGTCGTGTATTCCAAGTACGGCGGCACCGAGATCACCGTGGACGGCGAGGACCTGCTGATCCTCACCGGCCGCGACGTGCTGGCCAAGGTCGCGAAGTAGCGACGTCGAGAAGTAACCGAGTAGGGGCGGCGTGAACGACCGCCCCTACTCCGGTGTGACCTCGCCGTTGCTGCTCTTGAGCAGGCGGTCGATCTCGTCGGCCCGGAAGCGGTGCTGACCCCCCGGGGTGCGGAGCGCGGGGAGCCGACCTCGCTTCGCCCACAGGACCACCGTGCGCCGGTCGACCCCGAAGAGCGCCGCCACCTCCGCCGACGTGAGCAGCTCCTCCTGCTCTTCCGATCGGCGTCGAGCGGTCTCACCGTTGCTGCTGTTCATTCCATCTCCTTCGTGCGGTCGCGCTGAAACGCGCTTGGACGTTGCTTGCACGGAGGAGCGGCTAGTCAGGCCGTAGGAGGGGATCGACTAGGGAGCTCGACGCGTACGCGCGCGCGTCCGCACGCAGATGGGTGCGAAGGGGAGCGTCGTTGCCGCACGGCGTCAGGACGACGGCTGCGTCGGCGGAGCTCAGGTGCGGTGTGTCGCCGTGCGGGCACGGATGCACTGGCAACTGGCCGGGTGGGGCGCGGACGGGAGTGCTGCTGTCGTCGAACAGCGGGAAGGTGCCGGCGGCGGTCGTCGGGACCAACGTCGACTGCGCGGCGGGAACGGGAAGGACGGCCGCGGGCGCGAGATGCGGCGACGCGAGCGAGCCGGGAGCCTCGGGCAGAGAGGCGGCGACCTGCGCGGGCTCGGGTCGCTGCGGGTCGGGAGACGGCTCTGGCGTCACGGGTGGAGGTGACGACGGCAACGCCGCGAGCGCCGAGACCGCGGGCAGCTGGGGCACGCCGCCCACGACGGCCGTCAGCGCGTTCACATCGATGGTCGGGACGACGACAGGCAGCGCGGGTGTAGGCGTGGCCGGCGTGCCGGGGGTGCCCTCCGGCAACGGGGCCGCGCGCGGGAGGATGCTTTCTGAGACGGCGGCCGGACCTGCCGGTTCGGCCGGCGTCGAGGGAGCGACGGTGGACGGCGGCTGCGGGGGCGCAATCTTCGGCGACGCGGGCGCGGCAAGCGACACGGCCGGGAGCTCGCGCAGCAGTGTCCGCAGTTCGACGGGCGCGGGCACTGGAAGTGCAGGCGACCACACCGACACGCCGAGCCCCGCTTCCGACACCGGTACACCCGCATCGAGGCCCTGCGGCTCGGCCCTTGCGTCACCGCACGAGAGAACAACGAG
>JBKOWY010000137.1:0-4989 GCA_046724655.1 Actinomycetota bacterium
TTGCCCCAGGGTGCCATGGCAACCCTGTGCCTCCCAGCGTTGCGGTTCGACAACTCAACATAGAAGGACAGCACGCCGATCCCGCCGTCACCCGAGCGGCCGGTTTGATAGAACGCCCCCGAGCCCCTCAGGTCACTCGACGCACAGAATCGCCCTACAGGCGCAGTCCTTCTGCGAGATTGACAGCGACACTTCCGGCTTCTGTGACCCGCAGGGTCGCGTCGGGTTGCTCACCGCTGCGTGGGGCGAAAGGGAGGAGCAAGGTCCCTTCTGTCGGCGATCAAGGGCCCTTGGCGGCCGCAAGATCCGAGTTCACGCTCGGGTGGAAGAGGGGCTCTGGAGGGAGTCGAATGCGCACAGCTTTGTGCACCAGCTTCTCCGAAAGGAGGGAGTAGCCATATGCCGAAGATCAAGGAGGCGGCGTCGGAGTTCCTGGCCAACAGGCGGGTCGCGGTTACCGGTGTCTCCAGACAGCCGAAGAATCACGGAAGCAACGTCGTGTACCAGCGGCTTCGGAAGCGGGGCTACGAGGTCTTCGCGGTCAATCCGAACGTCGACGAGGTCGAAGGCGATCGTTGCTATCACGACCTACGCTCGATTGCCGGCGGCGTCGATGCGGTCGTGATCGCGACCAAGCCCGTGCGCGCGGAAGACACGATGCGCGAGTGCGCCGACCTCGGTATCAAGCACGTGTGGATGCACCGCGGCCCCGGCGCTCGGAGCGTTTCCGAGGGGCGGCTGATTACGGCCGGCAGCGTGGCATCGCGGTGATCGACGGCGGCTGCCCGTGCATGTTCAATCCCACCGCCGACTTCGGACACAAGGTGATGCGCGTCATGTTCACCCTGAATGGCAACATCCCGAAGGAGGTGTGAGCAAAGCGGTGAGTCGTTCGCGAAGGTCGGGAGTCGGCGGTCTTTTCCGCGAGTTCCGCTCGGCTCGGGGCAACATTTCGACAGGAGGCACGTGCTGATGAGCTTGGTGAGCCGGTGAAGCGTGTCGTCGTCGACCGCTTCGGCGGTCCCGAGGTTTTGAGGGTCGTAGAGGAGGACGATCCCCGACCCGGCCCGGGCGAGGTCTGCGTCAGGGTCCTGGCCGCCGGTGTGTCGTTCACCGATGCCCAGCTGCGCGCCGGCACGTATATCGGCGTCCCGAAGCCACCGTTCACGCCCGGCTACGAGCTCGTCGGCGTCGTCGAGGACCTCGGGCCCGACTGCCCAAGGCCGCGAGTGGGAGACCGCATCGGCGCGCTGACGGTGTGGGGCGCCGACGCGGACCGCGTCTGTGTGCCGGAGGCGAGCGCGGTCGAGGTTCCCGAGGACCTCGATCCGGCGGAGGTCCTGAGCCTCCTCTTCCCCTACATGACGCCATACCAGCTGCTTCACCGCACGGCGATGGCGAAGAGCGGGGAGACGGTGCTCGTGCATGGCGCGGCGGGCAGGGTGGGCACCGCGGCCCGAGCTCGGAGCGCTGGCTGGGCTTTTCCTCTACGCGACCGCTTCAGCTCGCGACCGCGCCGCGGTCGACCGGCTCGGCGCGGCGATCGACCTTCCGGTGTGCGCGTTATGGCGCCGGCCAATCGGTTCACAGCACTGCCTGGACCGGTGAGGCGGCGTCAGAAGTCGACGTAGTAATCGAACGGTCGCGTATCGGGAACGTCTGAGGTGCGGAGGACGGCCCACTGGTGGAGCTCGTCTGCAGCTGACACCTCCTCGAGTCTCCAGTCCCGGTTCGTCAAGAAGAAAGACGCTGCCCTTACGACCGCGGGGAGCTGATAGTCATCCACGAACACGATTCCGCCAGCACGCACGAGACGACCGAGATAGACGAGATCGAGGAAGACTCCGTCGAAGCGGTGATTGCCGTCGACGAACGCGAGATCGAAACGCCGCCCTTCGCTGAGGAATCTCGGTAGCGCTGTCTGCGACTCCTCACAGCAGTACTCGACCAGCTGTCTGACCCCCGCCTCCTCAAGGAACTGCAGGCCACAGTTGGCGAACCGCGTTGCCTGATGCGGATCCACGGCAACGTGGCGCACGGTCGGGTCCGCGGTCTTGAGCAGGCCCTCGAAGATGAACAGCGCCGAGATTGCATATCCGAGGCCGATCTCGACGGTCCGACGTGCACCTTCACGCGCTACCCACTCATGCAGCGCCTCTCCCTCGGCGGCACTCGCGGCCACGGGAAAGATGCGATGAGTTGTGCCGTTAGAACGCGCGACAGCGGCGCCATCGCGAACAAGACGCTCGATGACCTCGCGCACCTGCTGCAGCGCCTCCGCTCTATTCGGCGCGTTGCGAGGGCTCACGGGAGGAGGTTCACGCCGGACCCGGTCAGGTCCCAGGCTTGCGAGCCCGTAGCACCAGAAAATAAGGAGCGATGCGGGTGTCGGCGACTTCGGGGTGCTCGTGGGCGGTCTTGTCGTCGGCGTGGGGTTCGTCGACCGCCTCGATCACGAGTCCCGCGTCGAGGACGGCGTGGATCCAGCCGCTGAAGGTGCGGCGGGCGTAGGTGATCGTGAACGGCCGGTGGCGGCGGCGCAGCTCCTCGGGCGCGGCGCTGAAGATCCACTCCTCGCTCAGCGGCCCTTCATAGAAGTAGGCACCAATCGCGAGTGCCTCACGCTCGCCGGCGTCGTTTTCGACCCAGCGGCGGACGGGCGTGCCGGTCACTGGATGGACCACCGAGAACTGCACGAACCCGCCCGTCCGCAGCACCCGTGCCACCTCGACGAGTGTGGTCTCGGGATCGGCGACGTCCATCAGGCTCATGAACGCCGTCACAAAGTCGAAACTGGTGTCTGCGAACGGTAAGACGGCCCCGTCGGCCCGTACGTAGCGGATGCCTGACCGGGAATCGGACGCCGCCGCCAGGAACCGCTCCGACACATCGAGGGCGACGAGTTCCGCGCCCGCCGATGCCAGCAGCCGGGTGTTGTGCCCTTCTCCACAGCCCAGATCCAAGCCGAACAGCCCTCGGACGTCCGGCAGGATCGCGAAGAACGCCGGCGTGTTGACGAGGTCGCGGTACACATCGAAGCCCGCCCGCGACAGCTCCACCCATGCGAGCGCGTTCGCATCCCATAGGCGTCGCATATCGGGCCGCTCCACTCTGGACATCCTCCCATGCGTGGCTGCGGACGGGCGCCTCGAACGTTACGAGCGACGTTCGAGTGATGTCCTATTTCGTTGGAGTGATTTAGGGCAGCGCGCGCCGCCAGATCTGTCCCACGAGATCATGGCCGAAACTGTGGTGCGGCTCCTCCTCAACAAGCGCGAAGTTTGCGCGTTCATAGAGGCGCCGGGCGTCCTCGAGCACGTCGTTTGTCCACAGGACAATCTCTTTGAAGCCAGTACGAGCCGCGAAGCGGACGCACTCATCGACCAGCCGCGCACCGATGCCCATCCCGCGGTACCTCGGCTCCACGAGGAGGAGGCGAAGCTGGGCCGTAGCGTCTTCCTTCTGCACACAGAACACACAGCCAACCGGTCGGCCGTCAGCCTCGGCGATCCAGGCCCTCTGACGCCGGCGGTCTGGTTCCTCGACATAGTCGGCGACGATGCGAGCGACGAGCGCCTCGAAACTTTCGTCCCACGCATACTCCTGTGCATAGATAACGCCGTGGCGGTGGACGACCCAGCCGAAGTCACCCACTTCAGGCGGCCGCAGCAGGTAGTGGTCCGCTCGGGGTGATTCCTCGAGGATGTCGCGAATCGTGGTCATGGCTGCGAGCAGGCGTCGCTGCTCCTGTTCCCCAACGGCCGAGAGCAGGCCTCGGACCTCGGTAGTGGCGCGCTTGTCGAGCATCCGGAATGCGCGCCGACCTCGGGCGGTCAACCGAATCATCTGACGGCGCCCATCCACCGCCGAGCGCTGCTTCTGCACCAGCCCGTCGGCGTCGAATCGGCTCAGGATCCGGCTCAGGTATCCGCCGTCGACGTCGAGCACCTCTCGGAGATGCCCGACCTCCGTCGCCTCACGCTGCGCGAGCTCGAAGATCACCCGAGCCTCCGTGAGGGAGTACTGGGTGCGGAGCAGCCCCTCGGCCAGAACACCAATAACGTTCGTGTAGAACCGATTGAATGCCCTGACCTGGGCGACCCGATCCTCAACCGCGCTCATTGTCACGCAACTAGCTTGCCTACTACAGGCACTTCATTGACGTAGTCAACGATATGCGACCATCACCAGGCTCGTCCACCTCGAGCCGAGAGAGCTCCTCGGGCGCAACGAACCCCTTCGCGGCCGCCGAATTAGGACCGCTGTACGACCGAGGGCGTCCATTTCTCCAGCACCGGGCGGTCCGCCGTATCGCGGAACTCGCCGGTAGCGGGAGGGTCCGGCGAGCCCTCGATGTGGCGTGCGGGACGGGACTGTCGTCGGTGGCGCTGGTCGACCTCGCTGAGGTCGTGGTCGGTGCGGAGGTCGCGCCGGGGATGCTCGCCGCTGCTCGCCGCCACCCGTCCATCCGTTACGTTTTGGCACCCGCAGAATCCCTGCCGTTCCCCGACACCACGTTCGGCGCCGCGACCGTCGGGTCAGGCGTTCATTGGTTCGACCAACGACGGTTCTTCGACGAGGCGGCCCGCGTGCTCACGGCCTCCGGTTGGCTCGGCATCTATGACCACTACTTCCTCGGCGAGATGGAGGACGTCCCGGGATTCTCCTCCTGGATGAGAGAGTCCTTCACCACGCGGTACCCGACCCCGCCTCGGGACCATACCGCCGCCACGACCGAGACACCGCCCGGCTTCGAGCGGTTCGGCGACGACGGCTATCTCGATGTCGTGCAGATGACGCATCGGGGCCTTGTCGACTACCTCCTGACCCAGAGCAACACCACCGTGGCAGTGGCGCGCGGCCGTGAATCACGGGCGTCGGTTCGGTCCTGGCTCAGCGACAGAACCGAAGGGTTTTTCGAACGGAACCGCAGCCGACGGCTGCGGTTCGGGACCGTCATCGCGTCGTTTGGCGTTGCGAGCCGCTCAC
>JBKOWY010000182.1:0-4475 GCA_046724655.1 Actinomycetota bacterium
TGAGATCGAGTAGGAACTGAGGTCGAGCTGGCCGAAGGAGTGACCCGTGGCAGAGTTTCCACCGGTGACGCACGTGGCAGTGACCGTGCGTGACCTGTCCGTGAGTGTGCCGTGGTACGAGGCGCTGTTCGATGCGAAGCCAGTACTCGACGAGGACACGGACCCCGACTTCCATCACACCGTCTACATGCTCGGAAACAACACACTCTTCGGACTCCACCAGCACAAGACGCCGGCAGGCAGCGAAAGCTTCAGCGAATACCGGGTTGGCCTCGACCACGTCAGCTTCGGCTGCACAAACCGAGGGGAGCTCGAGCAGTGGGCACGCCGCCTTGACGAGCTCGCCATCCAGCATGGCGGGATCAAGGACGCGACGTACGGCTCGGGCGTGAGCTTTCGCGACCCCGATGGCATCGCACTCGAATTCTTCGCCCCACCAAGCTGAGCTTCTCGTGTAATCGTCAGTTCCGCGCTGGGCAGCGAGCGCGGGAAGTGCTCGATTCTCTTTCGGCATAACGGCGCGGGACCACGAGTCGGCGCTTGCTATATCGATTCAATGACAGGTTGCGCACCACTCGTCCGCGACGAGCGATCGAGTCCGACGTCAACGGATCCATACCGTCTGCGGTCAGACGAGCGGTAGCGAAAGTCGCCCGCATAGGCCGCCGTGTCGTGAATGCCCAGGGCAGCTCCGGGTCAAGCCCCGATTCCTATCAGCGATCATCTCTCTCCCGGGGTGGTCGAAGCCAGGGATCCCGCAGAGGACCTGCTCCTGGTTCGGCACGGTGCGAGCGGCCTCCACTGAGAGAAAGCCGTCAACCCCGACGCGCTTGGTACGAGTTCCGTGGTCCAAACGGATACGCGCCGAGCGCACCGCGTGCACGGGTCCGATGGGATGGGCGAAGTTGCGCAGTGTGCCACCGCAGCACGCCCGAGGCGAAGCTGATCGAGCCGCTGGAGTCGACTTTTGCGGGTCACGGGCTGCCCGACGGTGGCTTGACGAGGCACGGGGCGGCGGCGTGGGACACGCTGGAGGCGGCGGCTTGCTTTTCGGGTCGGTGCCGCTGGGCGTGTGTCGCGACGAGCACACCGCGGTGATGCACGCTCACCACACCAGAGTCGACGGTGACCTCGACGGTCTCGCCGGCGAGCCACACACCGATCCGATAGCCGTAGCCGGCAAAGGAGATCTTGCCGTTGCGGCCCACCACCCTGTCGTGACCGGTCCGATCGTCTCGGCCTCGGGTTCGTCGACGGTGTCGGGATCAGCGAGGCGAAACCCCTCCCAGGGAGCAATCATCCCGATGCCCTGATGGGGCCGGTCGTGGTCGTAGTGGGTCACCCAGGCGTCGATCGCGGCCTGGGCCTCATCGAGATCGGCGAAGACCTTGCCGTCGAGAAACTCGCGGCGCAGCGTCTTGTGGAACCGCTCGACCTTGCCCGTCGTCGTCGGCGACCCCGGCGCGGTGAGCAGGTGCTTGATGCCGTTCTCCCGGCAGATCCGATCGAAGAGCACCTCGCCGGATCCCAGCCCGAACCGGCCGGTGAAGACCTTGCCGTTGTCCGTGAGGATCTGCGCTGGCACCCGTGGCGGCGCATCGCCCGGGCCAACCCGTCACACACCGGTCGCGCCGTCGCCCGCCGCACCACCAGCGCCGACACACAAAACCGCGAGTGGTCATCGATTCCCGACACGATCGACGCGTTCCAGCCGTCCGCGAGCATCAACCCACCGACGGTGTCCAGCTGCCACAGCTCCATGGCCCTGGCCCGTTCCCACCGCTTGTAATCAGTTCGCTTGCGGCGGCGAGCCTGCACCTCGATGAGCCCGTTGCGAACCAGACAGCGATAGATCGAGGACCGGCCCGGCACCGGCACGACCCGTCGCGCTCGAGCCGATGACCGATCGTGCGCGGCCGCCAGGTTGGAAACTCGCGGCGCAGCTCGACGACCCGTGCCTCGACCGCCGGTGGCATCTGGTGCGGACACGAGCCCGGCACCGTCGACTGATCCACCAGCACCGCTAGACCTCCTGACGCGTACCGACGCAGCCACCGATGCACGCTCTGGCGCGTCGCCCCAAACCGGGCCGCGACCTCGCTCACCGACACCGCGTCGTTCAGCACCTCCAGCACGGCCTGATAGCGCTGCTCCACGAGCCCGAGCTCCACCGGCACGATCTCGACCTCCCCCAGCCGACGACGATCAACGTCATCAGCGAAGAAGGCTCAGCACCGCCAGGCGCGGATCCACGTGTGTAACGCAGGTACCGGAGCCACTGTCGCCCAGGTGCCGGAGCCGCGTCCGCAAAGTGTCACGCACCTACCGGAGCCAACACGTCAAGCATCTACCGGGCCGCACATGGAACGATTTGGTGCCGGGATGGTGCGAGAGCAACGCCGCCCGCAATGAGGGGCGGCGCGTAGCGAGCTGACCTGCGGTTTCGGCTGTGGAGGTGATGGGACTTGAACCCACGACTTCTACGTTGCGAACGTAGCGCTCTACCGGACTGAGCTACACCCCCGGGAAGGAGCCAGATTACTCGTCGGGCCTCGGCTGCTCGTTTTGGATCGCGTCCTGCATTCGGGCCATCACGAGCGCATTGGTCACATCGCCCCGGGTGCGCTCGAGGACGCCTCGCAGCGCGTCGGTGGCGCGACGTAAACCTCCGGTCAAAGCCTCCGGATAATCGACGGTCACGAGCACGCCGTACACCTCGTCCATTACCGCGAGCAGACCCTCGGCCTCGGCGAGGTCCTCGCGGCGCAAGCAGTCGAGCACCTGGCGGCGAAGCTCGCTCGCCGCTTCGGCCAGGCCATTGAGGTAGGCGGGCATCTCCACGCGCAGCTCCTGGGGCCGCGGAAGTGCCTGCCCGGAAACGAACGCCAGGGTGAGGTTCGCTTCCGCAAACTCCTTCTTGGCGTCGTGCAGGCTGCCCGCGTAGCGAACGTCAGGATGACTGGCGAGGGCCGCGTCGGCCTCGGCCAGGAACGCCGCCGCTTCCGCTATCAGCTCACGGGCCGGATAGAACTCCCGTCGCTGTACAGCCCGGATCGCCGACGCGCACGCCCGGATCGCCCGCCTCGATGCGTTGAGGGTGATCTCGCGGGCAAGGTGCTTCTCTTCGAGGACCTTGCGGGCAGCCTCACCGGCCGCCGTGATCTCGTCGCTGCGGTCGGTCGTCACACGAGGCCGCAGCGCGCCTGCGCTACCTCGCGGCGGTCCGGCGCAGCGACGACGCCGCCGGTGAGAGCGGCGCGAGCTCGGGGCGCGGTGGGACGCCCGGGTGCGCCACCGGGGCGGTTGAGCGCGGTGCGGGCGGCCAGGTGTCGAGGTCCAATTGGAAGGCCGCCAGCGACCTTCGCCTCATGGCGATGAGCAGGAACAAGTAGATGGCAAGCATCAGGTCCGCGAGCACTTGCGCCATCCACAGGATCGGGCTCCCGACGACGAGGACGAGCAGGAGGCTCGCGATCACGGCGCCGCCCAGGATCAGCAGCACGTTGCGACGGCGCCGCTGGGCCGCCGAGCGACGAGCGCGGGTCCCGGAACGTCCTTCGACGTCCTCGGATCGCGCCGCGGCGAAACGGAAATCAGGTACCGCGTGCAGGGACCGGCCCGGGCGGCTCCCGTTCGAGCGCGGCGACGGTCGCGAGCCGGTCAGCGAGCCGAGACGAGAAGTGAAGTCAGCCATGTCGCCTCGGCGGCTCTCCGAGCGGGAGCGCAGGACTGGCGGCACGAGGACCGCGGCCCACAGCACCGCCAGAATCAACAGAACCGGGATCGCCAAGAGTCTCCGCCACTTCGCGTGTACCTCGACGTTAGTGATGCACGAAGGGCGAAGGGTGGAACCTTCGCCCGTAACAACCGCCTGGTGCCCGGGGAAGGCTAGGGATCGCGGGCCCTCCGGGTCAACCCGCGGTATTTGCGCCTGTCAGACCGGTCGGAATCGGGACGATTTCCAGGCAAATTGCCTCAGAGGCCCAGCTCGTCGTCGAAGGCAGGGGTGCGCCGGAAGGTGCCGGAGCGGCCGCCGGTCTTCTCCCACAGGGCGAGGTCACCGATCATCATCGTGCGGTCGATCGACTTGCACATGTCGTAGATCGTGAGCGCCGCGACCGCGCACGCCGTCATGGCCTCCATCTCGACGCCGGTGCGGTCGACGGTGTCGACCTGGGTCTCGACCTCGACGTGGCTGTCCTCGATGCGGAAGTTCACGAACACCGACCCGACGAGCAGCGGGTGGCACAGCGGCAGCAGGTTCGGCGTCTGCTTGGCGGCTTGAATGCCGGCGACGCGGGCCACCGCGAACACGTCCCCCTTGGAGATCGCGCCCGCCGCGATCTTCGACGCAGTGTCGGGCTCCATGTTCACCCGGCAGCGGGCCACCGCCCGCCGGTGCGTCGCCTCCTTCGAGGTGACGTCGACCATGCGGGCCCGTCCCAGCGGGTCGAGGTGGGTGAACTCGGATGCGG
>JBKOWY010000077.1:0-22887 GCA_046724655.1 Actinomycetota bacterium
CGCAGGCGGAGCACGCGCCCGAGCAGGTACCGGAACGGGCACGTCGCCCACTCCTGCAGCGCGGTCGGGGACAGGGCGTCGTCCTCCGCCGGGAGGAGCCCGTCGACGGGCCCGACGTGACCGTCGAAGCGCGTCAGCGCGCCGGATCGCCGCTGGCGCATCGCGCTGACGCCGGCCCCGAGCGACGGCGTCAGCGCGATCAGCGGATGACGGTCGAGCGGTCGTCCCGACTCCTGCCAGACCCGCAGGCTGCGGACGTCCCGTTCCGTGAGCGAGCCCGGCTCGCCCGCGGCGCGCACACCGGCCTCGAACGACGGCACGACGTGGAGCCAACCGGCTGACGACAGGCGCGTGAGCTCGTCGGCGCCGACCGGTTCTCCGGCGAGGCGGCTCGCGGTCTCGAGCAGCCACCGGGCCGGTAGGCGCTTGCGTTGCGCACGCGGGTCGGCGCGCGGGTACGAAAGGGAGCGCACGGGAGCGGCGGCGAGGGCGGCGAGATAGTCACGGCGCTCGTCCGTGCGCCGCACCGCGTGCATCGGGAGGGCGCCGTCCGTGTTGCGACGGACACGGTCCGGGATCAGGGGGTCTTCGCGCCCCAACGGCGGGAATGCGCCTTCGGCCATCCCGACGACGTGCACGACGTCGAAGTCGCCGCCGTACGCGTGGCGCAGTCGTCCGACGTAGACGCCGGCGCCGAAGCGCCCGACACGACCCGCCGGCGCGTCGAGCTCCGACTCGAGCGCCCGCACGAACGTGGGCAGGGACGCCTCGGCGCGGATCTCGGCCAGCGTCGCCAGCCCGTCGAGGGCGTCGGTCACCTGACGCGCTGCCTCCACCTCCGCGTCGGGCCAACTCGCGCGCCGGCCCTCGCCGCCGAGGTAATGGTCGAGGAGCTCGCGCGCCCAGGCCGCGAGGCGCGGCCAGGTGCCGGGCGAGGGTGGTGTCAGCCGGACACCCAGCTCGGTGACGAACCGGGCCAGGTGCTCGGCGTGCTCGAGGTCGGCTTCGAGATGGCGGCGGGCCGCTTCACTGAGCTCGTCGTCGCCGGTGGCGTCGAGCTCCGCCGTGAGGCGACGCGCGAACCGGGCGAGGCGGTCAGTCCACTGCGCGAGCCCCGTCACGATCCCGGCCTCGCGCGACAGGATGTCCCAACGGCTTGCGGGGACGGTGCGACCGTCGGCGGGGTCGCGCACCGGTCCCGACGCGATCCACTCGACGACCGCGTCGCGTGCAAAATCGTGCTCGGCCAGGCGAAGGACACCGAGGAGGACGCGCCCGGCAGTGGTGTCGGCGAGCCGGCGAGTCGACGGGCCGCTCCACGAGATGCCGGCCGCGTCGAGGAGCTCGTGCGCGAGGCGCGCGTAGGGCTCGTCCACGCGGTAGAGGATCGCGATGCGATGCAGCGGTGTTCCCGTCGCCGCGCGCGCCATGAGGTCACGTATGACTGCCCGTACCTCGTCCTCGGGGTCGGGCGCGCTCAGGATCGACGTCCCCGTGGCCGGGGCGGGGCCGGGGCCGTGCTCGGGCGCTACGAGGTGGTCAGGCTCGCCGCCGAGTTGGGCTGCCAGCTCCGCGGCGGCTTCGTCGGCGGCCGCGTCACCCGTCAAGCCCAAGAGCACGTGCAGTCTCCCGCCTCGGGCCAGCGCGCGCACGAGCTCGGTCTGGGCCGGCGACAGACGCGTCGGAAGGAACAGCACGACATCGCCCAGCTCCCGGAGCGCGGGCGGTGATCCGGCCAGGGCGGCGGCGGCCGCGGCCGCGAGGTCGTCGTCGTCGTAGAACGCGGCAGTACGCGAACGGAACTCGCGGTACAAGCGCGCGACCGACGCCGCCGGCTCCCCGGCGCCGGCCACCTTGTCGAGAGCGCCGTCACCCGCCCGGCGCAGGTCGAGGAACGACGCGTCGAGCGCCCGCTCCGTCGCCGGGTGGCCGGTGACCGAGCCGAACGGACCGCCGGCGTCGGCGAGCACGGCTCGAACGGCCTCGGCCCGCAGCGGACGCGTGAGCGGTCGGCGGCGCTGCTCGGCGAGCGCCGGCGCGCCGAGGAGCTCCGCGAGGCGCGCCAGGGCCAGGAACCGCACGTTGACCAGGCCGTCGGGCCCGGCGAGCGCGCGCCGGAGGGCGAGGCCGGCGTACGTCGAGGGCACCCCCACCGTGACGGGAGCCAGAGGGTCGGGGCCCTTCGCCTCCCGGACCGCCTCCCGGAGCGCGGCTCGTGCGGTCGGTCCGTGCGCGACGAGCTGGATCCCGGTCATCGCCTCGGACGATACCGACGGGATACGACAGTCATCGGGGACCGATCCGACGCCGACGGTGAGAGGCGGCGCGGCGGGTCGCCGGTGCCCGAATTCAGGCCCGATGTGCCATCCTGGTTGGTTCCATGCCGCAATCCATCCGTGTCCTCACGAGGTTCTCGGCCCTCGTCCTCGTCGGTGGCCTGATCCTCGGCGTGTGCCTCGCCGCGCTCGCTCCCGGCGCCCGTCAGATCGCGCTCTCGCACCGCTACACGGGCACGGTGAAGCAGCTCGGACAACTGTCCGAATCGACTACCGTCTTCGACTCGGCCGGGAACACGATCGGCAAGATCGGCTTGCAGGACCGCGAGCCCGCTGAGCTCGACGAGGTCCCGCAAATCCTCATCGACGCCGTCATCGTCACCGAGGACAAGACGTTCTGGAAGAACCCCGGTGTCGATCTCAACGGCGTGGGGCGGGCTTTCGTCGACAACGTCACCAAGGGCAAGGTCTCCCAAGGCGGCTCGACGATCACCCAGCAGCTCGTCAAGAACCGTCTCACGGGCAACAGGCGCGACCTGAACCGGAAGGTCCGGGAGCTCGTCCTCGCGTATCGCGTGAACGAGAAGTACTCGAAGCGGGAGATTCTCAAGCAGTACCTCAACACCGTTTACTTCGGCCAAGGGTCCTACGGTGTGAAGGCGGCGGCGCGACGGTTCTTCCTGACCAACGATCCCGCGTCACCCTTCCCGCGGGGCAAGCAGATGAGCGAGCTCACCCTGGGCGAGGCCGCGCTTCTTGCCGGCTCCATCCGGAACCCCGAGGGCGACAATCCGTTCGTGCACCCGGACCGTGCGCTGAAGCGGCGCGTCGAAGTCCTCAAGGGCATGGTCCAGGAGCACAAGATCACGCAGGACCAGGCCAACTTCGCGAGCCTGGAGCCACTTCCCACCGTGAAGCCGGCGGCCGAGCTCAAGCCCGCGAACGCCTGGGTCGAGCAGGCGCAAGCCGTGCTGCTCAACGACCCGCGCCTCGGAGCGACCCCGAATGAGCGACGCAACAAAGTGTTGCAAGGCGGCCTGCGGGTGTACACGACGCTCGACCAGGACATCCAGCAGAAAGCCGATCGGGGGGTGCAGGACGGTCTGCGAAGCGCCGCGGCCGGCTTCGGTGGCGCGCTCGTCGCCATGGATCCGAAGACCGGCTACGTGAAGGCGATGGTCGACAGTCGGCCGTATACCGAAGCCAAGTTCAACCTCGCCGTCGACGGCGCGGGACGCCAGGTGGGATCGAGCTTCAAGGTCGTCACCTTGGCGACCGCTCTCCAGAACGGCTGGTCGCGCAACGACGTGGTCGACGGTTCGGCGCCGTGCAGCGTGCGCGGGTTCGACGGCGCCAGCAGGAACGCCGAAGGCAACGGCGGCAGGATGCCGATCCAGGACGCGGCGACGGGCTCGGTGAACTGCGCCTTCGTGCGTATGTCGACGGGCGTCGGGATGGAAAAGGTCATCGACATGGCCCAGAAGATGGGCATGCGACCCAACGTCGCCGGTCGGCAGCCGCTGAACCAGTGGCGGGTCCTCACGTTCACCCTCGGGGTCATCTCGATCACACCGCTCGAGATGGCGAACATCGCGGCCACCATCGCCAGCGGTGGCATCCACCACGACCCGATCTTCGTGTCGAAGGTCGTCGGGCCCGACGGCAAGACCGTGTTCGACGAGACCGGCCGGCCCGGTAACCGCGTGCTCGACCCCGACGTCGCCGCCTGCGAGGCGAGCATCCTGCACGGTCCGCTCGGTCCCGGTGGCACCGCCGCCGGGAAAGGCCTTCTCGGCCACGACGCATTCGGCAAGACCGGTACGACCGACCTAAAGGTCACGTCGGCGTTCATCGGCGGAACTCCCGACTTGGTGTCGTTCGCGTGGCACGGCGTGCCCGAGGCGGACGTGCCCGGGGCCGGGTTCGGGGCTGACGTCCCGAACAGCATGTGGCGCGGGTTCATGAACGCGGCGCTACAAGGCAAGCCCGACACCCCGTTCCCGGCGCCCGGACCAGCGTGCGACGCGCCGGGCAAGGTCATCGATCCGGTGTTGGGCCGCACCGACATCGACGCGCGCCCTCCGCCGCCGCCGCCTCCTCCGCCCGACTTGTTCCCGTTCCCGATCGAGCCGTCGCCGCAAGCACCGCCGCCTGCTCCGGCTCCGGCACCCGCACCGGCACCGCCCGCGCCACAGCCGAACCCCGGCGACGGCGGCGGCGGTGGTGGAGGCGGCCCAGGCCCCGGATAGCCGCCGCTGATCCCGACCACTGGGTGGCCGCGCCGTTAGTCTCGAGGAAATGGCTGCAGACGCTTCGGTGATGCTCGACACGCTGCTGGAGCTGCAATCCCGCGACACCGCCGTCGACCGGCTGCGCCACCGCCGCGACACCATCCCCGAGCGGGCCGCGCTCGATGCTGCACGGGGCGAACTGGAGACGATCCAGAAGCACCTCGCCGACGCGACCGAGCGTCGTGACGAGGTGGCGCGCGAGGAGCGCCGGTTCGACGACGAGGCGCGCTCGCTGGAGGAGAAAGCCGCCGAGGTCGAGCGCACGATGTACTCGGGTGAGGTGACGTCGCCCCGCGAGCTCCAGTTGCTCCAAGCAGATGTCGATCAGCTCCGCCGCCATCGCCGGAGCCTCGAGGACCGCGAGCTCGAAGTGATGGAACGCCGCGAGGCGCTCGACAAGGAGGTCATGCAACTCGAGGCTCGGGCGAGGGAGCTGGAGGCCGGCGCGGCGCGGCTCAGATCTGTTCTCTCGGCCTCCGAAGCCGAGATCGACGAGGAGCTGTCCGGAGAGCGCGCCGCGCGCGACGAGCTCGCCGCCGCGGTCGATGCCGTGCTTCTCGACGACTACGAGCGGCGCCGCGAGCGGGCCCGCGGCGTCGGCGCCGCTCGTTTGAACGGCACCACGTGCCAGGGATGCCATCTGTCCATCCCTTCCGCGGAGGCCGAGCGGATCCGCAAGAGCCCGCCCGGCACGGTGGCGCACTGCGACAACTGCGGTTGCATCCTGGTTCCGTGACCACGCGGCCGGAGCTGCTCGTCTACGCCGACGGCGGCGCGCGAGGGAATCCGGGGCCTGCCGCGATCGGGGGTGTTGTGCTCGATCCGACGACCGATCCGCCTACCCGCCTCGCCACGGTGAGCGAGACCATCGGCGTGGCCACGAACAACGTGGCCGAATACCGCGCCCTCGTCGCCGCGCTCGAGGCCGCTCGGCAGTTCCCGGCGCGACGCTTGCGGCTCCGCCTCGACTCACAGCTGCTCGTCCGACAGCTCGAGGGGAGCTACCGCGTGAAGCAGCCCCATCTGCGTCCATACTTCGAGCGGGCGAAGGAGTTGCTGTCCGAATACGAAGACGTCGACATCGCCCACGTACGCCGCGAGGAGAACACCGAAGCCGACGCGCTGGTGAACGCAGCGCTTGATCGCGTCTGAGCGCATGTTCTTCTGGTATGTGGGACTGTCGGTGGTGATCGTGCTGCTGGTGTTCCAGAGCGCCGGCATCGACTACCGGCTCGTCGCGGTCGGCTCATTGTTGCCACTGGCAGTTGATCTTCCCGCCCGTCGCCTGTGGTTCGGGCACACGCTGATCGCCAGCGTCGCCTTGCTCGTGCTCGTCATGCTGTTGACGATCGGGCGGCCGCGCCTGCTTCGCCGCCGTCTCCTGTGCCTGCCGATCGGCGCGTTCTGCGGGTTGGCGCTGTCGGCGGCGTGGACCAACACCGAGATCTTCTGGTGGCCGTTCGCCGGTTCGACCCTTCCGGATGCCGCGCTCCTCCCCGCACCGGGGATCGTCGCCCTCGAGGAGCTCGCCGGGCTCGCCGCGATCGCCTGGGTGGCGCACCGCTGCGGACTCAGCGACCCTGCCCGCCGCGAGGAGCTCTTTAGATCGGGGCGCCTGCGGGAGGTGATGCGTTCCTAGAGCATCACTATGTTGCTTCAGGAACGCATCTATTCCACGCGCAACGGGATCGACGGGCCGCGCGCCGGGCGCGCGTGGGCGCCGGCGGCGTCGACGACGAAGCGGCCCTCACCGGGACCGTCGGCCACCGGCATACCCAGCGAGTCGAGCAGGGCGAGGTCGGCGTCGGGATGACGGCCGATCGTGGTGAGGTAGTTCCCGATGATCAGGGCGTTCGCGCCCGCCAGCAGCCCCATGCCCTGGAGCTCGCCGAGCACCCGCTCGCGCCCCCCGGCGAGGCGGAGCCACGCGTCCGGCATCACGAGCCGGAGCAGCGCGATCGCCTGCAGCGCCTCGCGCGGGGCGAGAAGGGACTGATCACCGAGCGGGGTGCCGGGACGCGGATCGAGAAGGTTGATGGGCACCTCGCACGGAGACAGCACGGCGAGCTCGAACGCGAAGTCGATGCGCTGCTCGAGCGTCTCACCCATACCGAGGATCCCCCCGCAGCAGAGCTCCATCCCGACGTCGCGGGCGAGGCGGGCGGTTGCGACGCGGTCGTCCCACGTGTGCGTGGTGCAGATCGACGGGAACACCTCGCGACACGTCTCGAGGTTGTGGTTGTAGCGGCGCACGCCGGCGGCCGCGAGTCGCTCGGCCTGCTCGCGCGTCAGCAACCCCAGCGAACACGCCACTTCGAGGCCCGTCTCACGGTGCACGGCGTCGACCGCGTCGAGCACCTTGCGCAGGAGCCGTTCCTCCGGGCCGCGCACGGCGACGACGATGCAGAACTGGCTGGCCCCGGTGTCGCGTGTCGCTCGTGCCGCGCTGACGACCTCGTCGAGGTCGAGGAACGCGTACACATGGACGCCGGTGTCGAACCGGGCCGACTGTGAGCAGAACGCGCAGTCCTCGGGGCACGCGCCCGACTTGGCGTTGATGAGGCTCTCGAGCTCGACCTCGGGGCCGCAATACGCGAGCCGAACGCGGTGTGCCAGCGCGACGAGGTCCGGCAGCTCGTCCAGCGGCAGGGCCGCCAGGCGCGCCACCTCGTATCGCGTCAGCGGACGGCGCTCCTCGAGGAGAGCGCGGGCAGCGACAGCGAGCGGCATGCGGTGCCTCCCGGGTCGGGGCGGAGGACCCGGGGAGCGTAGAGGCTTCACCCGCGCCGCGCCGCTCCCGCGTCCTCGCTGTCGGACCACACCACGGCCAGTGCCGCGGCTGGGGCACGCCGCGGAGGTCGCGCAGCCCCCGGTCCTGGAGCTGGAGCCGGCCGCCGACGTAGTCGGCCACGGGCTCGGTGACGAGGATCTCGCCCGGGTCGGCCTCGCCCGTGACGCGGGCGGCGAGGTTGACGACCCGGCCGATGAGGTCGCCGTCGTCGTGGACCGCCTCGCCCGCGTGCACGCCGATGCGAAGCTGCAGACCGAGGCCGGCCGCCGCCACCTCCTCGACGTCACGTTGGATGTCGATCGCGCACAGCACGGCGTCGGCCGGGCTGGGGAATTGGGCGAGGAACCCGTTTCCCTGCGTGCCGACTTCTTCGCCGCCGCGGGATGCGAAGCCCGGGGTCGCGGGCAATGTCCGACACCTCGCTGAACGATCCCGTCGTGAGTGCCCATGTGGCGACGAGGAAGCCGCACACGGCGACCGACGCGAACAGGTGGACGACGAAGCCCTGCACCGGCACCTCCGGCTCGCGGTCACGTGGATTCTCGCAGAGGCAGCGTTGTTTCGCCTCCGTCGTAGACGACGCGGCGGCCGTCGAGGCGGGCCTCGGGCGTGGGATGGTGCGGGGTGACGCGGCCGTCGTGGAAGAGGTGCTCGACGGCGGCGCCGCGAAGCAGAACCGCGCCGTCGGCGAGGAGACGCCGGTGGCACCGCCACCAGACGCTCTCCGCGCACATGACTGCCGTGCGCGCCCGATCGGCGTCGGCGACCACCGCGTCGAGGGCATCACTGAAATCCGCGGTCTCCATGTGGTCGGCGTACCCCCGGAAACCGGGCTGGCGCAGGGCAACGTGCGCGGAATCAGGTCGCGCCGTTCGCCGCCCCCCGAGCCGCGGTTCCCACCGGTACGCGACACCGGAGTCGGGAAGCCAGCGCTCCATCGCTTCCCGGCGGAAGTGCGGGTGACGGCGGCTGGCGGGGAACGAGCGCACGTCCACGACGAGCTCGACGCCGGCCTCGCCCAGCACCCGCGCGAGATCTTCGGCTGCGAGCGTTCCGTGCCCCACGGTCACCAGCGTCACCACTGCAGCTCCATCCGCAGACCGCGGCTGTCCCGTGCGGGAACAGCCGGGATCCGTGACGAAACGCCGTCAGCAATACGCCGCGCACTCCAGGCCAGCGCGCACGCGTCGAGGAGGTCGTCCGGCGCCGAGCCCGGTGGCCGCTCGGGGACCACGACAGCCATCCGGGACAGCAACGACCGCCGTCGCGCCGACCCGACCGAAGTGCGCTTCGGCGCGAGCACAGGTTGTCCGCCGTTCATCGCCGCGAAGCTCAGCTCCGGGTGCACCTCGAACACGCGGGATTGCAACGACGCGGTCATCACACGATCGACGTCCTCGATGCGCGGCAGCAGGTTCAGGGTCTGAAGGGTCAGTCGTGCGCCGCGCCCGCGGGCCTCCACAAGCGTGCGCGCACCCAGCACGCACCGAGGCGGCGGCGAGAACACGGAGCTTCGCTTCGGGCCCAGCTGGGCGCGCGCCTCGCGGTCCACCGCACGTCCACCGGGTTCTTGCCGATCGGCGAGGCCGATCGGCAAGTCGACCGCCACGACGGTGTCGTCGGGCAATGCGCCGAGCACGGCCTCGAAGTTCGGGTGCACTACCGCGTTCCCGTCGTGCACGACGACCCAACCGCCGCGGCATCCGTCTACGCCTGCCACGGGCGTCATGGCCGCGAGAGTACGTACGGTGGACGCTACGCGGGTGGGCGCTTACCGCAGCCGACGCCGGCAGGCGGGAGCGCATAGACGCGGATGATGGGGCCGCCCCGATGGGAGCTCGGCCGGAACTCGTGCAGCAAGCACGCCTGCCGCCTGAGCTCGCGGTAGAACGCGGCCTCCCTCGGGTAGCGGCGGGGTTGCCTGGTATATGGCCCGCTGACTCCGGCGTCCGTCATGAGGTATTCGAACCCGCGGCGCCGATAACGATCGAGCGTCCAGCCGTCGAGCGGAAGAGCCGAGCGGTACGTAACGCGCAGGTGCATCGAATTGAGCGGCGCGGTCTTGAGCTCTCTCACCATGGTGCTGCCGGGCGCGACATGCGACTTGATCCATTGCCGAGCGACGACGCGCGTGCTCGGGACCGAATCACGCGCGTTCAGCTCGACGACACCTTCGGCCGGAAGGACCGAGATCAGTACGAGTCCTGTTGCCACGGTCGGGACCAGAGCCCAACGGCCGACTCGCGCCTGCACCGCGGTTGCAACCGCCACGAGCGCGTACGCGGCGAACAGCACGGCGACGGGCAGGATCGGTAGCGGCCATCGAGACCAGTGGAGCTTCGACGCGCTGATCGCGACAAGGAAGACCAGCGCCGAACCCAGCAGGAGGAGTTGGCGCCGGGCGCGTCTCCGGACGAGCACGATTAGGACGCCGGCTACCGCCAGCAGGGCGACGGGCCACGAGATGGTGTCCGGGATCGACGTCCACAGGTACCAGCGGAGGTTCCCCAGCGGCGAAAAACCGTCGTGGGCGGCGCTGGGTACATTCTCGACCGCAAGACTGTGGCGCGCCGTGTTCCAGTCGAGAACGAAGAACGGAGTTGTCAGCACGAAGGTGACCAGCGCGGCCCCGACACCGAGCGCGATGCCGCGAATCGATGCCCCGGGCACGCGGCGTCGGAGCGCGACCACGCCGGCAGCGATCAGCACCGGCACCAATGTCACGAGGAAGTAGCGCGACGAGATCCCGAGCCCCACGCTGCCGCCCGCCAGCGCGTGATTGAGCCGCGAGGGTCGATCCACGAGCCGTACGATCAGCAAGAGGCTGAGGACGGCGAAGAACACTCCGGCACCGTCGGTTCGCACCTCGCGTCCATACAGCACCATCAGCGGGACGATCGCCCACACCGAAGCGCCCACGAGCCCGACCACGGTCGAGAAGCAGCGCCGTCCGAGCAGGAAGATCAGGGGGATGGCTCCGACTGCGAGCGCAATCGACCACAGGCGTCCGATGACGTAGAACTCCGTCGGGGACCTCAGGAAGCGGTGGGATAGCTCAGGGCTGGGTGAGAACATCGGCCCTCCGTGCGCGAGCGTGTCCCAAGCGCGGTAGAAGCCGGCGAGCGGATAGATGATCGTCGAGC
The DNA here is from genome assembly GCA_046724655.1 of Actinomycetota bacterium. GTDB lineage: Bacteria > Actinomycetota > Acidimicrobiia > IMCC26256 > JACDBD01 > JALZAA01. The sequence goes on from JBKOWY010000077.1 coordinate 10,502, forward strand.
CGGGATGCCCGAACCAGTGAGGGTCCAGATCTCCGGTGGCGGCGATGTGCACCGCGGGCCGGACGAACACCGGCTCGTCGACGTCGGAGAAGGGGAGGTCTCGCTGAAGGGCCCAGCACTCGAGTACGAGCGAGACCAACATGATGCCGAGCACCGAACACCAGACAGCTCGAGTCGTTCGGCGCGACTCGGACGAACGTGAGGTCACGACCGCGATGGTGTCCACGGCGCCCGGCACGGCCTCAACATCGCAAGCTCAACATGAAGCGACAATGAAATGGCGCGTCAGCGCTCGGTCGTTCGGTCGGCGTTACATGGGTGGGCGCGCTCGGCAGCCGGCGCCGACGGGCATCAGTTCCCACACGCGAATGACCGGGCCGTAGCGGTGCGCGTCCGGACGGAACTCGTGTAGGAGGCACGACTCCTGTCGGAGCTGGCGGTAGAAGGCGGCCTTTGTCGGGGAGGGGCGCCGCTGCAGTCTGATGCAGCGCTGATGGCGGCGTTGCTGATCAGGTACTGGACGCCGTCGGCCCTGTACTGGTCCAGGGTCCCGCCACTTTCGGCGAGTGCCCGGAAGGCACGATCGGCCTCGGCAGCACCGGCTAGAGAACGGACCGGCGTGCGCAAGGGCCGGGGCGGTACAGCCGCCCGGCCCTTGCGCGTCTCTCGTTTCGTATGCCGGCGTCGCCGGGTAACAACGAGGGACACAAGCGATCACCAAAGGAGAGCGACCCGATGGAGAGGGACAGCGGGCCGAAGGCCGGTTTCGAGGGACTCGTCGAAGACGTCAAGGGCAAGGTCAAGGAAGTCATCGGACGGGTGACCGGACGCCGCGACGTCGAAGCCGAAGGTGAGACCCAGCAGCAGAAAGCGCGCTCGGAACGCGAGGTGGCGGAGCACGAGGCGAAGGCCGATGCGGCGCGAGTTCGAGCGACGAAGAAAGAGACCGAACAGCGGCTCCACCAAGAACGACAGAACTGAGCGCTCGAACCGAAGGCGGTCGCGACCGGAGCGCGGCCGGGAGGTATCGCGCGAAAGCGGGGGTGCTCGGATGGAAGTCCGGGGTTTGTCGTGGATGGGCGTTCGCGTCACCGACTTCGCCGGCGCGGCCGCCTTCTTTCGGCGCTTGGGCTTGGAGCACGAACGGACCGAGGGCGAGATGGCGGTCTTCAAGGCGCGGAATGGCGACACGGTCGAGGTGTTCGGACCGGGAGACGCGGATCACCGCCACTTCACCACGGGCCCGGTCGTGGGCTTCGAGGTCGACGACATCGAGGCGGCGCATCGTGAGCTGGAGGCGGCCGGGGCGGAGTTCATCGGCGCCGTGGGACGCGGCGGCGGCATGGCGTGGGCCCATTTCCGGGGCCCGGAGGGATTCGTCTACGAGCTGACGGCTCGGGAGTAGGCGGAGCCCTCCACCTCTCCGGGCTCGCCGGGCGAGGCCCCGACGTCGAACGCCACCATCACGTCGTCATCGACTGAGCACACGAAGCGACTGTGCAAGCGGATGCCTTCGACGACTTTGCGCACGCCCAGGTCACCCACGGCCTCGGTGCCGGCGCCGATGATCGTCGGCGCGACGGCGACGACCAGACGGTCGACGAGCCCGGCCGCGAGGAGCGATGTGATGACCTTCGCCCCTCCCTCGACGAGCAGCGATTCCACGCCGCGTTGGCGCAATACGCGAAGGGCGTCGACGATGTCGACGCCGTGGGGTCCGGGTTGCACGACATGTACCGCGACGTGCTGGTCTTCGAGCCACTGGCGTGCCGACATGTGCGCCCGGTTGGTGGTGAAGACGACCGTGCCGGCGTGGTCTCCGAGCACCTTTGCGTCCCGCGGCATCCGCAGGGTGGAGTCGAGCACGACGCGAAGCGGCGAGGACCCCGCCACCATCCGCACTGTTAGCTGCGGGTCGTCGCGCACGACGGTATCGATGCCGACCATCACGGCGTCGCAGGCGGCGCGCAGGGCGTGTGACACCGTGCGTTCGGCGTCGCAGCTGATCCACTTGGAGTCGCCTACCGCGGTCGCAATGCGCCCGTCGAGCGTCTGCGCGTATTTGAGCACGACGTATGGGCGGTCCTCGTGGGCGCGCACCGGTCCCATCAGCTCCATGACCTCGGGTGGGGTGGCGTCGAGCTCGTCAAGCGCTTCAGCGCCGGCTTCGACGTGGCCCAGCCGGGCCTGCTTCGTGCGGATGTATCCGAGGCTCCGGACGTGCGGCGCGATCGACAGCGGACGGGCCCCGTCGACCTTGACCCCGAGACGCTCGATGGCCTCGACCTTGGACGGGTTGTTCGTCAGGAGCGTGACCGAACGCACTCCGAGCGCGGTCAGCACCGTGGTGACGTCGTCGTAGCGCCGGGCGTCGACGGGCAGACCGAGGTGGAGGTTGGCGTCGACCGTGTCGGCGCCGTTGTCCTGTTCGACGTATGCCCGCAGCTTGTTCATGAGGCCGATGCCCCTGCCCTCGTGCCCGGTGACGTACACGAGCACCCCCTCGCCGGCGGCCGCGATCATGCGCAGCGCCAGCCGCAGCTGTACGCCGCAGTCGCAGCGCAGCGACCCGAGCGCGTCGCCGGTCAGGCATTCGGAGTGCAGCCGTGTGAGTACGCGGTCCCGTCCCGCGACGTCGCCCTTGACGAGCGCCAAGTGCACTGTCCCTTGTTCGGACTCGAACGCGTGCGCTTCGAACAGCCCGTATGGTGTCGGCAACGTGACCCGCGTGAGCTCCTTCGCTGCGAGCATCAGTTCCTCCCCGTTGGCGGCGGCATGCCGGCCCCGTCTTCTCGGCTGCGATGAGGAGCCGCGCCACTGGCTCGTTACCCCAATACCGGCATCGGGACACACATGACGAGCTTGTCTCGCGCCAAGGCGCTCTGGTTCGTCGGCCCGCGATCGGTGGAGCTCCGCGATTGTGACATTCCCAGCCCCGGCCCGGGCCGGGTACTGGTCCGTACGGCGTTCTCGGGCATCAGCCCGGGCACCGAGCTGCTCGCATACCGGGGTCAGATCGATGCGACCGTGGCGCTGGACGACACGATCCCTGCGCTGTCGGGGCGGTTCGCGTACCCGTTCCGTTACGGCTACAGCTGTGTCGGACACGTCGAGCGCGGCTCCGGGCTGAAGGAGGGCACACCCCTTTTCGCGTTCCAGCCCCACCAGGACCGGTTCGTCGTCCCCGCCAAGGACGCGCTCGAGATCGGCGGCTTCGACCTCCGGACTGCGACGCTCTTTCCCTTGGTGGAAACGGCGCTTCAGGTGCGCCTGGAAGCCGAGGCCGAGCCCGACCGCACGGTCGTCGTCGCGGGCCTTGGTGTCGTGGGATTGCTCGTCGCTTTGCTCTTGCAACGAAGCGGCGCGCAGGTGCTCGGAAGCGAGCCGGTCGCCTGGCGGCGCGAGCTGGCAGGGTCCCTCGGCGTCACTGCGGTCGCGCCGCAGGCGCTTGACGATCGGGTTGCCGCCGCAACCGGAGGACGGGGCGCACCCCTCCTCATCGAGGCGAGCGGCAACCCCGCCGCTCTTGCCGACGGGCTGCGCGTGCTCGCCCATGAAGGCACGGCGCTCGTCGTGTCGTGGTACGGGACGAAGCCCGTCGCCCTACCGCTGGGCGCCGAGTTTCACCGGCGGCGGCTCACGATCCGCAGCACGCAAGTCTCGACGATCCCGGCACGACTCGCGGGCGAGTGGTCGCGGGAACGGCGGCGTCAGGTCGCCCTCGAGCTCATGGGAGAGCTCCCTCTCGGTGTCTTGGCGACGCACGAGTTTCCCTTCACCGACGCCGCCGCGGCCTACCGGCAGGCGGATGCGGGCGAACCAGGCTTGCTGCACACAGCCCTGTGTTATGAGTGAGGCATGTACGAGGTCGGTGCCAGCGAGCTCGTGACGGCCTGGCACGTGATGCCGGGCATGGAAGGCCCCGAGGGCGAGCTCCATTCCCACGACTATCGCATCGACGTCGTCGTCACTCGTGAGGAGCTCGACGAGGAAGGGATGGTCTGCGACCTCGACGTCCTGCGCGCCGCGCTCGCCGGCGCCACGGCGCAAGTACGCGACCGGAATCTCGAGGTCATTCGGCCCGAGGATGCCGACGCGGTGACCGTGGAGATCTTTGCCCGCTGGGTCCATGACCAGCTGGCTACTGCCCTTGCAGGTGGCGACGGGGGTGGAACGCTGCAAGTCCGCGTGTGGGAGACGCCGGAGGCGTTCGGGGGTTACGCGGCAGCATTGGGTTGAGCGCGAGCATGAAGCAACGTGTCGTAACTTTCGAGGCACCGGCGCGCGCAGGCTTCCCATGTGAAGCGGGCGCACGCCATGTCCCGGGCGGCCCGCCCCATCCGCTCCCGGCGAACGCGGTCGTCGAGCAGCATCGCCAAGCCGTCGCGCAACGCGTCGACGTCCCCGGGCGGAACGAGGATGCCGGTGTGCCCGTGGTCGACGACCTCGGGCACTCCGCCGATGCGGCTGCACACGGCGGGCGTGCCGCTGGCCATGGCCTCGATGACGCTGAGGCCGAGCAGCTCGGACACCGGCACGTGACGGCCGTAGCACGTGTGCTCGACCGACGGGAGCGCGACCACCGCATGCCGGCGCATGAGTCGCGGCAACTCCTCGTCGGCGACGACGCCGGCGAAGGTGACCCGTCCTGGTGCGGACGCCGCGAGGCGGCGGAGCAATCGCGCGTAATCACGCTCGGGCCAGCCGGGGTCGTGCCCGGTCGAGCCGATAATCGTCAGGTGCGTATCCGCCGGCATCGCTTGAATCAGCCGGTCGACGCCCTTGTGCGGCGTAATCCGACCGACGAACAGGACCCCTGTGCGCCCGTCATCGCGTTCGGGATAGAACCGTCGGACGTCGGCGCCGCCGAAGATCGGAGTCGTGCGATCCGCGGGGGCGCCGAGAACCTCGGCCGAGTATCTCGAGACCGTGAGGAACCGCTCGACGAGACCGGCGCGGCTGCGGCTGCGTCGCCCGAGCAGACCGTGATCGGTGACGACTCGATGTTGACCCGCGGCTGCGGCCGCCCACAGCGCGATCGCGGTGGTGCGGCTGTGGAGCTGGTGCGCATGCACGACGTCGGCACGGCGCAACGCCCGAACGAGCCCGCCGCCACGGGGATGCGCCGGGTGGCCGCGCACATACCCGCGTGCACCGAGCACCACGACCTCGAGCCCGTCGGCACCTTGCACATGCCGCGCGTCGCGCCCGAAGGTGACGAGACGGCACGGCACCTCGCGCGCCAGCGCCCGCGCCAGCTCCAGCGGATACCGTTCGCCCCCTCCGAAGAGCCCACCGCCGCCGAAGGCGGTCGGCGCCACGTGCGTAACTCTCATGCTGCGAGCCTCGCTGATCACGCTGGGTGACCCGGAGCGCCTGACCGGCGGTTATCTATATCACCGCCGGATGGCGGCGGCAGCCGGGAAGCACGACGCAGTGTTGCGATTCGAGTCGTGCCCAGAAGTCGTATTCCCGTTCGGGGCGTTCGCTGCACGTGGCGCCCTGCGCCGCGCGGAGCGGGACGCCGACGTCGTCGTCATCGACAGCATCGCCGCGGCCGAGACCGCCCCGTGGACGCGACGGGCTGAAGTCCCGCTGGTTGCGATGCTGCACCAGGTGCCGGGCGGGATCGACTGGGGCCCGCTCCGGAGCCGGGTGCAGTCCCGCCTCGACGAGCTGACGTATCGGCGAGCGCGCCTTCTCATGGTGGCGAGCGAGACGCTCGCAGCCGACTTGCGCACCCGCGGGTTCCCGGCTGAGAAGATCCGAGTCGTCGCGCCCGGTCGTGACCCCGCACGCCCGGTCGGGCCGCCGCCGGATCTACGGGCCGGACGGCGCGCGGCTTTTCTGTGCGTCGCGAACTGGATCCCGCGCAAAGGCATCCTGGACGTTCTGGACGCCATGAGCCGTCTTCCGTCCGACGTCGCGACCCTCCACCTCGTCGGCGACGACCGCGCCGACTCGGCCTACGGCGCTCGCGTCCGGGCGCGCTTGCGTGCGCCGGCCCTCGCCGACCGCGTCGTCGTGCACGGCCCACGGCCCGCCGCCGACGTCGCCGCGATGTACGACGCCGCCGACGTGTTCGTTCTCCCGAGCACGAAGGAGCCGTACGGCACTGTCCTCGGCGAAGCGCTGGCCGCCGGGCTTCCCGTCGTCGGCTGGGACGCCGGCAACCTTCCCCACCTCGCCGCCAACGGCCGTGAGGGAGTCATCCTGCCGGTCGGCGACGTTGCCGGCTTGGCCGTCGCACTCGAAGAGTTGGCGACGAACGACGAACGCCGAGAAGCGATGGCAGGCGCCGCGGGACGACGCGGATCGTCCTTGCCGACCTGGAATGACACGGCCCGCCAGTTCTTCAGCACACTGCGCGACGCGCTGTCCTAGTCAGCAGTGGGCGGCATCTCGTTGAAGGACAGGAGAACGGGCGCGGGCCGGTCGACCCTGATCCGCGCGATGGACCCGTCCCGTACGAACATTTGCCATGCGATGTCGTCGCCGACGTCGAGCGCCCAGGCGATCGCGGCCTTGATGGGGGACACGTGGGTGACGACGACGACGTCGCGCTGCGATGCCTCCCCGGCGAGCTCGTCACACGCGGACCGGACTCGCTTGCCGAGCGCACTCAGTGACTCACCGCCTGCGGGGACGAAGGTCGGGTCTGCACGCCATCGTCGCCAGACGTCCTCGCCGACTTCGTCGGGCCGGCAGCCGTCGAGGGTGCCGTAGTCGAGCTCGATCCAACGCTCGTCGACGATTACTGGACGACCGAAGGCCTCGGCGGTTTCCCGTGCCCGTCGAAGAGGGCTCGACAGGACGAGGGCATCCTCGGGAACGACGCGCGCCAGCGCGTCGGCTTGCCGCTGCCCGACCTCGGACAGCGGTGGGTCCAGGCGACCGAGCAGCAGACCACGCGCGTTCTCGGCGGTTTGGCCGTGACGGACGAGAACCAGCACGAGAGAACGGTACCGGTCGGTCAGGTGCCGGGTTCTGCCTCCGACGCCGGGTGCTCCACGACGGCGACGACGCGGCTGGCCATGAACCTCGCGGACCGAACGACCTGACCACCACGCGTCACTTCAGCGACTTCGACCGTCCCGCGGGCGATCAACACGTCGACGCGTCGTCCCTCCCGCGTCGCAACGATCTCGAAGACGCGAACCTCGTTGCCGGTATCGACGAGGATCTCGACCCGGTCTCCCTTCACCGACCACAGAGGTTACGACCTCAGCGGGCGACGAGCCCCCCGTCGGCGATCAGCACCTGGCCCGTGACGAAGCTGCCGGCGTCCGACGCGAGGAACAACGCCGGCCCGACCATCTCGTCGGGATGGGCGGCGCGCCGCTGCAGGCTCGCGTTCGCCATCTGCTCCTGGGCTTCGAGGGTGTTCTTGCGCATCATGTCGGTGTTCACCGAGCCGGGCGCCAGCGCGTTGACCCGGATGCCGAGCGGGGCGAACTCCGCCGCCATCGATCGGGTGAAGGAGTAGAGGGCGGCCTTTGCCGCCGCGTACGTCGCGAGGAAAGGTGCGTGCAAGAAGGCGCCGGCGGAAATGACGTTGATGACCGCCGCCGAGGGGCTCTTCTCGAGATGGGGGAGTGCCTCTTGGACGAGAAAGACGGGTCCGCGCAGGTTCACGTCCATCGACTTGGCGTAGGCCTCGGGCGTGAAGTTGCCGAGGTCCTCGCGTAGGGGCGTGGCGGCGTTGTTGACGACGATGTCGACGCGTCCGAATACGTCGACGGTGCGTTCCACTAGCGCGCGCAGCCCGTCGAGGTCGCCCACGTGGGTGGAGACGCCGATCGCCTCGCCACCCATCAGGCGCAGCGCGCGCTCGGTCTCCGCGCATGCATCCGGCTTGCGGCTGGCCACGGCGACCCCGGCGCCGGCGGCGACGAAGCCCTCGGCGATCGATCGGCCGATGCCCCTCGTGCCGCCGGTGATGATCGCCACCCGCCTGGTGAGGTCGAACAGCGCCCGGAGTTGGTCTCGGTTCATGAGAGGACTGTCGCGCGGACGCCGGGCCTGATTCTGGCGGGTCGTCCTGATGCCCTTGGCCCGGGCCTCGTCCGCCGGCCACGGCGCCCTGGCCCCATCGACCAGACTGTTCCCTGATCGGGGACCTCGGCGGGGGCGAAGAGCTGACGGAAGCTGGTGACTCATGCCCGACCACGTGAAGTTCGTGCTCAACGCGGCGCTGGCGTTGGCGACGCTGTTTCTGACGTCGGTGCTGTGGCGCTATCCCCTGGCGCTCATCGCGCTTTTGCTCGTCACCGCCGCCGCGATCTTCAGGATCCGTCCGAACGCCACCAGCGTCGTCGTGTACGCGACTGCGTTCGTCTTCGGTCCCTTGGCGGAGGCCGCTTCGATCACCACGGGCGCCTGGCAGTACGACTCGAGCAACTTCCACGGCATCCCGGTGTGGCTGCCGTTCGTCTGGGGTAACGCGGGGTTGTTCATCCTGAACATGGCCGAGCTCTGGAAATCACTCCTCGCACCTCGGGCGCCTCGACGCCCCGCGGGCGAACGCGTCGAGCTTGGGACAGAATCGGAGGCGGCGCGTCCAGCCGCCAACGGTGACGAGGCGGTGGTGCGGTCTACGGTCAATCGGTGAGGCGCATCACCAACGCGGAACGCCGAGCAAGACTCGCAACTCGACATCATCTGACGCCATCAACGAAAGCCCGAGATGTGGTGGCGTTGGCGGAGCGGCTCGTGGGTCTCCACGCCACCGACCCCGCGACCGTGTTCCTTGCCGCGGCGGCGCGACTCCAGGACCCCACCGTCGAGGTGGTCGAGCGGGCGCTGTACGAGGACCGGACGCTCGTGCGCACGCTTTGCATGCGGCGGACGTTGTTCGTCCAACCCGTCGCCCTCGTTCCGATCGTCCAAGCGGCCGTCACCGACGCCCTGGTTCCCGCCGAGCGCAAGCGCACGATCCGCATGATCGAAGAGAACGGCATTGCCCGCAACGGCGCCCGCTGGCTGCGTGAGGTCGAGGAACAGACGCTCGCCGCGATCGAGGCGCGCGGCGAAGCCACCGGTCACGAGCTCGCGAAGGCAGTTCCAAGGCTGCGCAAGCAGATTCCGTACGGCGAGGGCAAGAAGTGGGCGGGCAAGATGGGCGTGACGACCCGAGTGCTGTTCCTGCTCTCGTGCGAGCAGCGCGTCGTGCGGGGTCGCCCCGAGGGGTCGTGGACGAGCACTCGATACCGGTGGGCGCCGATGTCGGCATGGCTCCCGGACGGGTTTCCTTCTCTGAAGCCGGATGAAGCGCGCGCGGAGGTGGCGCGGCGATGGCTGGCGGCGTTCGGTCCCGGCACGGTGGCGGACATCAAATGGTGGACCGGATGGACGCTCGGCCAGACCCGTCAGGCCGTCGCCGCGCTCGACACGGTCGAGGTCGAGCTCGACGACGGCGGGGTCGGGGTCGTCCTCGCAGAAGACGAAGCGCCGGTGCGGTCACCAGAGCCGGCGGCGGCGTTGCTTCCGAGCCTCGACCCGACCGTCATGGGATGGACCGTGAGGGACTGGTACCTCGGTCGGCACCGCCCGGCCCTCTTCGACACCAGCGGCAACGCCGGGCCCACGGTGTGGTGGGACGGCCGCGTTGTCGGCGGGTGGACGCAGCGCAAGGACGGCGAAGTCGTTTGGCGGTTGCTCGAAGACATCGGCGCCGAGGGACGACGGGCGGTCGAGCGCGAGTCGGCGCGACTGGAGAAGTGGCTGGGCGGAACGGCCGTGATCCCGCGCTTCGCGACGCCGCTCTACGAGCACCTGCGCGCTTAAACGCCTGTCAAGCCTGAGACGAGGCATGCGCGGCCAACCCGGTCGCGCACTCCGAGAGGAACCGGCGGAGACCGCGCTCCATGAGCCAGCCCGTGCCTGGCACCTTGGGAAGGAAGGATGCCCGCCAATGGATGTCGGTGCCTTCGGCCGAGAGCTGGAGCTCGACTTCTGCTTGGTAGTCCCGGACGGGCACACCCGAGAGCGAGACGTAGCCGAAGCGCTGGTCGGGGGCGACGTCGACGATCTGGTCGCGGCCTGTCGTGCGGCCGCGGCGAAACACGCGGACGGCCCCCGGGCCTTCCGGAGGTGGGTCGCCCTCCCGCTCAAGCTCGAAAGACTCGATCGGCGTCCAAGCCGGCCAGGTGCTCCCGTCGGTCAGCAGCATGAAGAGGACGTCCGGCGTGGCCCGCGATCGAGCTGTGACGTCGATGTGCCGGCGTCGCATGGCTCGCTCCTCTCGCACGATCAGCCGCAGATGTACCAGACACGGAAAGTCGTCGTCGCCGGTGCCGACCACGACTCTTGACATCGGGCCGCGCTCATGTAGAATCGAACATACGTTCGTAGCGGCACTTCCCCGGCGGTTCGGTGGGAGGTGCTGTGTCCGAGCTGGGTTCGGCAATCGACGAGTTGGCGGCCGAGGATCTCGACGCGACGCCACCGGCGGTGCTCGCTGACGATCTCGTCGAGCTGGCGCGGGCCCGGGAGCGGCTCGATGCGGAGTGGATGCGGCGCCTGGCCGTGTTCGACGCTCGGCGCGGGGCTGACGATGACGACGTGTTGTCGACGGAGTGTTGGGTGCGCCGGCACTGTGGTCTGACGCCGGGCGCAGCGAGGGAGCGCGTCAGCCTGGCGCGCCGGCTTGGCGAGTTACCGGAGACGGCGGCCGCCTTCGCAGCAGGAGAGATCGGTTACGGCCACGTACGCCAGCTCAGCGCGGCAGCGGACGACGTCGATGGCGAGGTCTGGGCGGGGTCCGAATCGATCCTCGTGGACGCGGCGCGCACCTTGGATCCGCGCGGGCTCGGCAAGGTGCTCTCGCACTGGCGCCACGCGGTGGATCCGGAGGCGTTCGTCGCGGCTGAGGACGAGGCCCGCGAGCGGCGGCGCTTCGATATTTCCGAGACCTTCGAGTCGATGACGGTGCTGGACGGTCAGCTGTTCGGCGACGACGGTGCCATCGTGCGCACAGCCATCGCCGCGTACGACAAGCCCTTGCCCGACGAGACGCGCACGCCGACGCAGCGTCGCGCCGATGCGCTGGTCGAGCTGGCGCGCCAGACGCTGGATCGGGGTGAGCTGCCGATGAGCGGCGGCGAGCGTCCGCACCTGAACGTGCACGTAGATCTGGGCACGCTCGAGCGGCGCGCCGGCGCCAAGGCGGCCGAGCTCGACTGGGGCGGGGTGGTCAGCGGCGAGGCGGCGCGGCGCCTGGCCTGCGACACCGGGGTGAGCCGCGTCATCACCAACGGCACCAGCGAACCCCTCGACGTTGGACGGCGCACCCGCACCATCCCCGCCGCGCTGCGCCGGGCAGTCATCGCCCGCGACCGCCACTGCGTCGCCCCCGGCTGCGACCGGCCGCCGGGATGGTGCGAGGTGCACCACAAGAAGCACTGGACGGACGGTGGCGAGACTGCGCTACAGAACCTCGAGCTGCGCTGCCACCTCCACCACTACGACGAGCACGAAGGGCAGTGGAAACCCGAACGCGCTCGTCGACGCCGGGCACGAGCACGACCACCGTGACCGAGTCGGTCGTTACTCCTTGCGGGCACGACTTGGCGCGACGCGGGGCGGTTCGTCGGGTTGCTTGGGGTACACGGGCGGCCACGGCGCGTCCATGAGGCCGTTGGCGCGGTCGCGCGCGTACATGTCGAGCAAAGGCTCGATCGACTGCGGGTTGTCGTTCATGTCGGCCCAGGGGTCGCCGCGTTCCTCGACCCGGGCGGGGAGAGTGGAGATCGTCAGGTCGTCCGGGTGGATCTCGTCGATCTCCTCCCAATGCAAGGGTGTGGAGACCTGCGCGCCGGGCCGAGCCCGCACCGACCACGCGCCGAAGACCGTCTTGTGCGGCGCGTTCTGGTTGAAGTCGAGGAAGATGCGTTCGCCCCGCTCCTCCTTCCACCACGCCGCGGTCATCAAATCCGGGTGGCGACGCTCGAGCTCGCGGGCGGCGGCGACGGCCGCTCTGCGTACGTCGTACGAATCCCAACGGGGCTCGAGATGGACGTACACGTGCAAGCCGCGATTGCCGGTCGTCTTCGGGTAGCCGGCGATGCCGAGCTCGTCGAGGAGCGCGCGCAGGGCGGCGGCGGCCGCCCGCACGTCGGTGAAGTCGGTGCCGGGCTGGGGGTCGAGGTCGAGGCGGAGCTGGTCGGCGTGGTCGGGATCGGCGGCGAGGTACGGCCAGACGTGAAAGCCGAGGCACCCGATGTTCACAGCCCAGAGGATGTGCGCGAGGTCGGCCGCCACCAAGGCCCGCGAGGTCGTGCCGTTCGGCGTGCTGACGATCGCGGTCTGCAACCAGTCGGGCGCCGACTTCGGCACCCGCTTCTGGAAGAACGAGGATCCGCTCGCGCCCTCCGGAAACCGTTGTA
>JBKOWY010000056.1:0-15514 GCA_046724655.1 Actinomycetota bacterium
TCTGGCCCGACCTGTTCATCATCGGCGGGGGGGTCAGCAAGAAGGCGACGAAGTTCTTCGAGTTCCTCAAGACCCGCGCCCCGATCGTCCCCGCCCAGCTGCTCAACGAGGCCGGCATCGTCGGCGCCGCCGTGGCGGCAAGGGAATCCGGTGACGGCGCCCTGATCCCACCCGCTCCTCGGATGGGGGCCGGACCAGGCACTTGACGCGGCCGGCGCCGCGTTTGGTACATTCCGGGCCTTCCCAAACGGGGTGATTTTGCCGTCGGTCGGACAAATGCCGCGGCGGCCTAATAGGGGGTGGGTAATGCTCAAGCGAACCGGCGTTGTTATGGCGGCCGCCGTGCTCGGGGTCGTGGCACTCACTGTGCCGGCGTCGTCGCAACCGGAGCCGCGTTTCACGCTCCAGATCAACCCGACGCAAGGGCCTGTCGGGACGAATATCCATGCTCAGCTGCCGGCGGAGGCCACGGCGGTAGGTGGCGAGTGCCTGAGCCCGAGCGACATCTTTGCCTCGCTCCAGCAGGTTGCGGGCGCGGTAATCGCCCAAGGCAACCCGTCACCAGCGGTCCAAGACCTACTGAATGCGATCCAAGACGCCGACAACCTTCAAGAGTTGGGCCCAGACGCGATCGACCTCACGCTCTTCTTCATCCTCGTGTTCGCCGATCCCGCGACCCAACGGCCGGCGATCGACCAGACGACCGGCCAGGAGAGCGCGACGAGCTTCTGGGACCCGGTGACGGGCCAGGGCGACGTCACGGCACCCCCCGCCGAGCGGCCGAAGACCTACTTGGTCGCAGGGGTGTGTCTCGACCTCAACACGAACCCCGACCCGGCGGCCCTGGCCGGTGCGGTCCAGCAGATCATCGATAACGGCATCTCTGGTCCGGAAGCGATCGACCAGGCCGCGACTGCGCTCCTGACACCGTTGATCAACCAGGACGCCAAGGTCGCCTGGGTGGCGCCGTTCTGCCTGCTGGGTGACAACGGGGAGACGTGCGCCGGGCCGACGGCCGCAGCGGCGGAACCGGTCGCCGGGGGGCCCGCCTTCACGGGTTAGCGCGGTTCACGATACGAAGTGTCTGCGGGACGGGCCTTTGGGCCCGTCCCGCTTCGCGTTGCCACTACACCCGCGCCATCAGGGCGGGGAGCACCTCGCCCAGCGGGTCACGGCTAACCGCGGCGGCGAATCGATCGAAGGGTGTGTCCTGCGCGTTCATCACCACGAGGCGCGCTCCGGCGCTGAGCGCGTACTCGGGAAGTGCAGCAGCAGGGTAGACCGTCAGTGACGTGCCGATCGCCAGGAAGAGGTCGGAGTCCTGCGCGGCGCGCTGAGCCCGCTCGAGGTCGGCGGGGACGAGGTTCTCACCGAACGAGATCGTGGCCGACTTGAGGATGCCGCCGCAGTCGAGGCAGCGCGGGTCCTCCTCGCCGGCGCCGACGCGTTCGAGCGTCTCGTCCATGGGCCCGCGGAACGTGCATGCCATGCACTTGACCTCCTGCGCGTTGCCGTGGATCTCGATGATCTTCTCGGGTGAGTTGCCAGCGCGGTGGTGGAGCCGGTCGATGTTCTGGGTCACGAGCGTGTGCAGCGCCGCCTTGCGCTCGAGGTCGGCCAGCGCGCGGTGCCCCGCGTTCGGCTCGGCGTGCCACATCTTGCTGCGCAGCCGGTTCTGCCAGCTGCGCTTCCGGATCTCCGGATCGGACATGTAGTACTGGAGCGTCGCCGTCTTCTCGGCTTCCGGGTTCTTGGTCCAGACACCCTGCGGCCCGCGGAAGTCCGGGATCCCGGACTCCGTCGAGATCCCGGCGCCAGTGAGCACGACGATGAGGCGCGCATTTCGGATCCAGCCCGCGACGGACTCCAGCTCGGTGCTGACGGCCACGCATGCAGGCTATGCGGCCTACGCGGCGGAGTCGGGCGTCGCCCTGGCGGCGGTCTCCATCGCGTTGCGGTGGCGCTTATAGGCCCAGCGCGCCGCGTCGTGGCAGACCGAAGGATGAAACCCGGTCGCGTACAACACCCGCTCGACGTGGTCGGCGTCGTCGCCCTGCTCGAGCAGCGTGAACGCGACCTGGCGGGCCCGGCGGCGGGCGGTCGCCAGCGGCGCCTCGGCCAGCTTCGCCTCGGCCCACTCGGCGTGCGCGACCTGGAGGTGCGCCGGGAGCCGGCGCACGTGGCGCCGGTTGATCGGCGGCAGGTTGCGGCGCACGGCGACCGTGCCATGCCCGTCGTCGCAGGCGAGGTCGAACTGGGAGAGACGAGTCAACGTGCGCACGATCGGGGAGCTGTTGCCCTCGCGCTGACCGAGGCCGAGCGCCTGCGACGTGTCGGCCACCGGCAGCTCAATGCCCGCCGGCGCCTCGTCGAACTTGGTCGCGAGGTGGCGCAACAGGAGGACTGCGGTCGGTCCCAGCGTGGGCAACCAGAACGTCTCGACGTACAAGGAGCGGGGATCGTGGCCCAGGGTGTCGAGCAGGGGATCGGGCCAGGGCTTGATCGTGAGCGTGGCGGGCATCGCTTCCTCCCGGCGACAACGAGCGACTGACGACGCGGCGGGGAAGTGAAGGTGCCTGAGATTGTAAAGAGATGTGTCTACCGGGTCAATGCCCGTTGGCGGGGCGGAAGGCGTCCAGGATCTGGCGGGCTGCGGATGCCGGCGGGATCTCGCCCGCGGTGACCTCGCCTTCGACGCGCTCGACGAGCCCGGACACGTGCTCGTCGCGCCGCAGCGAGTCCATCAGGCTCTCTGAGACCTCGGACCACATCGACTCGCGTGCCTGCTCGGCCCGGCGACGTTCCAGTTCGCCGGTGGCGCCGAGCTTGGCACGGAACTCCTCGACGGTCTCCCACAGCTCGTCGATGCCGGTGCCCTCCAACGCCGAGACGAGCACGACGCGGGGAGCCCAGTCCGACGACTTGGAGCGCACGAGCCGGAGCGCGCTGCCGTAGTCGGCGGCCGTGGTGCGAGCCGCGGCCGCGAGCTCGCCGTCGTGCTTGTTGACGACAACGATGTCGGCGAGCTCGATGATCCCGCGCTTGATGCCCTGCAGCTCGTCGCCGGCGCCGGGCGCGATCAGCAGGATGAAGAGGTCGACCATTCCCGCGACCGCGACCTCCGACTGACCGACGCCGACGGTCTCCACCATTACCACGTTGAAGCCGGCGGCTTCGCACAGGAGCATCGCTTCACGGGTGCGGCGAGCGACGCCGCCGAGCGTGCCGGCCGTGGGTGACGGGCGCACAAACGCGGCGTCGGCGCGCGCGAAATCTTCCATGCGCGTCTTGTCGCCGAGGATCGAGCCACCGGTGCGCGTGCTCGACGGGTCGACGGCCAGCACCGCGACGCGATGTCCCTGCTCGACGAGCCGGAGCCCGAACGACTCGATGAACGTCGACTTGCCGGAACCGGGCGCGCCCGAGATGCCGATGCGGACCGCGCCGCCGATGTGCGGCAGCAACTCGGTCAGGAGCGAGGCGGCTTCGTCGCGATGGTCGGCGCGCGTCGACTCGACCGTCGTGATCGCCCGCGCCAGCGCGCGCCGATCCCCCTCGAGCACCTGCTTGGCGAGCTCGCTCACACTCCGATGCGTGCGTGGAGCATCACAGTGATGCCTGAGGAACGCATCATGAGCCGCGCGTGCGGAGGAGCTCGAGGATCTCGGCGGCGGCGTGGGGGATGTTGGTGCCCGGGCCGTAGATGGCGGCCACGCCAGCGTCGAGGAGGAAGTCGTAGTCCTGGGGCGGGATCACACCGCCGCAGACGACCAGGATGTCGTCGCCGCCCTGCTTGCGCAGCTCCTGGATCAGCTCGGGGACGAGCGTCCGGTGCCCGGCCGCCTGGCTCGAGACGCCGACCACGTGCACGTCGTTCTCGATCGCCTCCCGAGCGGCCTCCTCGGGCGTCTGGAACAAGGCGCCGACGTCGACGTCGAAGCCGATGTCGGCGAACGCCGTGGCGATCACCTTCGCGCCGCGGTCGTGTCCGTCCTGGCCCATCTTCACGACGAGCATG
The DNA here is from genome assembly GCA_046724655.1 of Actinomycetota bacterium. GTDB lineage: Bacteria > Actinomycetota > Acidimicrobiia > IMCC26256 > JACDBD01 > JALZAA01. Next base: position 4,019 of record JBKOWY010000056.1, read on the forward strand.
CGCGGGCGGCGACCCTCGCCCTTCGCGAACTCGTCGACTTCGCGGCGGATGCGCGCGTAGCCCTCGTCTCCTTCGTACTCGGACCCGTACACGCCGCTGATGCTACGGATCGTCGCCCGATGGCGCGAGAACACCTTCTCCAGCGCGTCCGAGATCTCGCCCACCGTCGCCCGCGCCCGCACGGCGTCGATCGACAACTCGAGCAGGTTGGCGCCGCGCGCCGCGCCCTCCGTGAGCCGCTGCAGCGTCTCGCGCACACGACGCTCGTCCCGGCTCTCGCGCAGCTTCCGCAGCCGGGCGATCTGCTGCTCGCGCACGACCGTGTTGTCGACGGCGCGGATCTCGACGTCGTCGTTGCCGTCAGGCCGGTACTTGTTGACGCCGACGACCACCTCTTCGCCCCGGTCGATGCGCGCCTGACGCCGGGCCGCCGACTCCTCGATGCGCAGCTTCGGCATGCCGGACTCGACCGCCTTCGTCATGCCCCCGAGCTCCTCGACCTCGTCGATCAACTTCTGGGCCTCGTGCGCGAGCGAGTGCGTCAGCGCCTCGAGGTAGTAGCTGCCACCGAGCGGGTCGACGACGTTCGTGATGCCGGTCTCCTCGGCCAGGATCAGCTGCGTGTTGCGGGCGATCCGGGCCGAGGACTCCGAAGGCAGCGCCAGCGCCTCGTCGAACGAGTTCGTATGCAGGCTCTGCGTGCCGCCGAGCACCGCCGCCAGCGCCTCGTACGCCGTGCGCACGATGTTGTTGTACGGATCGTGCTCGGTGAGGGACACGCCCGAGGTCTGGCAGTGCGTCCGCAGCATCATCGAGCCCGGCTTCGTCGGTCCGAACTGTCGGATCAGGCGCGCCCACAGCAGTCGCGCCGCTCGCAGCTTCGCGACCTCCATGAAGAAGTTCATGCCGATGGCGAAGAAGAAGGAGAGACGTCCGGCGAAGGCGTCGATGTCGAGGCCCCGGCCCGTCGCCGCCCGCACGTACTCGACCCCGTCGGCGAGCGTGAACGCCAGTTCCTGCACGGCGGTCGCGCCCGCCTCCTGCATGTGGTAGCCGGAGATCGAGATCGAGTTGAACCGCGGCATGTGCTTCGCCGTGTACTCGATGATGTCGGCCACGATCCGCATGCTCGGCTCGGGCGGATAGATGTAGGTGTTGCGGACCATGAACTCCTTGAGGATGTCGTTCTGGATCGTCCCGGAGAGCTGGTCCTGGCCGACGCCCTGCTCCTCCGCCGCCACGATGTAACCGGCGAGCACTGGGAGCACCGCGCCGTTCATGGTCATCGACACGCTCATCTTCTCGAGCGGTATGCCGTCGAAGAGGACCTTCATGTCCTCGACGGAGTCGATCGCGACCCCGGCCATGCCGACGTCGCCGGCAACGCGTGGGTGGTCGCTGTCGTAGCCCCGATGGGTGGCGAGGTCGAACGCCACCGACAGGCCCATCTGCCCGGCGGCCAGGTTCTTGCGGTAGAACGCGTTCGATTCCTCGGCGGTCGAGAAGCCGGCGTACTGGCGGATCGTCCACGGCCGGTTGGCGTACATCGTCGCCCGAATGCCGCGCACGAACGGCTCGAACCCGGGCAGCGTGTCGACGCCCTCGAGGACCTCGAGGTCGGCGGCCGTGTAAAGGGGCTCGACCGGGATCCCCTCGGGGGTGACCCACGTCAGGCGGTCGACGTTCCCCTTGATCTCCTGCTCGGCGAGAGCGCGCCAGTCCTCGAGGGACTTGCGGGGAAACGCATCGTCGCCCATTGCGACCAGGCTACTTGTGGGCGTCGAGGTGCCTCCGGGCCTGACTGCGTCAGCTCGCCTTGGGCAGGTGGGATTTCGGGTCGGTCTGCTGCGCTCGGGCCAGGGCCGCCCGAGCCTGGGCGATGCCCTCGCGGCCGACGCGCCGGGCGCGGTCGTCGAGCCGCCAGTCGGGCCAGTGGACGGCCCGGCGGCCGCGACGGGCCGGCTCCGCCCGGCGGGGACGGGCGGGCCTGGCTGTCGTTTCGATCCCTTCGACGAGGCGCAGTTGCGTACCCACGTGAGCAGTATCGCTCGGGGGTGTGACAGTTATTCCGCGGCGGCCTGCCCCCTGGTTACAGGTCGAGGTCGCGCCGGACCGGCTGCGCCATCGAGATGCCGAACCTGGCCGCACCGCCGGAGTACATGGGGCAACGATTTGTCTGGCGATCGAAATCGACCGGGCACAGATGGACGCCGTCGGGATTCCGGACGGGGATGCGCCCGTCGACGCAGCCCTCGTCGACGCCCTCGTTGGGCGCGCACGGAAGCGTCGTCGTGTGGTTGCCGTTCTCGAGCAGCGATCGGCCCGCGTCGACGTATCGGACACGGTCCAAAGGCGGCGTGACGAACGTCAGCCGGCGGGGCTCGGCATCGTACACATCCCGGATTCCGGTCAGCTCGATCGACCGGATGCCAGATACCCGAGGTCCACCCACCCAGTACACGCGTACGCCGGCCCCGGCGAAGATCGTGGTCGCGATGCGGGCGTCGTCCCGGTACTTCTCCACCAGGGCGCCGCCAGTGAGCGGACCGTCACGGCCCCGCATGCAGCGGGTGACGTTGTTGCCGACGAACTCCAGCGCCACCGCCGAAGGCTGAAGGTCGCGCACGTCACGGCGCATCCGGTCCAACCAGTCGCAGATGGCGGTGCCGCCAAACGTGCGGTCCACGACGACGGCCTCATTCCCGGATTGGACCGAGAGCGCGAAGAAGTCGCGAGCCTCGAGTGCCAATGAGTCGCCGTAGATGATCACCCGCCGCTTTGGCGCTTTCACGGCGGCGACGACCGCAGTCGCAACGACGAGTGCCGCGATCGCGATGGCGGCCGAGCCACGTCTCACAGAACTGGAATGCGACATCGGGTGCCTACACTCGCGCTGATGGCCTACCTCGACTACGCGGCGACTACCCCCGTGTATCCCGAGGCCATGGCTGCGATGCAGCCGTTCCTCGCGGAGGCGTTCGGCAACCCATCGGGCGGGCACGCCGCCGCCCGCACGGGCAAGAACGCGCTCGAAGAGGCACGCGAGCAGGTGGCGACCGCACTCGCCGCCGCGCCGTCCGAGATCGTGTTCACCGGCGGCGGCACGGAAGCCGACAACCTCGCCGTGAAGGGCGCGGCGCGCGCCGCGCAGGAGGTGGGGCTCGGCGTCGGCGTCGTGTCGACCGCGTTCGAGCACAAGGGTGTGCTCGCGCCGTGCGACCGGCTCGCACGCGAAGGCTTTCGGGTCACCCGGGTGCCGGTCGACGGGGCGGGGATCATCGATCTCGACGCGCTCGCCGATGCCCTAGACGACGGCACGGTGGTCGTCTCGGTGATGCTCGTCAACAACGAGATCGGAACGGTTCAGCCACTCGACGAGGTCACCGGCCTGGTGCGCGACCGAGCGCCCCGCGCCCTCCTGCACACCGACGCCGTGCAGGCCGTGCCTTGGCTGGACGTCGCCGAGGCCGCGGCGGGCGCCGATCTCGTGTCGATCTCGGCTCACAAGTTCGGCGGGCCCAAGGGCGTGGGCGCCCTCGTGCGCCGGGCCGGCGCGCAGCTCCAGCCTTTGATCGAGGGGGGCGGCCAGGAGTGGGGGCTGCGGTCGGGAACGGCGAATGTCGCCGGGGCGGTCGGGATGGCCGCCGCGCTACGGGTGACCGCCGAACGCCGTTCCAACGAGGTCGCGCGCGTCGGAGCGCTGCGGGATCGGCTCGCGGGCGGGCTGGCCGAACGCGTGCCTGGCTGCTTCTTCAACGGCGACGCGGCGCGCAAGGTCGCCGGCAACTGTCACGTCGGCTTCCCGGATGCCGAGGCCGAGGCGCTGCTCGTGCTGCTGGACGAGCAGGGCGTGTGCGCGGCGGCGGGCTCGTCGTGCACGTCCGGTGCGACCGAGCCGTCACACGTGCTGGCGGCCATGGGCTTGTCTCGGGACGACGCACTCGCGTCGATCCGGCTGAGCCTCGGCTACGCGTCGACCGACGCCGACATCGACACCGCGCTCGAAGTGATCCCGCGCGGTGTCGAGCAGCTGCGCCCGGCCGTCACGACCGCGCGATGACGGCGAGCACGAACCGGGTTCTGGTCGCGATGAGCGGCGGCGTCGACTCGTCGGTCGCGGCCGCACTCCTGCGCGACGAGGGCTACGACGTCACCGGCGTCACGCTGAAGCTCTGGGGCGGGGAGTCCGACTCCGGTTGTTGCAGCGCCGCCGACGTCGAGGACGCGCGAAGAGTCGCGGCCCAGCTCGGCATCCCCCACTACGTGTTCAACTTCACCGACGACTTCGATGGTCGCGTGGTCGGACCGTACGTCGACGCGTACGCCGGTGGCCGCACGCCAAACCCCTGCGTCGAGTGCAACCGGTCGATCAAGTTCGGCCGGCTCCTGGAACGAGCCGACGCCCTCGGCTATGGCGCGGTCGCCACGGGTCACCACGCCCGTGTCCGCCACGCTTCCGACGGCACACGACGGCTGCTCCGGGGCGTCGACAGCGCCAAGGACCAGTCGTACGTGCTCTACATGCTCGGCCAGCGCGAGCTGGGCCGGACGCTGCTCCCGGTGGGTGAGCTCACCAAGGCCGAGGTACGCGAGCACGCCGCCCGGCTCGGGCTGCGCACCGCGAGCAAGCCCGAGAGCATGGATGTCTGCTTCATCACTCGCGGGTCGCGTGAGCGGTTCGTGACCGACCGCGCCGGCGCTCGGGCCGGAGTCGTCGTCGACACCGCCGGCACGGTGCTCGGCACCCACGACGGGGTGGCTGCGTTCACGATCGGGCAGCGTCGCGGGGTTGGGGTGGCCGCCGGTGAGCGGCGGTACGTCACCGACCTCGACCCGCGCACCGACACGGTCGTGCTCGGTCGCCGCGAGGACCTCTTGCGCGACGCCGTCGAGCTTCGTGACCTGCGCCTCGTACACGAGCCGCCTGCCCCGAACCGGCAGCTCGACGCGCAAGTGCGCGCCCACGGCGCGCCCGTGCCCGCGTTCCTCGACGGCGGCCTGGTGCGCTTCGAAGACCCCCAGCCCCGGGTGGCACCGGGCCAAGTTGTCGCGCTCTACGACGGCGACGACCTGCTCGGCGGCGGCATCGCCTCCTGATCGCGTCGGTTACTCGTCCTCGCGGCGGTGGCGCTTGCTGAGCTCCGCGAGCGCCTCGGGGTCGACGCGGTTGCTCGGTGCGACCGCGACCTTGCACTTGGTCGCCGCCCGCAATGTCGCGGTGCGGACTCCGCCTTCCAGCACGGCCCGTTCGCCGAGGATGGCGCCCGGTCCGAGCTCGGCCACCGGCTCGCCGTCGACTTCGACCGTCAGCACGCCGTCGAGGAGGAGGAACACCTCGTCGCCTCGGTCGCCTTGCTTCGTGAGTGCCTTGCCCTTACGAAGCCGCTGGATCTTCGCTTTCGCGTCGTCGCGCATGATCACGAGTGAGAGCTCGCGCTCGAGCGCGGTCTCGGCGGTCGTGACGAGAGCCCGCGAGTCTTCGTCGCCCCACGGCGTGTGCTTGCCGAATGCGCGCCGGTACCACTCCTTGAAGTCGGTAAGGCCGGCTTTCTGCGCCAGCTTTCCTTCCTCGTCGTAGATCCAGTGGCGCGGGAACGGGCTCGCGCCCGCCAGCTCGTATCGGGCCGTCCCGTCCACGTTGAGGGTGAGCGCGAGGGTCGTCCACACCGTCGGCCCCGTGAGCTGCACGAACGGTGGATGGCGGACGCGGCGGGGCGCGGGGATCCCGGGCCGGCCGCCCGCGGTCTGCACGAAGCGGGCCGACGTCTGGCTGATCTCCGGATCGCGCCGGATGTCGGGAAAGCCGACGGCGGCAAACGTCGCCTGCTTGCCGAGCCGCACGGTCGTGGAGCCCATCACCGCTCCGCCGCTGTAACCCTGGTCGACGATCTTGCCGTCCTGGACCTCGATCCACGCCCGCAGTCGGTTCGCGAAGCGAAAGCCATCAGCGGTGCCGAGACCCTCGAGGTCCTCGATCACGTCAGGAGGTGGGTTGTCGTAATGCGTGAACCCCACCTCGAACGGCAGTTTCGTCATGCCCGTCACGGCTTCGGACGGGATCCACGAGACCGAGGTGACCGAGGACTCGATGCGCACGCCAGCACTCCCTTCTGTCCCGTGCGACGGTTGGGTCGAACGCCGGGCCTCCGGCACTGTGGACCGACCCAAGGGTCGAGGGTGATTGTCACATGAGCACCGCGGTCGCGATTGTCGCGCTCGTCGCGGGCGTCGCCATCGTGATCGCGGGCGCCGAGCTGTTCGCCGAGCACCTGGAGGGTGCGGCCCGCGGGCTCGGCGTGTCGGCGTTCGCGATCTCGGTGGTGCTGGCGGGGTCGGAGCCCGAGGAGGTCGCGACCGCGGTGACCGGCTCGCTGCGCCACCTGCCGGCGGTTTCGTTCGGCGACGTCGTCGGGGCGAACATCGCCGCGTGCCTGGTGGCGCTGGCGGCGGGGGCGTTCGTCGCGCCGCTACCGTTCGGGCGCTCGATCCGCCGCTACGCGCTCCTCGCGTCGGTGCTCGGCGTCGCCGGCGCGGCCGCGGCGTGGGGCGGCTACATCGGCCGGATCGTGGGAGCGCTGCTCATCGCGCTCTATGCCGGATACGTCGTCGTGATCTGGTGGCTGGAGCGCCGGCGGGCTTCGGTCGAGCCGCAGAGCCCCGCGGATGCACGCGAGGACCCAGCAGCGCGGCACGTGGGTCTCGAGCTCGCTTTGGTGTTCGCCGGAGCGGCGGTGCTCGCACTCGGCTCGATCGTGCTCGTCGAGGCGGTCGGATCGATCGCCGAGACCGAGTCGACCCAGACCGACGTGAGCCTCACGCTCGTCGGCCTGGCGACGACGCTCGAGCTCGTGGTGCTGGCGTGGTCGACGGCTCGACGTGGGGCGACGGACGCCGTGGTCGGCGCGGTCGTGGGCTCGTTCGCGTGGAACTCGACGCTGAGCTTCGGCCTCGCCGCCATCGCTCGTCCGCTGCGAATTGTCGACGCCGCTCGTTTACGGGGGCCGCTCGTCATCATGGTGATGGCGTTGCTGGCGGTGATCGCGCTCGGCGCGCGGCGCGGCCGGCTCAGCCGTTCAGATGGCGTGGCTCTCTTGATCGGGTACGTCGCGTTCGTTGTGTACGTCGACGCGCGCTGACGTCAGAGCGTGACGCGGAAGCGGCGGCTCGCCGCCGTCGTGAGCAGCTCGCGGCTTTGGAACGCCGCGAACCGAATGTCGGTCGTCTGCACGGCTATGGAGCCGCGCCGTCCGCGACGTGTCTGAAGAAACTCTGTCGGGCGGTCGAGCGTGAGCGCGATCGAGTCGCGCGTCGCGCCGAGCCGCAGGTCGAGCGACTCCGGAGGCACGGGCTCGCCGCGCCGCATGAGGCGCAGCGACTCGATCCGCTCGCGCACGAACAGGACCGGATCGGGCAGCGCGATCGGGTCGACGAGCACGAGGCCGGCAGGTACCAGCACCGCCCACCGCCGGGACAAGCTGTGCAACGACCGCGCCGCGAAAGCAGCCACCGGCACGCCGACGACGAGCGTGGCGATGCCGGCGCCGATGCGGCCGTCGGCCAGCAGCAGCGGCCCGGCGGCAACGCCCGCGGCCACGAGCAACGGCGCCGGCGGGAGCAGCCCCAGCCACAGCACGGGCGGGATTCGAAGCGGATGGCGACGCTCATCGCCATAGGCGGCGCCGTTGGCGCACGCGATCGAGACCGTTGGATCTGCAACGGTCAGCCAGCCGGCGAGGAGCGTCGCAGCCATGGCGACGACCGCCTCCAGACCATCGGCGCCACCGATCACGAGCACGACCGCGGCCAGCACGACGAACGACGGCGCCACGATTCGCATGATTGTCAGCCCCATCGGGCGGGGCGCGAACAACGCGATGAACGCGATCGTCCACGCCACCCACAAAAGGGCTTCTGCGACCGCGCGCGGCGGCGCGGACCAATCTGTGAGCACGCTCGCCGCGGCGGGACCGGCCGTGATCGGTAGCGAAGCCCATACCACTCGCACCAGCCACAACATCATCGGCGCGAGTCGCCTCCGGGGGCTTTCAGAACGATCCGTATACTACGGGCCTCATGGCCGCGGCCCCGCATGCACCACCCCTCGCGCCGGCGCTGGCCACGGCCATCGGCAGCCTGCCGCACACCGATCCGCGCGCGGCGGCGGAGCTTGTCCTACGTGCGCACCCGCGGTTTCCGGCTGCGCCGCAGCTACCCGTGCGCACACCGCTCGAAGGGATGGTCGCCCAATGGGCGCGCGCGCTGCCCGAGGTCACCGTTGACGAAGAAGGGTCGATCGCCGTCGCGGGCGTCGCGACGGCGCCGCCCGTTCCCGAGTTCGACGACCGCGCGCACGCCGGTCTGTTCGCCTTCCTCGATGTTGCCGCAGGCAGCGCGTGCCCGCCGCGCGTCAAGGTGCAGATCGCCGGACCGCTCACTCTCGGCTTGGCGCTGACTCAGTGCGGCATTCCGCCGTCGCACGCGTTCCGACGCGGCGGCGAGGCGGCGCGGGCGTGGGCCGGCGCCGTCGAGGAGCTCGTCGAGACACGGCTGCCGGCATCAGCGCTGGTGTTGTTCTTCGACGAGCCGGCACTTGTTGCGTGGCGGCGTTATGACCCGCCGATCGACCACGAGGCCGCCGTCGATGTGCTGTCGGGCGCGCTTGCCGCTCCCTCGTGTCCGACGGGCGTGCACGTGTGTGGCGCCGGCGACCTGCGTCTCGCGCTCGAGGCCGGCCCGCAGGTGCTCGGTGTCGAGGTGGGCTCCGCGCTCGTCGACGACGCCGACGTGCTCGCGCGTCATCTCGACGCCGACGGCTGGATCGCGTGGGGCGCGGTACCGACCGACCGGCCGGTGGGCGAGTCGTCGGAGCCGCTGTGGCGCGCGCTGGTGGGCGTTTGGTGCGAGCTCACGCGCCGCGGCTGCGATCCGGTACGGCTGCGCACCCACAGCGTGGTCACTCCGGCGTGCGGGCTCGCCGGCCACGGTCCGAGCCAGGCCGAGCGGTCGCTCCGCCTCGCTCGTGAGCTTGCCGATCGCGTCCACGACCAGGCGATCGCAGCCCGCCTGACCCTGGGGGCCTGACGTGGCCGAGGGCGGCGCCGAACGCTGCAAGGTGTGCGACGAGCCGCTGGCGCCCGGCGCCACCTTCTGTCCCCGCTGCGGCACGCGCGTCGAGGACGACATCGCCGAGGACGACGCGATCACCGCGCTCGTCGTCGACGAGCCCACCGCCGCCCCCGGCGCGTACGAGACGACACAGGCGATGCCGAGGCCCCGCGAGTCGGTCCCGGCCGCACCGGCCCCGGTCGCGGGCCCGGGTCCGACCCCCGAGGAGGAGCGGCGATCGCGCCTGATGCGCCTGATCGTGGCCGGGATCGTGGTCGTCATCGTCATCGCGCTGATCACGCTGATCGCGCTGGCGTTCGTCGGTGGTGGAGGCGGCGACGACACGCCGTCGACGTCGACGACGCGGGTGACCACGACGACGACGCCGGTGACCACTCGTCCGCCCGCCACCACGTCGCCACCGACCGCGCCGCCGACCACGAGCCCGGCGCCCACGACGAGCCCGCCGACCACCACCCCACCGACGAGCTCACCGCCGAGCACCTGACCCGCGGCCGATCGCCCCGCGTCGGTGTCACAAGGCGTCGGTAGCATCAAGTCATGGCCGCGCCGCCGGAGATCGAAGCCCGCGTCAACGAGTTGCGCGACCTCGTCCGGTACCACCGTGAGCGCTACTACCAGGACGACGCCCCCGAGATCTCCGACGCCGAGTTCGACGACTTGTACCGGGAGCTCGAGGGGCTCGAGGGCGAGTTCCCCGAGCTGATCAGCCCCGAGTCGCCGACACAGCAGGTGGGCGCGGCGCCGGCCACCACCTTCGCCGAGGTGCAGCACGTCCTGCCGATGATGTCGCTCGACAACGCGTTCAACCTCGAGGACCTGCTCGCTTGGGGCAAGCGCATCGAGCGACAGATCACCGACCCCGTGGCGTTTGCATGCGAGCCGAAGATGGACGGCCTCGCGGTGTCGCTGCTGTACGAAGACGGCAAGCTCGTGCGCGCCGCCACACGGGGCAACGGCTTCGTCGGCGAGGACGTGACGCCCAACGTCCGCACGATCGGGTCGGTGCCGAAGCAGCTCGAGGGGACGGATCTGCCGGCGCGGCTCGAAGTGCGGGGTGAGGTGTTCATGCCCATCAAGGCGTTCGACGAGCTCAATCGGCGTCAGGGCGATGCCGGGCAGCGACTGTTCGCGAACCCGCGCAACGCGGCGGCGGGCAGCCTGCGCCAGAAGGACTCGCGCATCACCGCCAAGCGCGCCCTGGAGATCTTCTGCTATCAGCCGGGAGTGAAAGAAGGCGGCCCGCGCCTGCGGACGCACATGGAGACGCTCGATTGGCTGCGAGACCTCGGCTTCCCGGTGAACGACAAGATCACGCGGTTCGACGCCCTCGACGACGTCTACGAGTTCTCGGAGCGGATGCTCGAGCACCGGCACGACCTCGGCTACGAAATCGACGGCGTCGTCGTCAAGGTCGACGACCTCGGCCAGCGTGACGAGCTCGGCGCCACGAGCAAGGCGCCCCGCTGGGCGATCGCGTACAAGTTCCCGCCCGAGGAGAAGACCACGGAGCTGCGGCACATCATGGTGAGCATCGGGCGCTCCGGACGGGCGACGCCGTTCGCGCAGCTCGAGCCGGTGTTCGTCGGTGGTTCGACGGTCTCGCAGGCGACGCTCCACAACGAGGACGAAGTGGCGCGCAAGGACGTGCGCGTGGGCGACACCGTGATCGTGCGCAAGGCGGGCGACGTGATCCCCGAGGTCGTCGGCCCCGTCCTCGCCAAACGGCCCAAGGGCCTCAGGCGCTGGAAGTTCCCGAAGGACTGTCCCGCGTGCGGCGAGCCGCTGGTCCGGGCCGAAGGTGAGGCGGCCACGAACTGCGTGAACGTCGACTGTCCGGCGCAGCGCTGGGGTCGCATCGTGCACTTCGCCGCGGCCATGGACATCGACGGCCTCGGCGAGGAGCGCGTTCGCCAGTTCATCGACGCCGGATTGCTGTCCGATCCCGCCGACATCTATTGGCTCGACGTCGAACGCCTCGTCCAGCTCGAGCGCATTGGTCAGAAGTCTGCCCAACTGCTCGTCGACAACATCCAGGCGTCGAAGTCGCAGCAGCTGGCGCGACTGCTCGTCGGGCTCAGCGTCCCGAACGTGGGTTGGGCCACCGCGCAGGACATCGCCCGTGACCTCAAGCACCTCGACCGGATCGTCAACGCGTCGGCCGAGGAGCTCACCGAGGTGGAAGGCATCGGGCCGATCGTCGCCCAGAGCGTGCACGAGTTCTTCGCTCGCGACCGAACCCGGCAGCTCGTCGAGAAGCTGCGCAGGGCGGGTGTGAACTTCGAGGGCCCGGCGCCGGCCGCCGCCCCCGATGTCGAGCAGACGCTGACCGGTCGCACCTTCGTGCTCACCGGCGGGCTCGAAGGCTTC
>JBKOWY010000193.1:0-19670 GCA_046724655.1 Actinomycetota bacterium
CGTCGTAGGCCTTCACGTAATACCAGTACGCGCGGTTCCGGCCGACTCCAGTGTTCGTGTAGCTCGTCACCGTGGTCATGGCGATGATCGTGAAGGGACCGCCCGACGAGTTGCCGCGATAGATCTCGTACCCGGCCAGGCCGCTCCCGCCCGTGTCGGTCGATGCCCCCCACGTCAGGGTGATCTTGCGCTTCGCGGCCGTGGCGGCGAGGGCACCGGGCGTGCTCGGCGGCGTCGTATCGACGGCCGGCGCCGTCGTCGTGGTGGTGGTCGTAGTCGTCGTGGTGCTCGTGGTCGTCGTCGAGGAGGTCGTCGTCGTGGAAGCGCGGATGCGGCTCGCGACCGCCGATCGGACTGCTGGCAGCGACGCATAGAAGGTGCCGCCCGGGCACTCGGTCGCGCCCACGTCTCGATGCCCGGCGATGTTCGGGAACGTCAGTTGCGCACCGCTGACCGGGTTCGTGTACAGGCTCGAGCCCTGCGGGTCGATGCCGTGCGCGTCGGCCTTCCAGGCCAGGACGTCTTCGAGCGCGTTCCTGGCTGCGGGCGTCGCGTCCTGGTTCGTGAGCGTTCCCAGGAACGCGACGCCGACCGTCCCCGAGTTGTATCCCTGGGCATGTGCCGCGGTCACGCCGTTCCCGTTGCCGTCCTCGCCGGTGATCGTGTCGTCCGGGCTCGGCGACGCCGACGACGGGTTGGATGTCGTGTGCGAGTGCCGCCCCTTGTAGACATGACCGGCCTCGTCGATCAGAAAGTTGTAACCGATGTCGCCCCAGCCTTGAGTGACGGCGTGGTAGTAGTAGATCGCTCGAATGGTCGACGCCGGGTTCGGGTCGGCGTTCTGGGTCGCCGTGTGGTGGACCAGCAATTTCTGAATCGGCCAGAACGTCGGTGGCCACACCTCCTTGCCGTTGGCGAAGCGCAACGACTCGTCGGCACCCCAACCGGAGCGGGAAGTGATCCCGGGCTGGGCGACGCTCGCGCCGGCAACCGAGTCGTCGACCGTGCGCGACACGATGGTCTCGCTCCCGTCGGCTAAGGCCAGCACCGTGACGCGTCCGATTGGACGGTCGGTCAGGACGCGTGCGGCTTTGGCGCCGCCGGCGCGCAGGATCGTGCCGTACGTCTCGCCGTTCCCGCGCTGCTCCCCGACCTCGTCGCGGCTCACGTCGACGGCGGGGCCGAAATTCGAACCGTCGCTGCTGAACGCCACCGATACCTCGGCGCCCGGGTTGCCCGCCCAGTGCACGGCGGCATGCTCGGCGGTGAACGGCAGCTCGAGGACGGCCTCGCCATGAACCGGAGCACTCACTTCGCCCGCGCGCGTGTGGACAACGACCCGGGCATCGACGCGACGTCCCCCTACGAGCACGTAGGCCGCCGCGATCAACGTCACACCCGCAAGGACCGTGATACCCCGACCGAACCGGCGGTTCAGAAACAGCTCGAGCCCCTCAATCCTCGTCTTTTCCGAGTCGTGCCTGCCTGGGCCCGAACCGGGCCGATGAATCGCCACAAGCTAGCCGCATGAGTGGTCCGACTGGAACCGCCTCCCCGCGATGGTCTGCACAGCCTGGCAGCAGCGGTCAGTGCTGCAAGGTCTGGGCCGCCGCCTCTCCGGTCAGAGGCACGCGTAGACCGCGTCCACCAACGCTCGATTCCGCTCGTTCTGCCAGCGCGGCTGTACTGCGTTCATGACGTACCCGAAGGCGAGGTGCGCACCGGGGTCGGCGAAGCCGACTGACCCACCGGTGCCGAAGTGGCCGAAGCTCCCCGGATTCGGGCCAAAGCTGCGGTCAGCACGGGTTGGCTGGAAGCCCAACCCGAAGCTGACTTCGCGCTCGAGGACCGGGCACCAGCCCTCGGACTGGACGCGGACGGCTTCGGCCAACACGTCGGTGTCGACCACGACCGTTCCCTCGAAGGTGCCGCCGGCCGCCAGGGCCGCGTACACGCGCGCGACGCCCTTCGCAGTGGCGTGGAGGTTCGTCGAGGGCACCTCGGCGAACCGCCACTGATCTGTGTTCACGACCCCGACCCCGGAGAGACCCGGTGGATTGAAGTAGCTCAGACCGATCATCGCCTTGTCGTCGGGCTGACTCCGCAGCGATTCCCAATCCATATCACCGGGTGACGCGCGCGATCCGCGCCACGCCACGTCGGCACACCGAAGGAGGTCGCTCTTGCGCACCCCCCACGCAACATCGGCGTCGAGCGGTGCCGCGATGCGTTCCCGGAGCCATCGTCCCGGCGTCTGGCCCGTCATTCGGCGAGCCAGTTCGCCCACCAGGAAGCCGTACGTGTTCGTGTGGTAGACGTGCCGCGCCCCGGGCGGCCACCAGGGCTCCGTGTCCGCTACGGCACTGGCCATCGCGTCCCACTCCCACAGATGACTGTTCGACAACCGGCGGCGCACCGCAGGGACGCCCGCACGATGGCACAGGATCTGGCGCACGGTCGCGCCGTGCCGACCAGCGACCAGCTCCGGCCACCACCGCGTGGCCGGCGCATCCAGCTCGAGCTCTCCACTCGCGACAAGCTGGAGAACCGCCAGTGCAACCAGCGGCTTTCCTACCGAATAGGCGTTGACGATCGTGTCCGCCGTCCACGGCGTGGTGCGAGCATCATCGGCCCACCCGCCCCAGAGGTCAACCACAAGCCGACCGTCGAGGAGGACCGCGCAGCCCGCGCCGAGTTCGCCGCGAGCGAAGTTCTCGCGGAAGACGTCACGGACGGGCGAGAACCGTGAGTCGACGTCACCGTGGACTTCGATGCCGGGCACGGCAGCGAAACGCGCGGGAACTCAGTTGAGGACGGCGGTATCGCCTGCGTGGATCGTGCCGGGCGCCGCGACGGTGGCGTACACGCCGGCGCAGGGGTACAGCCCGCCGGCGACGTCGATCCGGTTGTGACGAACGAGCGTGCGCAGAATCCCCGTGTCCTTCGGGAGCTCGCCCTGGGGCTGGGTGGTCATCACGCACCTCGGGTCGGGCAGGGCGACCGACAGTTGCACGCCGTTGCCGAGCTCGAGCCCGTGACCAACCCAGTCGTTCTCGACAAAGCCGTTGTCGGGCGTGCCGACGATGACGTTCATCCGGAAGCGGCGCTCGTCGAAACGGCTCTCGGGTCGCAGCTCGTTCAGCTGGTCGAGCGTGGAGGTCGTCATCACGGAGACGGGGAACAGGTCGAAGAACGCACCGACCGGGACGGCAGACGGCAGGCCGGCATCGGCGAAGAACGCCGAGCCGAGCTTGGACTCGGTCACGGTGGCGCGGTGTCCCTCGGGGTCCAGTCCCTCGATGTCCGGGTGGTACTGATCGACCGTGAAGTCCTCGGGCGCCGCACGCGCCAACGTGACGTCGCGCCCCAAGTAACCCGAGAGCGTCGCGTCGACGTCCGGCGCGTCGCTGGTCGACGAGGTGCCGTCGGGGAGCGTGATCCGCACCGGCGGCGGCTCTTCGCCCGCCCGTGGCGACTCGGTGAACTCCGCCCGGAGGCTAAGCATGGCCGGACCCAGCTTTGGATTCTTCGCGCTGATCACCTTGCCCGTCTCCGCCTCGATGAGCGCATAGGAACGGTCACCGACGACGCCACGTTCCGTCACTTCAGCCGTGTCGAGCCGTTCGCCCGGCATGGACTTCACCGGGAACCTCCACAACGCCGCGATCGCACCGACGGCTTCACTCATCACGATCCCTCCCCTGGGCTGCAACGACCATGGTCGTCCCGACCATCGACCACGGCAAGCGCGCGTTGGGCGTAGCGTGCCGGGCGTGACCGACGACCTCAAGCTCGGCCTCCAGCTCGGATACTGGACAGCGCAGCCGCCGGCGGGCCGCGACCTCATCGAGCTCTCGCAGCGGGTCGAGGCGCTCGGGTTCGCCTCCATCTGGACCGGCGAGTCGTGGAGCTCGGACGCCTTCTCGCCGCTCGTGTGGGTGGCGGCGCACACGTCGCGCGTCAATCTCGTGACGGGTATCGCGCAGATGTCGGCTCGCAGCCCGGTCACGATGGCGATGCACGCGATGACGCTCGACGCGCTGTCGGACGGCCGGTTCCGGCTCGGAATCGGCGTGTCGGGCCCGCAGGTGGTCGAGGGCTGGTACGGACGACCGTTCGGGCAGCCGCTCGCCCGCACCCGCGAGTACATCGACATCCTCCGCCAGGTGTGGCGACGCGAGGAACCGGTCACCAGCGCCGGGCCGCACTACCCGCTCCCCTACGACGGGCCGGGCGCCGTCGGGCTCGGCAAGCCGCTCAAGATGATCACGCACCCGCCCCGCCGCGACATCCCGGTGTACCTCGGCGCCGAGGGCCCGACGAACGTGCGCCTTGCCACCGAGATCGCCGACGGGTGGATTCCTCTCTATTACTCCCCGACCCGTCCCGAGGTGTACGCGGACCAGCTCGCCGACGCGCCCGAGGGCTTCGAGATCGCGGTGAACGTCACCGTGACCGTCGCCGAAAAGGTGGGCGAGGCGCTGCTGCCGGTGAAGGGGATGCTCGGCTTCTACATCGGCGGTATGGGCGCCCAAGGGCGCAACTTCCACACCGACCTGATGGCGCGCATGGGCTTCGAGGAGGAGGCGCACCAGATCCAAGACCTGTTCTTCGCCGGCAATCGCGAGGAGGCGGTCCTCGCGGTGCCGGACGAGTTCGCCGACGAGATCTCTCTCGTCGGACCGCCGGCGCGCATCCGGGAGCGGATCGAGGCGTGGCGCAAGACCCCGGTGACGACGCTGCTCATCGGCAGCCGCGATCCCGAGGTGTTGCGGCTCCTCGCCGACCTCACCCGCTGATGCTCGGCGAAGTCGAGATCGTCGAGGCGTTCTTCGACGCCATCTACCGGCTCGATTTCGACGCCGCGCTCGAGTTCTTCACCGACGACGCGACGTACCATGACCTGCCGGTGCCGACCGATCCCGCCATCGGCAAGGAGGCCATCCGCCGCAAGCTCGACTTCATGATCGCTGGCGGCGTGCAGAGCATGGATTACGAGATCCGCCACATCGCGGCCGAGGGCGACGCCGTTCTCGTGGAGCGCACCGAGACGTGGCACTTCCCGTCGGGCGCGGCACCGACGCTGCGGGTCATGTGCACGATCGAGCTCGACGACGACGGCAAGATTGCCCACTGGCGCGAGTACTGGAACGGCGACGAGCTCATGAGCCAGATGCCGCCCGAGTTCTTCGAGGGCGTCCAGCGCGTCTTGGCGGAGAACGACGAGGATTCGACCTAGCCGCGAGTGCGCACGGATCGCCGGTTATACGCGCGACGCGGTCTGAACGGCAGGGTGACCCGATCGTCGATCGGCGAGTTACGACCTAGCAAACAGGTGCAAAGGCCATCGTCAATCGGAGCGCGCCGAGGACGAACGCGGCGATGGCGACTTCGGCGGAACAGCACTCGCGGGCGAAGACGATTGGGAGGAAGCCTGCGCAGCGCGCCAATTGATCGGCTGGCGCGGCTTCTTGGAGCCAGCCGTCCCGAGAGCGCTCCTGTTCGCGATCTCGGAGGAGCATCGTCCCCCCGATCGCAGCGGCGATCGCGAACACCACGGCTGCCACGGGCGATGTAGTGCGTCGCCACGACCCGGCGCGACGGTTTTGCGGCCCGCCCTCTCGATGCGAGCGAGCCAGAGGGTCGCGACTCGGTCGAGGGCCGCGCGTTGGCGGTCGGTGCTTTCGTCGAGGGCGGCCGCTATGTCGTGACGCAGATCTTCTATGGCGCGCAGTTCCGCGGTCTTGTGGGCCGGGCGCTTGGAGTTGCCCGGCACTGACGCGCTCGAGATCTGCCGATCGGTCTCGCGCCAGGCGACCCAGCGCCTGGCGCTTCTCGTCGATTTCGCGCTCGAGCCGCCGCAAGTTCTGGCGAATCGAATCCTCGAAGGTGTGATGGCGTCCCTCAGCCACGCCACACCTTCACCCTCACCGCTCCGGTCCTGACGGGACGCACAATGAAGGACCAGGTTGATCCTTCAGGCTGACGTTTGTGGCGTCTAGCGCGGTAGCCGGCTGACGATCTCGCGCATCTCGTCGGCCGTCCAGGCGCGCAACGTCGTCGTGCGGAGGTTGCCGAGCCGCACAAGCGCCAGGGTGTAGGCGACCATCGCCTGCTCGTCGGGCGCATCGATGACGCTCACCATGTCGCGGCCCCCTGGGTCCACCAGACGTGCTCGATGTTGCACCCGAACGTCCCAGCGATCTCGGTCCCGTGCTCGAGACGATCGACGGTCTGCTCCACCGCCTGCACACCCTGGTCGGTCCAGTCGACCAGCAAGACGTACCTCGGCATCGGATCCTCCTCTGTCGCGTCCCGGCGATGCTCGCGGCCACCGCGAGTGCGCCGGGATAGTCAGGTGGGGCGACATGGAATTATTGCCTTGCTGTGGAGAATGACCAGGCACCGGCGAGTCGCGTACGGGACGCAAGATGAAAGAACAGGCAGACGTGGTGTTGGAGGGTGGGGGCGTCAAGGCCATCGGCCTCGCGGGCGCCCTTGCTCGGCTCGATCGCGACTTCCGCTTCGAGCGGGCAGCAGGCACGTCGGCCGGCGCGATCGTCGCGGCATTGGTCGCGGCGGGCGTCACCGGTGACGAGATCCGGGCGGCGTTGCTCGAGTTCCCCTTCATGAAGGCCGTCGACAAAGACCTGCTCGACCAGATCCCGATCGTCGGGCCCGTGGCGTCGCTGCTCCTCGAGCGGGGCGTGTTCGAGACCGGCTTCGTGCGCGACTGGCTCGCCGATGAACTCGAGCGCCGCGACGTTCGCACCTTCGGCGATCTCCGGCACGAGGACGACCGCTCGTCACTGCCCCGGGATCGCCGCTACAAGCTCGTGGTAACCGCCACCGACGTCACGAGCGGCGAGCTGCTGTACCTGCCCTGGGACTACCGGCCCCGGTTCGGGATCGATCCCGACCAGCAGCTCGTGGCCGACGCGGTGGCGGCGTCGATCGCGATCCCCTTCTTCTACGAGCCCGTCTACCTCACCAACCGCCACACGAAGGAGTCGCACGTGCTGGTCGACGGCGGGGTGCTGTCGAACTTCCCCATCACCGTCTTCGACCGCACGGACGGGGAAACTCCACGGTGGCCGACGTTCGGCGTCAAGATCATCCCGCGGCTGCCGAGCCACAACCGGGAGGTGCTCCCCCTCGCCGGGCGGATTCCGATCGCCGGCATCCGCCAGCTCGAAGCCGTCACCGCCACCCTGATCGTCGGTCGTGATCAGACCTACCTCGCACGGCCCTGTGTCGCAATGCGCACCATGCAGGTCGACACCAGCGAGGTCGGCGTCGTCGAGTTCACCGTCGACGATGCGAGAAAACAGCAGGTCTTCCAGAACGGCTGGAGGGAAGCCGACCGCTTCATCTCCCGCTGGGACTGGCAGCGGTACCTCGCCCGTTGCGGCGCTCAGCGCGAGTAGCGACGCCACGCGGGCGCCGTCAGCACTGGAAGTAAATCTCCACGAGTTCTACAACGTTGCTCGATGCCGACGAGAGTTCGCGGCCGCGGCGGCGTGCCTCGCCCTCGGTGGAATACGGCGGCGCGCGATCCGGGCCGGGTCGCATTGCGGCGCGCGATCCGCGTCTGTGTTGTGGCGACCTTGGTGTTCGCGTTCCTGCTCGAGGTGGCCGATTCACCTGAGGCGGCAACGTTCGGGTCGTTCGGTGCTTTCTCCATGCTCGCATTCGCCGACTTCGGAGGTCGGGCGTGGCCGCGCGCACAGGCGTACCTTCTCCTCACCGCTACCGGAGCGGCGCTGGTGGCGCTGGGCACGGTGCTGTCGACACATCCGTGGCAGGCGGCCGCAGTGATGGTGGTGGTCGGCGCGGTGATCCGCTTCACGGGCTTCTTCGGAGGCCCATTCGCGGCGGCGGTGAGCCCGGCGATCCTCGCGTACGTGTTGGGCGCAACGGTTCCCGCGCCGGCAAGCGCGGTCCCCGAGCGACTCGCGGGGTGGCTCCTCGCCGGTGCGGCCGCAACGGTGGCGGCGTTGGCGGTGCTGCCCCGGCGGGAGCACGAGGTGGTCAACGCGGCAGCGGTGCGGTCGTGTGACGCGCTCGCCGACGCCGTCGACGACCTGCCGAGCTATTCCCTCGCCACGGGTCGGGCAGAAGTGGCGGAGGCGCTCGGAGAGCTGCGGCGAGTGTCGAGCACGTGGCGGCGATGCGGGCCATCGGCCCACGACCTCGCCTTGACGTTCATCGTCGACGAGCTGCGACTCCTCGCGCTGCTCGTGCAGCAGCCCGACCCTTTCCTCGGCAAAAGGCGTGGCGGGGATGTAGCGGGGCGAGCAGCGAGGCAGTTACGGGCGGCGGCGCACGCACTCCGAACCAGAGAGGTGCCCGATTCAGATGCGATTGACGCCGATCGGATCACAGCTCGGGACGAAGCAGTTGCCGCCCTCACGGACGGGCTACGGACGCACGAAGACCCCCGCCAGGTGTTGGAAAACTTTGACGCCGCCTACCGTGATCGCTTGCTCCTGTACCTCGCCACGTCGGTACATGCAAACGTTTCGGTGCTGCTCACCGGCCGCGGTCCTCACGACCACGAGCCGGGGCTCGCGCCGTTGGAAGCACCGACGGCGGTGGCCGGCGCTTCGCTGCGGCGCGCTGCAGAGCTGGTACGGACGCACGCGGTGCCGACCTCGGCGTGGCTTCAGGACTCGCTGCGGGCGGGGATCGCGCTCGGTGCCGCGGTGCTCATCGCGGGCCTGGCATCGCTCGGACACGGCTTCTGGGTAGCCCTGGGCGCGCTGGCGGTGTTGCGTTCGAATGCGTTCGACACGGGGCGCAGCGCGGCGGAAGCCGCGTTGGGCACTGCGCTGGGCTTCGTGCTTTCGTCTGTGTTCTTTGCAGTCGTCGGGCTCAATAGACCTGCGTTGTGGGTGGCCACCATCGCCGGATCCTTCCTCGCGGCATACCTGCCCCAGGTTGCAGGTTTCGTCGCCGGACAAGCGGCGTTCACCGTGTTTGTGGTGTGTCTCTTCAATCTGGTTGCCCCGACGGGATGGCAGACGGGGCTCGTCCGTATCGAGGACATCCTCATCGGCGCGTCGGTCAGCCTCGGCGTGGCTCTCGTGTTCTGGCCGCGCCGAGCGGTCGACCTGCTACGCGCTTGCACCGTCGACCTCTACCGCACGCTGGCCCGCGCGACCCGTACGACGAGCCCTTCCCTCACAGCCGTCCGCGCTTCGGAGCGCCGAGCGCATGCTGCCTTCGCGCAGTACCTCGACGATCGGCGCGCGTCGCGCAGGTACGACACGCCGTGGTCCACGGTCATGGGCGTCGCCGGCCTCGGTCGCACCGGCCTGCGGTTCGTGGACAGGCACCGCGCTGACCTCCACAACTCGCGCGCGTGCGCCGCCCTCGACGCATCGACTGCCCGTATCGGCGAGTCATGGCAAGCGTTTGCCGATGCGCTCGCCCAACGTGCTTCGCTACCGCGGCCGCCTCCAGGTGCGCGCGACTTCGCCGACGCCACCCGGCCCACTGCGCTCCATGCGATCAAGGTTGCCGATGCCGGTGGGACCAACGCGGCGATCGCCGCGGTGCTTTGGCGGGACTGGCTCGTCGAGCAGGTGTCGCTTCTCGACGACGCAGCCGACGCCGTCAGCGAACTCGCCGCACCTGGCCCCTGACGCAGCCGCGGCTTGTACGACTGGGTCAACCGGTTGACGTGGGCGGCACCCTGGACTCAGCTGCCGGCGACACGTTGATCGAGCGCACCGGAGGCCAACGTGGACGTCCAGATGCCCGAGGATCGTGATATCCCCCCGGACGTACTGGCGCGGCTGAAGTCGCTCCCGCCAATCAGCATCTACCGCCTGCTTGCAATCGTCCCGCAGTCCGTGGTCCCGTGGACGGACCTCACGAGCGCCATCTACCAGTGCGAGCTCGACGACCGCCTACGCGAGATCGCAATCTGTCGGCAAGCACGCACCGCCCGTGCACCGTACGAGCTGCACCAGCACCGCCAAATTGCCCACAACAACGGCGTGTCCCAATCCGAGCTCACCACAGTCCTCAGTGAATCGGTCGTCACCTCGCTCGATGAACATGCGAACCTCGTATGCCAAGCGGCGGACGAGCTCGAGGCCGCAGCAACACTCAGCGATGCCACGCAGGAGGCTCTGTATTCGACACTGGGACTCGGTCAAGCGACCGAGTTGATCCTGACGCTGAGCTTCTATTGCGCCGTCGCACGGTTCACGAATGCCACTCGTGCACCGATCGAGTCCGGTAACCCGCTCTCCACCGCTTCGAACCCCACTGCCCAGTAGCCACCGCGCGTGATCGCGAGTGCGCCCGCGTCCGGAGCGATACTGCGTAGGTGCGGAAGCAGTATCACTTCTGGCCCGGTGAGGAAGGTCTGGACGCCTGGGACGTCGACCGGCTGGTCGAGCTCAGCAAGGACCTGCCGGTGAAAGAAGTGGACCTCGGTTCGATCGACGAGATCGATTCCGTCTACTGGTTCGACGAGGTCGATCGGCCGACGGTTCGGAAGGTCGTGGACCACATGAAGCTGGTCGAAGAGGTGGACTTCTCTCATCCGATCATCCTCGGGTTCGACGGTCGTGTGATGGACGGGATGCACCGAATTGCCAAGGCGCTGCTGGAAGGACGGGCAACGATCCGCGCGGTGCAGTTCGAGATCCCTCTGGAGCCCGACTACAGGAACTGCCGACCGGAAGACCTGCCGTACTGATCTCAGGGGCGCTGATCTGTCGCTACCGTCTCTCTCGATGAGCAGCAAGCGCTCCGACGAATCGCGGGACGGGGTGCCGCTAACCAACCTCGACCAGCCGCTGTTCGACGGCGCCGACGCGACCAAGCGGGACCTGGTCGAGTACCTCGACGGGGTGCGCGACCGGATCATCCCCGAACTGCGGGACCGGCCGCTGTCGGTGATCCGGGTCCACCGCGGGCAGGAAGCGTTCATGCAGAAGAACGTCCCGAAGTACACCCCGCCGTGGGTGCGCACGGTGCGGTGGTGGGCCGAAAGCGCGAAGCGGGACGTGTCGTACGCGCTGTGCAACGACCGCCGCACCCTGCTCTGGTTCGCCAACCAGCGCGCCGTCGAATACCACCCGACCCTCGTGCGGGCCGACCGCCCGGACCGGGTCACGTATCTCGTGCTCGACCTCGACCCGCCCGAGGGCGACGGCTTCGCGATGGCCGTGCGGGCCGCCCGCCTGGTGCGCGCCGTGCTCGCCGATGTTGGGATGGAAGGCGCGGTCAAGTCCAGCGGGGCCAAGGGCGTGCACGTCTTCGTCCCGATCGACGACGAGGCGCCGCTCGAGGATTCGGCGGCCGCCGCCCGCGCGATCGCGGCGCGGGCCGAAAGGCTCGATCCCGAGATCGCGACGACCGCGTTCATGAAGGAGGACCGTGAGGGCAAGGTGTTCGTCGATTCGACCCGGGTCGGCGGCGCCACCGTGATCGCTGCCTATAGCCCGCGCGTGCGACCGGGCGTGCCCGTGTCCTTTCCGGTGGACTGGAGCGACCTCGACGACGTCTCGCCCGCGGACTTCACCGTGCACACCGCGCTAGGACACCTCGGGGACCGCGACCCGTGGGCCGCGCAAATGCCACGTCCCCAGTCGCTGAGCGCCGACCTCGTCGAAGAGGGCCACGCCATCCCGGTCGCGCGCGTCCAAGCCATGCACGAGGGCAAGCGCCGCGCGCGCAGCCGCCGTTCGGTCCGGCCGCCGGACAAAGGCGTATGACGGTCTTCTCGCGTGCGCTTATCGGGTATTCGCGCCCCGCGTCGTGTCATAGCTGCTCTCGCGCTGGCAGTGATGGTCGCGCTGTGGGGCGCGCTCCCGGTCGGCGCGGGTGATCCGCTCGGCCAGGTCACCGAGTTCACGAACGTCTTGACGCCCGACGGTGGACCCGTCGAAATCGGGCCGGCCCGGACGGCAACATGTGGTTCACCGAGTTCGCCGACCCGGGGCGGATCGGGCGCATCACACCCGCCGGCGCAGCCACCGAGTTCACGTCCGGCCTGACGCCCAACAGCATGTCGGTCGGGATCGCGGCGGGCCCGGATTACAACGTGTGGTTCACCGAGTTCGCCAACCCGGGCCGGATCGCCAAAATCGGCGCGGGGTGCGTCGCGCCGCCGTTGCCGCCTCAGTCGGTTGCGAATCAGCCCACCTTCACCGGCTGACGACTGCAACCGGCGCGTCGGCTACAAGGGCGCGGGCTCGATGGCGGCCAGCCGTTCCATCGCCGGACCGAAGTTCGACTCGAGCCAGCCGCCGGGGTCGTCGGTCATGGAACCGGTGACGACGGTCGACGCACCAATCTTCGCGAACGCTTCTGCGCCCCGGACGACGTCGTCGGTGGTCGCGTCCGGAGGGAGGTCCCGGTACGTGGCCGTGACCTCGATCTCGTTGGGGTCGCGCCCGACGGAGTCGCAGTGCCGGCGGAGGACGTCGAGCTTTTGCGCGACCTCGTCGGGCCCGCCGAAGATGTTGCACGCGTCGGCGTACTGAGCGACGAGCCGAAGCGTCTTCCGCTCGCCGCTGCCGCCGATCAGAATCCGCGGACGAGGTGTGCTGACCGGCATCGGGCTGCAGATGGTCTCGGCGAGCTGGTAATGCCGGCCCTCGTACGGGCCGTTGTTGTCGCTCCACATCTGCAAGCAGATCTGGATCGCCTCCTCGAGGCGCTCGAAACGTTCTGCCGTGGGCGGAAATGGCACACCGAGACCGCGGTGCTCGCGCTCGTACCACGCAGCACCGATGCCGAGCTCGGCCCGCCCGCTCGACACCACGTCGAGCGTCGTGACGATCTTGGCCAGCAGCCCGGGATAGCGATAGGTCACGCCGGTCACGAGCTGCCGAAGCCGCAGCCGTTCGGTGCGGCCGGCGACGAAGCCGAGCGCGGTGTAGCCCTCGAGCATCGGGTCCTCGGCCGGCGCCATCCAGTCCATCTGGAAGTAGTGGTCCATGAACGACACGGTTCGGACGCCCATGGCCTCGGCGCGCTGGACGAGGTCGGCGACGCCCGGCCCGATGCCGGACGGACCGCCCGCCCAGTCGAACCGCATGATGTGGAGGTCGAGGTTCATCGCGCGGTTCTACCCGATGTGACGGACGAGCTCCTGCAGGCGGTCCAGACTCTCCGTCCAGCCCTGGTCGTGCAGCGCCCGGCGCGCCTCGGTGGCGAAGACGCCCTGGTCGACGCGCAGCGCAGTCGACCCGTCTCGACCGTCCAGCGAGAACGTCACGATCGTTTCCCGATCGTCCGGGTCGGGGTCCTCCCATCGAAACGTGTAAACGAGGCGGTTCGGCGGGTCGACCTCGACGAACTCGCCTGACAGATAAAAGAGGGCAGCGTCAGGCGGTTGCATCGCGATTCGGTACCTGCCACCGACACGGAGGTCGAGCTCGATGTTCGGGGCGGAGAATCCGGCCGGGCCCCACCACTCGGCGAGCAGGTCGGGTTCGGTGTGCGCGCGGAACACGAGTGGTCGAGGCGCCGGCAGTATGCGTTCCAGGTGCAGCGTGAGATCGTTCGAGGCTGCCGTCATAACCTCTTCCTCGTCAGCATGCGTCGCCCGGGGGGGGACATCAATGTATGCCCGACTAGTCAGGTTCTCGTTCGGTCCGGGAAAACGCACCGAGGCGCAGGCCATTGCCGACGATCTCGCGCCGTTTATCGCGTCGCAGCCAGGATGCGAGGGCGTCACCGTGTTCGGGGACGGCAGCGACGGCGAATACGGGATCTTCGCGCTGTGGGACTCGGAGGACCATGCCGAGGCGGCGGCGCAGTTGGTGCGCCCCAAGCTCAACGAGCACTTCGCCGGCAACGTGCAAGGTGCGCCCGAAGCCCGCCTCTTCGAGGTCATCTCGAAATGAAGCCGCACCGGCGATAGCGCGGCTCGCATGAAGATCGCGCTGTTCGGCACCGGAAGCCCGATCCCGGATCCGAACCGGACCGGCCGGCGACGTTGGTCCGGTCCGAGGGAGCGCTGCTCCTCGTCGACTGTGGTCGCGGAGTTGTCACCCGCCTCGCCGGCGCCGGCGTTCTGCCGGGGATGTTGGACGCAGTGCTCGTCACTCACCTGCACAGCGATCACCTCACGGACCTGAACGACGTCATCACCACACAGTGGGTCATGAGCGCGGCGCCGACACCGTTACGGATCTACGGCCCGCCGCGGCTTGGAGAACTCGTCGACGCGACACTCGAAGCGCTGGCACCGGACATCGAATACCGGCTGGCGCACCACGACGACCTGACGTGGCGACCGCAGCTACAAGTGAGCGAAGTCGAGCCGGGCGACACGTTCATGGCGGGTTCGGCAGCCGTGCGCGTCGGCGCGACCGACCATCGGCCGGTCGAGCCGAGCGTCGCGTACCGCGTCGAAGACGACGGCCGTTCCGTCGTGCTCGGCGGCGACGGCGCCCCGTGCGCAACCGTCGACGAGTTGTGCGTCGGGGCCGACGCGTACGTACAGACCGTGTTGCGCGCCGACCTCGTGCGCAACGTGCCGAATGCTCGCTTCCAGGATGTCCTGGACTACCACTCCAGCGTCGAGGACGCCGCCCGCACTGCGACTCGCGCGGGTGTCGGAACGCTCGTCCTCACGCACTACATCCCGGGCCTGGCGCCCGGAGCCGAAGACGAATGGTCGAACCTCGCGGCCGAGCACTTCGCGGGCAGGATCGTGCTGGGAGACGATCTCACCGCCGTCGAGCTCTGACGACGCGCTAGGCGTCTGCGAGCATCTCGGTCAGGGACTCGATCATGAACCCGACGTCGTCGCTGGAAAGGGCGTGATGGCACGGGAGCGACAGCGCACGGTCCATCACACGGTCGGCGTTCGGGAAGCCGCCTGCGGGCGCCCGATGCTCGATCGCGGCGAAACCAGGTTGGCGGAGGACGTTGCCGGTCCAGACCATCAGCGTCGCGATACCGCGAGACTCGAGCTCCCGTTGGATCGCGGTGCGGTCGAGGCCTTCGCGCAGCACGAACGGGTAGCGCATCCACGTGACTTCTGCGTCGTCGCGGGAGCGGGGCCGCACGACCTTGTCCTCATGGGCGGCGAAGAAGTCGTCGAGGCGCTGCCAGTTGTCCCGCCGCCGCTCGTTGTAGTCGGCGAGCTTGTCGAGTTGGACGAGCCCGTAGGCGGCGCCGAGCTCCGAGGGTTCGAAGTTGTAGCCGATGGACTCGAACAGGAACACGAGGTCGTAAGGAGTGCCGTCGGCCAGTGGCCCGAAGCGATCCTTCTCTCCTTGGCGCGAGCCGAAGAGGTACGTCTCGGAGCGGCGTCCCCACCGGCGCAGCGTGAGGCAATGGTCAAGGAGCTTGTCGTCGTCGAGCCCGACCAGCCCGCCGTTGCCCGCGGCCGTGATCGCGTGGCCACGGGCGAAGCTCGTCACCGAGATGTCGGCGCGCGTGCCGGTGCGCGTGCCGCGCAGCCATGCGTCCAGCACGTCGCAGCTGTCCTCGACCACCGTGAGGCCGTGCGCGTCGGCGACCTCCCGGATGCGGTCCCAGTCCGGGACGTTGCCGACGAGGTTCGGTGCGAGGATCGCACGGGTGCGAGGCCCGATCATCTCCTTGATGCCTTCCACGTCGATCTGGTACGTGTCCGGTTCGACGTCGACGAAGGCAGGGACGATCCCCGACTGCGCGAGCGGCGCCACGTCGGTGGCGAACGTGACCACCGGAGTGATGACCTCGTCGCCAGGGGCCAGATCAAGAAGATCGATCGCCAGGCGCAGCGCCGACGATCCCGAATTCACCATCACGCCGTGACGTTTCGCGAGCAGCTCGGCCACGCGGCGTTCGAAGTCGCGCACGTGGTCGCCGATCGCGAGATTGGAGCCGCGCAACGCGCCGACCACCGCGTCGATCTCACGTTCGTCGTGGACCGCACCCGGGTCGGGCAGCCGCCGGCGCGCTGGCCGCGTCGTCATGTGCGGGAGGCTAGGCGTGTCCGCAACCTACCTACGCGAGCGTGCGCTCGACTGGACTGGGTGTTGCTTGCCCGTCGCGTTCAGCCCGTGAAGCGAGGCGCCGCGACCGCCGCTTGAGCGGGCGCCGGGGTCGGGATCACGCCGGGCGGATTCGGGCAGCCGACGGGATCGGGTTCGAAGGTGACGTTCACCTGCCCGTTGCCAGCGCGCTCGCCGGTGCTGAACGTCGTGCCGGGCGGGCCCGTCCCGGAACCACCACCGCCCCCGGCCCCACCATTCGGGAAGTTGGACCCTGTGCCACCGCCGCCCCCGCCGCCGATCGCGCCCGCTCCACCACCACCGCCGCCTTGACCCTGGCCGGTGCCGGCGTCGTCGTTACCCCCGTTGCCGCCCGCGCCCGGCCCACCGGCATCACCGAGGGCCGCCCTTTTCAGGTGCATGAGGTTCGCCCCGTCAAGGAGCAGGTGGATCGGGGCCGGCTGCGGTCGCGCGCAGGTGCTAACGCGGGCGACCCGGCACCACAACAGATGTCATCTTCTGTCAACCATAGAATTCCCCATATGACTATGGACGTAAAGCGCTACGGGTGGGATCATGGTCGACAGGGGAGAAGACCCACATAGGACCGAAACGAGAGGCTCCGGTTGGAATCCAGCGCTGATCTTCGCTCTGTCCTGATCGCGAAAATCAGGGAACTCGATCTCACACAACGTGAGGCGGCCAAAGCCATTGGGGTCAGCCAACAAGCGCTGTCCTCGTGGGTCTCCCGCGACAGCATCCCGAGTCGAACGCGGGTTCCCAGAATCGCTGCATTCCTTGGCCAACCCGAGGACGAAATACGGCGAATGCGTGTCAGTGCAGCGGAGCAGGACATCGCAGTCATCGAACGGATCGATCATCTCGAAGACGCGGTAGACGCACTCACAGTTCGGGTCGAGGAGATACGTCGGACTCACCACAACTCGTGACGATGGCCTTGGCCGCGATAGCCGCGATACCGGGCGCCTCCGAGGCGCTGGCCGAGTTACGGGAGGTCGAGATTCCACACGCCAGACAGGAGGCGGCAGAGTAGGAATCGCTTCAATAGCTGTCCGCAGCTACGCGGGTGTCGGCCCGAGCGGCGACTGGGCGCGCAACTCGCCGAGCTAGCGGCACACACCCGGTAGATCGTTGCGCAAGACGTCGGGCTGGCGGGCCAGCTCGCCTTTCTGCGACTGCTCCAATGGCGAGCCCTCCGGACGCGCCGAGGCCCGTCGTACTCCACCCGCGCGTCCGTGGTGCGCTCGCCCGACGACGAGGTCGCCTCGACGAGGCGGACGCTCTCCTCCGGGAAGCCGTCGACGTGGCACGAGCGCGTGGCATGCAACCCGAGCTCGGCCGAGCGTCGCTCGAGCGGGCGCGGGTGCTCGTGGACCGCGACGACGACCGAGCACGCGCCGCTGACCTCGCGGAGCAAGCCCGTGACGTGTTCGACAAGTTCGACATGCCCGCCTTCGAACAGCAGGCAGCCGAGCTCGTCGATCGATTGCGTGGCAGACACGTCAACCCGACGCCGGACACGCCTGGGCCGAACGAACTGGACACGTTGGTGATCCTGTTCACGGACATCGCCGACTCGACCGCTCTCACAGAACGACTCGGCGATGTCGCCTACAGAACGAAAGCCGACCAGCTCGATAAGGCGGTGCGTTCCCTCGTGCACAACTGCGGCGGCGGGGTCGTCGAGGGAATCACCCTGGGTGACGGCAACCTGGCCATGTTCCCGTCAGCTCGCAGCGCCATCGAGTGCGCGAGCCACGCTCACGACTGTGCCCGCGGCGTTGGATTCCGACTTCACGTCGGTCTCCACACCGGCGACGTAGTTCGATCCGCAAGTAACGTCTACGGCGGAACCGTGAACATCGCCGCTCGGGTCTGCTCCCATGCCGCGCCCGGGGAGACCCTCGTGTCCGAGACCGTCCGCACCCTGGCACGAACCTCGGCGGCCAGCGACTTCGCCGACCACGGCCTGCACCAACTCAAGGGCATCAGCGATCCCCATCGCCTGTACGCAGTCACGACTCAGACTTCACGCACCTGAGCAGAGGAAGTTTCAGTGCAGATCGGGCTGGTGGACGCGAGCACTCTCACCCGCTAGCGAGTCTCGGGCGTCCGTGGCACTTATCCTGCGATCGCGGCGGGGGGTGCCGGGAGCCCCGACGGCAGCTCCGCGAAGGCCTGGTCAGCGTTCACCTCGTAGCAGGTGTTGTCGCTGGAGTCCCCGAGCGTCGAGTCCACATACGCCTGGACCGACGGCCCGGAGTCCGCCTCCCACAAGCAGGTAACCGCCGAGCCATCCTGGCTTGGATAGAACTGCAGCACCCGCACACCCTGCGGCGCACCCTCGTTCTTCATGAGCCGCTCGCCGCGCGAGAACGCCGTCTGCTGGTCCCTGATCTCGTGCTGGACAACCACGTACATGTGTGTCCCCTCGTTTCGACACGGGTTACGTAACATGTAACGTAACATGTTCCGTTATTCTGTCAAGAGTGGGACGTCCCCGGGAGCACGACGAGGAGACGAGAGCCGCGCTCCGGGCCGAGGCCGAGCGGCTCGTCGCCGAGGGCGGGCCGGCCGCGTTCTCGGTTCGAGCCGTCGCCGACGCGGCCGGCACCACCACCCGTGCGGTCTACAGCCTGTTCGGTTCCAAGGAGGGCCTACTCGTCGACACCCTCGCTCAGGGCGCATTCGAGTTCCTCTTCGAAGAAATCGACAAGCTCGTCGAGACCGATGATCCGGTGTCCGATCTGATCGCAGTCGGCATTCCCGTGTTCCGACGGCTGGTCCTCGAGCATCCGGCTCGCTACCGCATCGCCTTCCAGCGGGTCGTCCCCGGCCTGCGCCCTGGACCCGAGCTCACCGCCGGCAGACAAAAGGCGTGGGGACAGCTCCAGGCGAAAGTGCAACGTCTCGACGACGCCGGACTGCTCGGTCACAAGTCGGTCCGCGAGGCGGCGGTGGAGTTCAACGCCATGCTCGAAGGCTTGGCCAACGCCGAGTTACGCGGCGCCGTGTTCAGGAACCTTCCCGAAGGCGGCGAAGAGCTCGCATGGCGGAATGCCCTTGCAACCGTCATCGACGGGTTCAGCACCGGCGTTCCGAGCGAGGCGCGACGAACTCCCCTATAACGACCCCGTCCGATCGACGGGTCCGTACGCCATCGTGCGCGCGAGTTGCGGGCGGGCGGGTCGCGGTACCTGAGGGCGCGCCCCGGCGAGGTCGCCAACAAGAGCCGACTCGCTGCTTAGCGTTCGCGCCGCCCGGGTACGGGGTCCCGTACAACCGTCTCGCCGCCACGTTCGAGGGGTGCTCATGAGAGTCGCGCGCCTCCCACACTTGTCCGCGCCTCGCCTGCCGAAGATCACGCTGCCCGGGATCCCCAACCCCGGTGCGCTTCTGGACATGGTGAGGGGTCGCCAGGGGCCCGGCTCCTCGCCGGACGGCCACCCGTCCGATCCGTCCGCGCTTGCCGTCGAGGCGGTCGGGTTGGGCGCGTATGTCGCCGCGTTGCCCGTCGGCCTGGCCGGGCTGATCGTCCGCCGGGCGCCGATCCCGGTCGAGGTGTCGGCGGTGGTCGGCCTGGCCGAGAGCGAGCCCAGGATCCGCCGGGTGCTCCAGGATCGGCTCGGGAAGGTCCCGGCCGATATCGGCGTGACGATTGCGAGCGCCGGGGTCCAGGCCCTGGCGTTC
>JBKOWY010000018.1:0-74587 GCA_046724655.1 Actinomycetota bacterium
ATGGCGGTCGCACGGCGCGTTCAGCTGTCCGATGGTGCTGCGGGTGCCGATCGGCGGCTACCTCACGGGCGGATCGATCTGGCATTCGCAGTGCGGCGAGTCGATCTTCGCCCACGTGCCCGGCCTGCTCGTCGCGTTCCCGTCTAGGGCTCGCGACGCCGCCGGCCTGCTGCGCACCGCGTTCCGGTGCGAGGACCCCGTGCTCTATCTCGAGCACAAGCACCTGTACCGGCAGGGCTACAACCGCGACCCGCTCCCGCCCCCCGAGTGGATGCTCCCGTTCGGCAAAGGCGCGTATGTCACGCGCGGCGAACGGGTCACGGTCGTGACCTGGGGCGCGACGGTGCACCGCGCGCAACTCGCCGCCCACGAGATCGACCCCGACGGCGGCGCGTGCGAGATCATCGACCTGCGCACGCTCGTGCCGTGGGACCACGAGATCGTCGCCGAGTCGGTGGCCAAGACCGGCCGCGTGCTCGTGCTGCACGAGGACACACTGCGGAGCGGGTTCGGCGCCGAGATCGCGGCGTGGATTGCCGACGAGTGCTTCGAGGATCTCGACGCTCCGGTCTGGCGCCTCGCCGCCCTCGACACCCCGGTCGGGTACGAGCCCACCTTGGAGCGCGCCACCCTCCCGCAAGTCGACGACATTGCCCGCGACCTGAGCGCGTTGCTCGCGTACTAGCGCCCCCGGGCGCCGGCTCGTGTGAGGCGCCGGGCGATTGGGTACACACGCGAAGGCCGGCGGATCGCCGCCAAAGGACCGGACCTGCACGGTCCGTTGATTCTTGGGCGTGCTACCCGCCGGCTATTCCGCCTGTTGAGTAGGCGCGGTACCCTCCGCCGAGGTCGAACGGAGGTTCGCGATGGATCGGATGAGCCCGCTCGATGCGTCGTTCCTGCACATCGAGGACGACTCGAACCACATGCACATCGGCTCGGTCGCCATCTTCGAGGGCCCTGCCCCCGACTACGGCGACTTTGCCGACCTGGTCACCAGCAAACTGCCGCAAGTGCCGCGGTACCGCCAGAAGGTGCGGTTCGTGCCGTTCGGGATCGGCCGTCCCGTCTGGGTCGACGACCCGCACTTCAACGTCGGCTACCACTTGCGGCACACGGCGCTCCCCCCGCCGGGCGCCGACCAGGAGCTGCGCAACATCGTCGGACGCCTGATGGCCCAGCAGCTCGACCGCACCAAGCCGCTGTGGGAGATGTGGATGGTCGAGGGCCTCCGGGACGGTCACTGGGCGATCGTGTCCAAGGTCCACCACTGCATGGTCGACGGCGTCTCGGGTTCCGATCTCCTCGCGGTGATGCTCGACGCCGATCGCGAACCGCCCCGGCCCCAGCCCGACACGTGGCGACCCGAGCCCGAACCGTCGGACGCGCAACTGATCGCCGACGCGCTCCGCGACCTCGTGGTCAGTCCATACGAGCAGTTCCGGGCCTTGCGCTCGGCAACTCGGGGCTGGCGGCAGCTCGCGGGGCTGTTCGCCGATACGGCGCGTGGCGTCGCGTCGATGGCGGGCCTCGTCCGTCCGACGGTCGAGTCGTCGCTGAACGGACCGATCGGACCGCATCGACGGTGGGACTGGGCGCGCTCGACCCTGGCCGACATCAAGCGGATCCGCCGCACGCTGGGCGGCACCGTGAACGACGTCGTCCTCGCCGCGCTCACCCGAGGCTTCCGTGATCTGATCATTGCGCGCGACGAGTCGCCCGCAGGCCGCGTGGTGCGCACGCTGGTGCCGGTGTCCGTGCGACTTCCCGACGAGCGCGGCGTTTACAACAACCGCGTGTCGGCGATGTTCGCCGAGCTTCCGGTTGGGATCTCCGATCCCGCGAAGCGGCTCGAGGCGATCCGGGCACAGATGGACAACCTGAAGCAGTCCAAGCAGGCCGTCGCCGGCGAGGTGCTGACCTCGCTCTCGGGCTTCGCGCCTGCGCTCCTCCTCGACCTCGGTACCCGAGTCGCGTTCCGAATCCCGCAGCGCAACGTGAACACGGTGACCACCAACGTGCCGGGCCCACAGATCCCGCTCTTCGCGTGCGGACGGCAGATGCTCGAGGCGTTCCCGTTCGTACCCATCGCCGGCCGCGTGCGCGTAGGAGTCGCCATCTTCTCCTACAACGGGATGATGAACTTCGGCGTCACCGGCGACTACGACACCGCAGCCGACATCGGGGTCCTGTGCCGCGGCGTCGAGGACGGTATGTCCGAAATGCTCAAGCTGGCCGGCGGTGACGAGACTCCTACCTCGGATGAGCAAGGCGATGGGGTACGGGAAGTCGGGAACGAACGCGCAGCATCCGAGGAGCGTCCGGCGGCGAACCAGAATCGGAGAGAATGGGTGTTCACGTCCGAACCCGCAGAGGGCTGAGCGCGAAGGAGCAGGGGATGGCGGTCGAGGAGAAAGAGATCCGTTCCGGCACCGTCGAGGAGCTGGCCGAGACCGTCTCCGACGAGGAGAAGCGCGAGGCCATCCACACCGTGCGCTCGGCCGGCGACGCCCTGTTCACCTGGGACTATGGCCGCAGCCGCGACGCGCTCATCAAGCTGTACGAAAAGGCGAAGACGTCGATGTGGAACGTGTCGACCGACATCGACTGGGACATCGACGTCGACCCGTGGAAGATCGCGCGCGACCCGAACAACCCGCTCAACACGACGATGGCGCTCGAGCGCGCCGGCACGCCGTTCGAGAAGCTGTCGGAAGACGAGTGGTACGACCTCGGCGCAGCCCAGCAGGCGTGGGTGCTGTCGCAGTTCATGCACGGTGAGCAGGGGGCGCTCATCTGTACGGCGAAGATCGTCGAGCAGGTGCCGTGGATCGACGCCAAGTACTACGCCGCGACCCAGGTCATGGACGAGGCGCGCCACGTCGAGGTCTACGCCAAGTACCTCAAGGAGAAGATGGCGCACGAGTTCCCGATCAACGTGCACCTGCGGTCGCTGCTCGACGACGTCCTGTCCGACTCGCGCTGGGACATGACGTACCTCGGCATGCAGATCATGATCGAGGGTCTCGCGCTGGCCGCCTTCGGGTTCCAGTACCAGACGTCGCCCGACCCGCTGTTGAAGCAGATCACGCGGTACGTGATGGCCGACGAGGCCCGGCACGTGGCGTTCGGAGTGCTGTCGCTCAAGGAGGCGTATCAGGACCTCGACGCCGGCGGGATCCGCGAGCGCCAGGAGTTCTGTTACGACGCCGCGGTCAAGATGCGCGACCGCTTCCTCGGCCAGGAGGTCTGGGAGTGGGCGGGCCTGCCGGTGAAGGAGTGCACGCGCACGATGCTCGACTCGCCGCTCCAGCGCGAGTTCCGCAAGATGCTGTTCTCGAAGATCGTGCCGAATCTCAAGAAGCTCGGCCTCCTCGACGCCGGCGACGGCTGGCTGCGGCAGAAGTTCGGCGAGCTCGGCGTGCTCGAGTACGAGGACTGGGAGGACACCGGTGCCGAGTACGAGCGCATGCAGCTCGAGCAGGCGGCCGGTTGAGCCCGCTCGTCAGGCGACCCTGAGCGCTCCGATCACCGACCGGACGTCGTCGCGTTCGAGCTTCTTCAGCGCCGATTGACGCGCTTGCTTGGTGACCGGGGCGCGTCGTGACGGGTCCATGGCGTTCAGACCCATCGCGGCCAGATCCTCGCCCGTGGGCTGGAACGCCAAGACGGGGACGCCGCCCCGGCGGATGCGCGCGACCTCCTGTCCGAGGTAGAGCCGGCACATGCGGCGCGCCGGGAGATCGAGCGACGGCCGGAGCCGGTTGCCGGCCACGGACATCGGAGAGCTCACGATCACGAGGTCGAGATCACGTCCGGCCAAAAGGTCGGCATTGGAAGGGGAGTGCGCGCCGCCGTCGACGTAGGTGACGCCGCCGATCGTCACAGGCTCGAAGAAGCTGGGAATCGCGCAGGAAGCCGCCACGGCATCGGCAACATGCGC
This sequence comes from Actinomycetota bacterium, assembly GCA_046724655.1. Lineage (GTDB taxonomy): Bacteria > Actinomycetota > Acidimicrobiia > IMCC26256 > JACDBD01 > JALZAA01. The sequence continues at coordinate 3,944 of JBKOWY010000018.1, forward strand.
GACGGGCGCCCCTTCACGACCGAAGACGACCCGCCGGCCGTCGCTGAGTCGCACCGCCGTGAGCCAGAGGTCACGCGCCGGCCAGTCCGAGCCGAACAGCGGGCGGAACGCCGCGGCCACGAGCTCGGTCGGCATGGCGCCGGCCGGGAGCGCGCCCGCCAGCATGACGCCGGGCCGGTTCAGCCAGAAAGGTCGCAGCGCCGCCCGGGCGAGCAGCGCCGGCGACGCCATCCGAGTCAGCCCGCCCCGGCGCGGCGGACGACTCGGCAGGCGGGCCGGCCCAGTGCCCATCCCGGCCCGACCGGCCAGTGCTACCGCTTCCGGCGAAACCGGCTCACCGGTGGCACGTGCCGCCAGGTCGCTCGGGGCGAATCCCGCTCGCAACAGGCTTCCGACGACCGACCCCGCCGAGGTCCCAACGATCACCTCCGCGTCGCGGGGGTTCCAACCGGTGGCGTCCTCGAGCGCGGCCAGGACACCGGAGTGATAGGCGTGACCGACGACGCCGCCGGCGCCCAGCGCCAGCCCGATGCGGGGTTTCGTCGCCACGGGGCGAGTCTAGCGGTATTCCTTGACAGGGTTAGCAGCAGCTTGATATAGTACGCAGCTAGCCAATCCCAACCATCCCGAACAACGAAGGAGTCCCCCCGTGGCTGTTCTGGAAATCACCGATGTCCAGGAGCGAGTGCTCGAGGCCGTCCGCACCGGCCAAGACGCCGTCGTCGACGCCGTGAAGAGCGTGGCGGACAAGCTGCCCTCGTGGTCCGACCTGCCGTACGCCGACCAGCTGCCCAGCCCGGGCGAGGTCGTCGACCGGGCTTTCGGCTACACCGAGCAGGTGATCGACACCCAGCGAGAGTTCGCCAAGAAGCTCATCGACGCACTGAAGCTCGACGGCAAGCCGGCGTCCGCCTGACGTCCCGAATCGTGCGGGGAGGGAACCCCCCGTCCCTCCCCGTACATTCATTGCATGACCACTGACGCCTGGCACGCCCACCTCGAGGCGCTGGGTAGCTTCATTCGCAGCCAGCGCAAGCTCGCCGATCTCTCGCTGCGCGAGCTCGCCGAGCGCACCCGGGTGTCGAATCCCTATCTCAGCCAGGTCGAACGCGGCCTGCACGAGCCCTCGGTGCGCGTGCTCAAGGCGATCGCGCAGGCGCTCAACGTCTCCGCCGAGACGCTTCTCGCCCAAGCCGGGCTTCTCGAGGACGAGCCCGACGCCGAAGGCGAACTGCCGGGCACCGAGATGGCGATCCGCGCCGATTCGGATCTGACCGACGAGCAGAAGACCGCGCTGCTCACGGTGTACCGCAGCTACGTCGCTGCCAACCGGGGCGACCGCGCCGCGCGGGCGTGAGGATCCTCTCGCTCCTTCCCGCCGCGACGGAGATCGTGTACGCGCTCGGCCTCGACGATGAGCTCATCGGTGTCACGCACGAGTGCGACGCGCCCGCCAACACGCGCACGAAGCGGATCGTTGTCCAGAGCGCGCTCGCCCCGGACCTCAGCCCGGCGGAGATCGATCGCCAGGTGCGAGAGCGGTCGGCGCGTGGCGAGCCACTCTCGCTGCTCGACAACGACTACCTGCGCCAAGTCCCACCCGACATCATCCTCACGCAGGATCTGTGCCAGGTCTGCGCGGTGCCGGCCGGCGACGTCGATGCCGCGCTCGGCAAGCTCGGCTGCCGCGCCGAGGTCGTCTCGCTCGATCCGCACAGCATCGACGAGATACTCGGGACGATCGTGGAGGTCGGGCGGCACGCGGGTGTGGCCGAGCGCGCCGACGTGGTCGTCGGGGCGCTCCGCGAACGGATCGGCGGGGTGGAGCGCGCGGTTGCCGGGCGTCCACGGGTGCCGACGCTCGCGCTGGAATGGCTCGACCCGCCGTTCGTAGCCGGGCACTGGCTGCCCGAGATGGTCGAGCTCGCCGGCGGCCGCGTCCTCCTCGGCGAGCCTGCAGCGCACTCGCGGCAGATCGACTGGGCGGAGGCGGCGGCGGTCCGGCCCGCCACGGTGATGGTGGCGCCGTGCGGGTTCGGGCTCGACGCCGCTCGAGCCCAAGCCGCCGGCGTTCCGGCACTCGCCGGGGCCCAGGTCATCGTCGTCGACGCCGCCGGGTACTACGTGCGGCCTGGTCCTCGGGTGGTCGACGGGATCGAGGCCCTGGCTGCGGTGCTGCATCCCGATGCCGGGCTGCCGTCCCGAGAGCGTGTGGCCACGAGGCTGGAGCGGAGCTAGAGTTTCGGTTCACTCCAGCAACTCCAGTCACGCTGTAATCCTCAGCAACAAGGGACTCAAGTGCGCCCCAGGCCCCGCCGATGACTCCTCTCGTGCGACGCTTCCTCCGTCCGGCTCTCCTCGCATTCCTCGCCCTGTTCATGGGGTTGGCGGCGTGCACCCCGGTGAAGCCGTCGCCTCCATCGGGCCGCGTTCCGGTGATGGGCCAGTCGAGCCTCTCCTGGGAGCAGCTCTCCGAGTTCTTCTGGAGGAACCAACCCCCGGGCTCCCCGTGTCTCACCGTCTCCGTCGAGACGCTGACCAGCTACTTCGTCTGGGAAGGCAATGTCGAGAACGTCCGGGGTGACATCGCGTTCGCCCAGTCGATCGTCGAGACCGGGTGGTTCCGTTACGGCGGCCAGGTGCAGTGTGGGCAGAACAACTACGCCGGCATCGGCGCCACCGACGGCGGCGCCTCCGGCGCAAGCTTCCCCGACGCCAACACGGGCGTCCGTGCCCAGATCCAGCACCTGCGCGCCTACGCCGACGCGTTCGCCACGAGCTGCACGGCGCCGCCCCTGCACACCCCGTGCGCTGACCCGCGCTTCGACGCCGTCGAGCCCAAGGGGAAAGCCCCGAACTGGAACGACATGGGGAACGGGAACTGGGCCACGTCGCCGAACTACGCGGCCACCGTGCTGGGCGTCTACAACCGCATTCGCACGTATTCGGGGCTGACGCCGGTCTAGGGCAGGCGCAGCGTCACCCGCACCGGGCGATGGTCGGAGCCCACCTCGTCGAGCACCGTCCCCTCCAGCACCTCGACGTCATCGCGCACGAGCACGTGGTCGATCTGGCTGTGCGGACGGTGCGCCGGCCACGTGCGACCGCGGACGGCGCGCCGCCAGCCCGGGAGCATGGCGGTGACGGCCGGGCCCCACAGGTTGAAGTCGCCGACGAGGATTGTGCGTCGTTCCGGGGGCGGCAGCTGCGAGCGCAGACTGCGCAGCTGTATCGGGGGCGCATAGGGCAGCCGGGAGCTGAGGTGCACGGCGACGAGATCGAGATCGTGGCCGTCGACGTCGAGCGCCAGGTGTTGAGCACGGCGCCGCGGGGCCGGGTCGGTCGGTACCTGTCCGAGCGACAGGTTCGCCACGAAGCGGGCCGGCAGCCGGCTCACCACGGCGATCCCGAGCCGTCCGTTGGCGGGTCGCACCGAGAGATAGTGCGGCCAGGGATCCGCGTGCCCGCGCCCGAATGTCACCGTGTGAACAGTCGCACCACGGTCGGCGGCAACCGTGGCGATCGGGTCAGGGCCGGTATCGGGCCACCACACCTCCTGCAGCACGAGCACGTCGGCATCGAGCGACCGCAGGACGCCGCCGACGTCGAATGCGCCATTCGAAGACGCATTCGCCCTCGGCGCGTGCTGGCGTAGGCGCGGCGTCGAGATCTGACGGGTGCGCTGCCCGCCGTGCAGGTTCAGGCTGACCACGGTGAGCTCGGTCATCACGGAAAGCTTGACACCCGGGCTGCGCCTTCCCACATCGCGTGCGTAACCTCACGACTGACGGGTGTCAGAACCGGCGACGAGACGGCGAGGAGAGGGCGAGGGGACGGCATGGCTGACGTATCCGCCACGACCGGCGTCGACGAGGCGTTCGACCTCTCTGGTCGGGTGGCCGTGCTCACCGGAGCGGCCAGCGGGATCGGTCGTGCGACTGCCCAGGTCCTCGCGGGCGCGGGCGCGACGGTCGTCCTCGGGGACATCGACGAGAAGGGCGCCCAGGCGACCGCTGACGACATCGGGTCGCGCGGAGGGACGGCGCTACCGCTCCGCACTGACGTCACGAAGCGCGGCGACATCGAGGCGCTCGTCGACCGGGCCGCGGGCGAGTACGGGCGTGTCGACATCATGGGCAACATCGCAGGCGTCCCCCACAACCAGATGATCGCCGAGGTCACCGACGAGGAGTTCGAGCGCATCCTCGCCATCAACCTGAAGAGCGTCTTCTACGGATGCCAGGCCGCGCTCCGGGTGATGACGCCCCAAGGCTCGGGCAGCATCGTGAACATCTCGTCGGGCGCGATCGACACGCCCGCGCCGACACTGGCGTGCTACGCGATGACGAAGGCGGCGGTGGCGATGCTCACCAAGACGTTGGCGATGGAGGCGGGCCAGCACGGCATTCGTGTCAACGCGCTCGCACCGGGCGTGATCCTCACGAACTTCTCGCGCCAGCACTTCGTCGATCCGGACGGCAACGTGAACGAGGAGAAGCTCGATCAGTACAAGCAACGCTTCGGGGCCATGTCGCCGCTGGGCCGAATCGGCACCCCGGAGGACATCGCGTGGTCGATCCTCTATCTCGTCTCCGACGCCGCGTCGTTCGTCACCGGCCAGATCCTCCGGCCCAACGGCGGCGTCTCGATGCCCTGGTAGCTACGCGCCGCTTGTCGTTTTGGCGTCGCTGCTCCGGTATATAGGCGGTCCAGCGACGCCAAAACCTGAGAGGAACTTCTGCCGGCGCTCGACGAACAGTGCCGCTCGTGCGGCGTTGGCGCCGCAGGCGCCGTGCACACCACCGCCCGGGTGCGCGGACGCCGACGCGAGGAACAAACCACGGATCGGTGTCTCGGCGCGGCCGAGGCCGACGGTGGGCCGAAAGGTCAGCTGCTGGTGCAGCTGGGCGGTGCCGCCGTTCACGGCGCCGTTGACCAAGTTGGCGTCCTCGGCTTCGAGCATCGGCGGCGTGAGGACGTGCCGGCCGATGATCCGCTCGCTGAAACCCGGCGCGCGCATCTCCACCTCGTGTTCGACCCGCGCTGCGAACGCCTCGGTCTCGCGCCCGTCCCACTTGCCCGAGATGTCGCCGCCGGCGTCACCGCGAACCCGATGCGGGACATGCGTGTAGCCCCAGACGACCTCGGTCCCGGTCGGGGACCGCGTCGGATCCGACGTCGTCAGCTGCCCGATCAGCACGAAGGGCCGCGCCGGAACTTGTCCGGTGACGAGCTGGGCCGAGTACTCCGTGAGATGGTCGAGCGAATCGCCGAGGTGCACCGTGCCGGCGCGGCCGGCGGGCTCCGCCGCCCACGGAACCTTCGCGTCGAGCGCCCAGTCGATCTTGACGGTCGCGTGGTCGTAGCGGAACCGGCGCATGCCGTCGAGGATGCGCGGCGGCAAGTGCTCGGGGCGCACCAGCGAGCCATAGAGCGCGGGCGCGCCGACATCGGCGAGCACGGCGCGCCGCACGCCGATCTCTCCGCCGTCCGCCGTGCGAACGGCGACGGCCCGACGTCCGCGCACCTCGATCGCGGTCACGGGCGTCGAGCACACCACGCGCCCGCCGTGCGCCTCGAGGCGGCGCACGAGCGCGTCGGTGAGTTGGCCGGAGCCGCCTTCGGGGACGGGGAAGCCGTGCTCCTGGCCGAGCGAGGCGAGAACCCAGCCGAACAAGCCGCCGAGGGTCTGCTCGGGGCCGAGGTCGGTGTGGAGGGTGTTGCCCGCGAGCAGCATTGCGCCGCCCATGCCCCGGAACGACTCGTCGGCCATGGCCCGGACGGGCAGCAACACGAACCGCGCAAAACGCGCCCACTCGCGAGGCCCGACGGCCGCGGCCAGCCGGCCACCGGCGCGCACCGGCGGGAACGGGGTCAACAAGGCGTCGATCAAATGACGTCCGGCGCGCTGCCACTGCGCATACAGCTCCCGCCAGGCCGCGCCGTCACCGGGGGCGTAGTTGTCGAGCGACGCCGCAGTCTCGTCGAGATCGGTCGACAGCACTGCGCACCCGCCGTCGGGGGTCGGATGGGCGAGCGCCAGCGGTGCGCGCCGCCACCGCAACCCGAAGTCCTCGAGGTGCAGCGCCCGGATGACGGGCGAAGCCGCCGCGAGCGGGTAGAACGCGCTGAACCGGTCGTGGACGAATCCGGGCTGGGTGAGCTCGCCGCTGCGCACGGCGCCACCGGGATCCGGCTGGGCCTCGAGCACGAGCACGTCCCACCCTTCGTCGGCGAGCATGTTGGCGGCGACGAGCCCGTTCGGCCCGCTCCCGATGACCACCGCGTCCGGATTCTCAGTCATTCCCACACCCAGTCTCGCGGTCCATCAACCGGACAACGAATCGGTCGCTCAGGCCTGCTCTTGGCGACGGCGGGCGTCCTCGAGGAGCTCGAGCACTTCGGTGTCGACGGCCGCCGCCTCCGGGCCGTAGCCCAGCACCGCGGTGCCTTGCGCGCCGCAGTGCGGGCACGCAAGACCCACGACCGCAAGCATGTCGTCAGGATCGGAGGCGCCCTCGAGCCGCCGGAGGTGCCGGAACACGGTGTCGTCGGCGGGCGAGAGACGGTGGCACGTGAGGCATTCGACCTGCCCGCCCTCCCGCGGCATGAACTGGCCGGTGAACCCGAGCGACTCGAGCTCACTGAGCACTTCGAGGATCGTCTCGTCCTCGCCTTCCCCGGGCACGTACTCCATCTACGAAGAAGCTACCCGCGCGTGGACACGGTTTTTGGCGTCTGACCTGGTAGAATGCTTGTAGCGAGCGAAACCACCACTGCTCGCGGGTCACCTCATCGTTCCGTTCGCGGTTCGCGCACGGGTCCGAGGAGACCCACCGCCGGAGGGTGCGGCGGGCGCGACCACAAGCAGACGCGAACAGAAAGAGGCGACTTCCACAGTGTCATCCACGTTCGAGACGCTCGGCGTTCCTGCCGATCTCGTCGCCGCGCTCGCGCGCGACGACATCACCGAGCCGTTCCCCATCCAAGGGCTCACCATTCCCGACGCCCTGGCGGGCCGCGACATCTGCGGCAAGGCCAAGACCGGGTCGGGCAAGACCCTCGCGTTCGGGCTTCCGCTGCTCGAACGCGTCGGCCGGGCTGAGCCCAAGGCCCCCCGTGGCCTCGTGCTCACACCGACCCGCGAGCTCGCCAACCAGGTCAAGAACGTCCTCGCTCCGCTGGGCAAGCTCCGCGGCGTGCGCGTCACGGCCGTCTACGGCGGCGTAGCGATGGACAAGCAGATCGCCGCGCTCCGCAAGGGCGTCGACGCCGTGATCGGGACGCCCGGCCGGCTCATCGACCTCCTCGAACGGGGGGAGCTTTCACTGCGTGCGGTCGAGATCCTCGTCGTCGACGAAGCCGACCGCATGGCCGACCTGGGCTTCATGCCCCAGGTGCAGAAGCTGCTCCATCGCATCGAGTCCGAGCACCAGACGATGCTGTTCTCCGCCACGCTCGATGGTGCCGTACGCAGGCTCGTCGACCGATACATGCACGATCCTGTCCGCCACGAAGTCGAGTCGCGTGAGGCGACCGTCGACGAGATGCAGCACCGCTTCCTGCACGTCCACCAGATGGACAAGGTGAAGGTCGCCGCCGCGATCAGTCGTGGCGCTGAAAGGACGCTCGTCTTCGTGCGCACGAAGCGGGGCGCGGACCGCCTCGTGAGCCAGCTGCGCCGCGAGGGCGTGCGCGCCGGCGCCATCCACGGCGATCTGCGGCAGGGCGCGCGCGAGCGGGCGCTGGCCGACTTTTCCCGGGGCAAGCTTCCGGTGCTCGTCGCCACCGACGTCGCCGCCCGCGGCATCCACGTCGACAACGTGGACGTGGTCGTGCACTACGACCCGGCCGACGACGAGAAGGCCTATCTCCACCGTTCCGGCCGTACCGCTCGCGCCGGCGAGGCGGGTACCGCCGTCACGCTCATGCTCTGGAACCAGGAGAACTTCGTACACGTCGTGCGGCGGCGACTCGGTCTCGACGAGCCCATCGTCGAGGTCTTCTCCAACGACCCCCGGCTCACCGACCTCTCGAGCTTCGACACCGCCCACAGCGCCGTCGCCTGAGCCAATGGTCGGCCGAAAAGCGACACCGTGGCGGCGGGCGCGTGTCACGATGGCCGCATGACGCGCATCTCACGCCGAGTCGGCGAGATCACCGAGTCCGCCACGTTGGCCGTCGACGCCCGCGCCAAGGCGCTCAAGGCCGCGGGCGAGGACGTAATCGGGTTCGGGGCCGGCGAGCCCGACTTCCCGACGCCCGACCACATCGTCGCCGCCGCCGTCGAAGCGTGCCGCGACCCGCGCAACCATCACTACACGCCTACGGGCGGGCTACCGGAGCTGCGAGCCGCGATCGCGGAGAAGACTCACCGAGACTCCGGCGTCGCGTGCGACGCGTCCCAGGTGCTCGTCACGAACGGCGCCAAGCATGCCGTCTACGAGGCGCTCCAGACGATCGTCAACCCCGGTGACGAGGTATTGCTGCCGGGGCCGTACTGGACGACGTACCCGGAGACGATCGCGCTCGCCGGCGGCACGACCGTGGTCGTGCCGACCAACGAGGCGACCGAGTTTCGCGTCATGGTCGGGCAACTCGAAGCGGCCCGCACGCCGCGCACGAAAGCGCTGTTCTTCATCTCACCCGGCAACCCCACCGGCGCCGTATACCGGCCGGAAGACGTCGAGGCCATCGGGCGCTGGGCGCTCGAGCACAGCCTATGGGTGATCAGCGACGAGATCTACGAGCACCTCACGTTCGGCGACCACCGATTCGCGTCGATGCCGGGACTCGTAGCCGAACTCGCCGGCAGCAGCCTCATCCTCAACGGGGTCGCCAAGACGTACGCCATGACGGGCTGGCGCGTCGGCTGGATCGTCGGCCCGCCCGACGTCATCAAGGCTGCGACCAACCTCCAATCGCACTCGACGTCCAACGTTGCCAACGTGTCGCAGGCGGCGGCGATCGCCGCGTTGAACGGCGATCTCGAAGCGGTCGCATCGATGCGCGCGGTGTTCGAACGCCGCGGGACGCGCATGCACGAGCTGCTGTCCGGCATCCCGGGCGTGTCCTGTCTCGCTCCGCAGGGCGCGTTCTACTGCTTCCCGTCATTCGAAGGCGTGCTCGGCCGCGAGATCGGTGGGCGCACCTGTCGGAGCACGCTCGACCTCGCGGCTGTGCTCCTCGACGAGGCGAAGGTCGCCGTGGTTCCCGGCGAGGCATTCGGCGCGCCCGGGTACGCGCGCCTGTCGTTCGCGACCTCCGACGACGACATCGAAGAAGGCCTGCAGCGCATGGCCAAGCTGTTCTCGTAACGCAAAACACCGTCGGCCTGGTAGGACCCCGGTAGGGTCGAAGCATGGCGCGTGTCCTCGTCACCGAGCAGATAGCCCCGCGAGGGCTCGACGCGCTGCGGACCGCCGGCCTCGAGGTGGATGAGCGCCTCGACCTGACCCCCGACGAGCTGCCGGACGCGGTGAAGGGCGCGGCCGCCGTCATCGTCCGCAGCGCGACCCGGGTGACCGCCGAGGTCCTCGACGCCGGCACGGACCTCGTCGTCATCGGACGGGCGGGGATCGGACTCGACAACGTCGACGTCGCCGCGGCGACGCGCCGGGGCGTCATGGTCGTCAACGCGCCGCAGTCGAACGTTCTGTCGGCGGCCGAGCACACGCTCGCCCTGCTGCTCGCGCAGGCCCGCAACGTCCCCCAGGCCGACCGGGACCTGCGCGCCGGCAACTGGAACCGGTCCCGGTGGGAAGGCATCGAGCTTCACGACAAGACCCTCGGCGTCGTCGGCCTCGGCCGGGTCGGCGTCCTCGTCGCTCAGCGCGCCCACGCCTTCGGTATGCGCATCGCGGCGTTCGATCCTTACGTGAGCGGTGAGCGTGCCCGTCAGCTCGGGGTACGGCTCGTGCCGACGCTCGAGGAGCTCGTCGCCACCGTCGACTTCCTGACCGTGCACCTGCCGAAGACCCCCGAGACGATCGGCCTCATCGGCCGGGACGCGCTCGCGAAGGCCAAACCGACGCTCCGGATCGTGAACACGGCACGTGGTGGCATCGTCGACGAGGACGCGCTCGACGAGGCCCTGCGCGAGGAGCGCATCGCGGGAGCCGCACTCGACGTGTTCGACGTGGAGCCCACGGCCGAGTCGCCGCTGTTCGAGCTCGACAACGTGGTCGTCACACCGCATTTGGGGGCGTCGACCGCCGAGGCCCAGGACAAGGCGGGGCAGACGATCGCCGAGCAGGTCGTGCTCGCGCTGGCGGGCGACTTCGTTCCCTACGCCGTGAACGTCGCGGCCACCGAAGCGTCGGAGACCGTCCGTCCCTTCCTCCCGCTCGCCGAGCGGCTCGGCACGCTCTTCACCGCGCTGGCCGGGGGCGTCGTCGACACGCTCGAGGTGACCTACGAGGGTGAGATCGCCGACTACGACTGCCGCGTGCTGACGCTCGCGATCACCCGCGGCGTGCTCGCGTCGGTCGTCGACGAGCCCGTCTCGTTCGTGAACGCGCCGCAGCTCGCCGAGATGCGAGGGCTCGAGATACGTGAGACGACCTCGTCGTCTTCCCGCGACTACGTCAACCTCGTCTCAATGCGAGGCAAGGTCGGCGACCGGCCGGTGCATGTCGCCGGCACGCTCGCCGGACAGCGGGGGGAGCCGCGCATCGTCGGCATCGACGACCACAGCATCGAGGTCCCGCCGTCGAGCCACATGGTCGTCGTCCGCAACGAGGACGTGCCTGGGATGATCGGCAAAGTCGGCACGATCCTCGGCAGCGCCGGTCTGAACATCGAAGACATGCGGGTCGGCAAGAGCCCGGCGGGGGAGGCCGCGCTCATGGTGCTCACCACGTCGACGGCGGTTCAGGCCGACGTCGTCGAGCGACTCCGCGCCGAACGCGGCATCGTGGACGCCAAAGCGATCGAGCTGGATTAGCGGGCCGCTCGCCTCAAACCGTCGGCCTCGGCGGCGGCGGGATTGCGGTAGCAGCGGTCGGGGTGTGTGCGCTCGTAGTTGAGGCCGCCGGCCACGTGGTAGATGTGGCTCGACATCTTCGCCTTCACGGGGTGGCTGGCCGGGCACGCGCCGTCGACGGGCTCGACCCAGGCGTCGCCCGCATCCGCTGCCACCACCGGCGCGGCTTCGGGCGCCGGCGCGGTGGCGGGTGACGTGGCGGTCGCCGGAGTTGGCGTGACCGTGACCGGTGTGGCGGGGGGCGATTCCTCGATTCGAGGCTGCGGCGGGTACGGCGCCGGTTGGGACTGCCACCGCAGATCGGACTCCGAGCGCTGCGTCTCGAACCAGCGCCAGACCGCGTACGCCGCCGCCGCCAGCAGCCCCAGCTTGAACATCCGCTTCAGGAATCGCCTCACAGCATTCCCCCTCCTCGAGTCCCCGCAAGTCTCGCACGCGCACAAAGAAATTGACTCGTCCCGGCCCAGCTGCGACCATGAGCGGACCATGACGAAGGAACTGCGCCCCGACAGCATCAACAGCGGCCTGCTCCTTACCTAGTCGCGAGCACCCTCCGGTGCTCGCGGACGCCTCCTCGTGCCTTCGGGCCGGGGAGGTTTTTCGTTGCCGAGAAACCAAACGGCGGGAGAGCGAGATGGACCGAGTACGGATCTTCGACACGACGCTGCGGGACGGCGAGCAGTCGCCGGGCATCTCGCTGGACGTAGCCGAGAAGCTCGAGATCGCCGAGCAGCTTGCCCGCCTGGGCGTCGACGTCATCGAGGCCGGGTTCCCGATCGCGAGCCAGGGCGACTTCGACGCCGTCGAGGCCATCGCCAAGAGCGTGCGGGGCTCGACGATCGCCGCACTCTCACGAACCGGATTCAAGGACATCGACCGGGCCTGGGAGGCCGTTCACCACGCCGAACGGCCCCGCCTGCACGTGTTCATTGCCACCTCGCCCATCCACATGAAGAAGAAGCTGCGGATGACCGAGGACCAGGTCAAGGAGGAGGCGGCAGCCGGTGTTCGCCGGGCGCGGGGCTACTGCGAGGACGTCGAGTTCTCGCCCGAGGACGGCAGCCGTTCCGAAGTCGACTTCATGTGCGAGGTGTGTCAGATCGCGGTCGACAACGGCGCGACCACGATCAACATCCCCGACACCGTGGGTTTCGGCGTCCCCGAGGAGTTCGCCGAGCTCATCTCGTACGTCGTGGCGCGAGTCAGGGGCGACTACGTCGTGTCCACCCATTGTCACAACGACCTCGGCCTCGCGGTCGCCAACTCGCTGGCCGGCGTGAACGCCGGCGCTCGCCAGGTCGAGTGCGCCATCAATGGCATCGGCGAGCGCGCCGGCAACGCCGCCCTCGAAGAGGTCGTGATGGCCATCAAGACGAGGAGCGATTACTTCAACCATCTCGACGTCGGTGTGCGCACCGAGGAGCTGGCGCGCACGTCACGCATCGTGTCGCGGCTCACAGGCTACCCGGTGCAGTACAACAAGGCCGTCGTCGGTCGCAACGCGTTCGCGCACGAGGCCGGCATCCACCAGCACGGCGTCCTCGAGGACAAAGAGACCTACGAGATCATGGACGCCAACACGGTGGGGCAGGAGGCCGCGCAGATCGTCCTCGGTAAGCACTCGGGCCGGCACGCCTTTGCCGACTCGCTCGCGAAGATGGGCATCAAGATCCAGGGCGACGCGCTGAACACGGCGTTCACTCGCTTCAAGGAGCTCGCGGATCGCAAGGTGCAGATCACCGAGGCCGATCTCGAGGCCATCGTGGCCGAGGAGCTCGGCACCGGGATCGTGCACCGCTTCGACGTCGTGAGCCTCGACCTGTCGGGCGGCACGTCCTCGACGCCGACCGCGAAGGTCGTGCTGACCGATGGCGACGGAAAGCTCGAAGCCGAAGGATCGGGCAACGGCATGATCGACGCCGCCATCGCCGCCATCGCACAAGCGACCGGCGTCGAGGGCCGGCTCACCGACTTCCAGGTGCACGCGGTGACCGGAGGTGGTGACGCGCTCGGCGACGTCGTCGTGCAGCTCGAGGCGGACGGCATGAAGGTCACCGGCCGCGGCGTATCGACCGACGTGGTCGAGGCATCCGCTCGTGCCTACCTGAACGCCGTCAACCGCGTCGTCAGGCTGCGCGAGCGCGGGGAGGAACGCGAGATCGAGATCGGCCCGTGACGGCAGCGCCGGTCAACCGGTGGACCGAGGCGGCCTGGGCCCAGCGTTATTTGAGCGAGCGCGACGACATCCCCCACCGCATGGAGGGCTTCGCGGTGCTGATGGAGCTGCTCCCGCCGGCGCCGCGCCGGGTGCTCGACCTCGGCACCGGCGACGGCTTCACGCTCGGCCTCGTGCGGGGCGCGCACCCCGACGTCGAGGGTGTCGGCGTCGACTTCTCGGCTGAGATGCTCGGGCGCGCCCGCGAGCGCTTTGCCGGCGAGACCGGCGTCGAGATCGTCGAGCACGACCTCGACCGGCCGCTAGCGGCGCTCGGGCGCTTCGACCTCGTCGTGTCGAGCTTCGCGATCCATCACTGTGTCGACGAGCGCAAACGGGCGTTGTACGGCGAGGTCTTCGACGTGCTCGAGCCGGGCGGCCCGTTCTTGAATCTCGAGCACGTGGACTCGCCGACGCCGGAGCTGCACGTGGCGTTCCTCGCCGCTGTCGGCAGGACCCCGGCGCAAGACGACCCGTCGAACAAGCTCGTCGATGTCGAGATGCAGCTCGGGTGGCTGCGCGACATCGGCTTCACGGACGTCGACTGCTTCTGGAAATGGCGCGAGCTGGCGCTGCTCGCGGCGGTCAAACCGCAGGAGGGTTCAAGCGGCGAGTAGCCGAGCGGTTTCGACCGCGAATCCCGCGATGAAGACCGGGATGAGCGCGTAGCAGACCGCTTTGCCGACATACCCGCCGACCGTCCCGAGCTCGGCACACAGGTCGAACCTCAGAACTGTTTGCACGGAAACGAGCATCACCAGACAGACACTGGCGGCGCAGAGCGATGCGACCATGGTGCGAACCTCCTGCCACTTGACGGTTTCTCCACGGTCCACTGTGCGCCGAAGGGCATGTCGCGACAGTGCGGTGCATCACGGTCCCCAGGTGACCTGGGTCACCCTGTTGACCTATGTGCGTCAAACGGCCCCGTATACCGGCAACCAGGCCCCACGCAGCGTGGTCGCCTCCTCAGTGATCAGGAAGGCAACCATCGCCGCCGCCACGTCCGGAGCCACCCATCGAGTGAAGTCGGCTGACGGCATGGCGCGACGGTTTGCCGGGGTGTCCAGCACGGACGGCGCAATCGTGTTGGCGGTGACACCCGTCCCGCAGCACTCGTCCGCGATGACTTCAGCCAGCGTCGCCACGCCCTCCTTCGCGACGGCATAGGCCGACTGACCGTTGCGCCCTTCCTTCGCGGTTCGGCTCGACACCAACACGAGGCGACCCCAACCTTCCTCGAGCATCTCGGGTAGCACGGCCCGACAGCACAGGAATGCCGAGGTCAAGTTGAGGTCGACCACGCGCCTCCACGTCTCCAGTGACTGCTCGTGTACGAGCTCACCGCCGTGCCAACCACCGACCAGGTGCACGAGCACCCCGATCGACCCGAGCTCCCGCCTCGCTACCGCCATCGCATGATCGACAGAGTCGGGATCGGTGACGTCGGCCTCTACGACCGTGAGGTTCCGGGTCAGGTCGCCAAGAGCTGCTCGGAGTGCTTCCGTCTCTGCCTCGTTCCGGCACGTCACCGTGACTCGGTGACCGTCGTCGAGCAGCCGGCGCGTCACGGCCGTCCCCAACGCTCCAGTACCCCCGGTAACCACCGCTCCACGGCCCATCGTTCCACCTTTCGGTCCTATGACTCGCGCATCGCTTCCCTGGAGGCCTTCCTACTCGGTTCGGGCCGGCACGAAACCGGCGGCGTGACGAGCTGGCGGCGCTCGTGAGGGGAAGCCCGATCAGGGACCCGGCAAGCTCGTAGTCATTCGACAAGGTCGGTGCTTCGCAGGGTGAAGGGCGATCTCGCCGGAGGCGAGTCCTGCACGGGCAAGCTCACCTTGGAGGGCGTGATGAAGACCGGCGCGACGTGCCTCGCGCAGGAGCTCGAGGGCACGGTCAAGGGCCGACCGGGCGCGGTGCGCTTTTGGGCCGCGGCGTCGCGGGTGTCGTCCGCGAGTTCCTCTACGACAAGGACGGCAACATCGTCGGGGCCGACCAGCCGCAAGCCTTTACCACCGACAACGTCCCGCACTTCGCTGACTGCAACAAGCCGCAGGGCATCACCTTCCTGACCTTCAGCGCCATCGTCGAGCATTTCGGCCGCAAATAGAAGCGTCAGCCGTCGGGCGCCAACCGTGGCGCCCACGACGGGCGCCGCGCCTCGTGCGTCGCGATCTCCTCCTCGTGCTGCAACGTGCTCCCGATGTCGTCGAGCCCGTGCACGAGCCGGTGCTGCGTGTGATCGTCGAGCTCGAACGGCTCGTCGAGGTCGATGGCGGGCACCGCAACGCGACGGTCGACGACGTCGATGACGATCTCGACCGTGGGATCGTCCTCGACCGCCTGCATGATGCGCGTCACGACGTCCTGCGGCAGCTCGACGGGCACGAGGCCGATCTTGAAGCAGTTGTTGCGGAAGATGTCGGCGAAGCGAGGAGAGATCACGGCGCGGAAGCCGTAGTCCTCGAGCGCCCACACCGCGTGCTCCCGTGACGAGCCCGTACCGAAGTTGGCGCCCGCGACGAGGATCTGCGCGTCGCGGTACCGGTCCTGGTTGAGGACGAAGTCCGACCGCTCGCGCCACTCGGCGAAGAGCCCGTCACCGAAGCCGGTGCGCTCGACCCGCTTGAGCCAATCGCTCGGGATGATCTGGTCGGTGTCGACGTCGCTGCGTGGGAGCGGGACGGCGCGGGCGACGATCTCCTGCACCGCCTGCATCAGCCCAGGTCCTCGGGGGTCGTGAAGCGGCCCGCGACGGCGGTGGCCGCGGCCACGGCCGGGGAGACGAGGTGCGTCCGGCCGCCCTTGCCCTGACGTCCTTCGAAGTTGCGGTTGGACGTCGAAGCGCACCGCTCGCCGGGCGACAGCTTGTCGGGGTTCATGGCCAGGCACATCGAGCAGCCCGCTTCGTCGCGCCAGTCGAATCCGGCCTCGACGAACACCCGGTCCAGGCCCTCGGCTTCGGCCGCCGACTTGACCGCCATGGACCCCGGCACGACCAGCGCCCGCAGCCCGTCGCGCACCCGCCGGCCACGCACGACGTCCGCCGCAGCCCGCAGGTCTTCGACGCGCGAGTTCGTGCACGACCCGATGAACACCGTGTCGACCTCGATGTCGCGCAAAGGCGTCCCCGCCTTCAGGCCCATGTAGCCGAGCGCACGACGCGCGGACTCGCGCTGGGCCGCTTCCGCGAACGAGTCGGGGTCGGGGACGACGTCGTCGATCGTCACCGTTTGGCTCGGGTTCGTGCCCCAGCTGACGGACGGTCGGATCTCGGCCGCGTCGAGGACGACCTCCTTGTCGAAGGTGGCGTCGGCATCGGTCGGGAGCGCGCGCCAGTTGTCGACGGCACGCTCCCAGTCCTTGCCCGTCGGCGCGAAACGACGGCCCTCGAGGTAGGCGAACGTCGTGTCGTCGGGCGCGACCATGCCCGCGCGCGCTCCCGCCTCGATCGACATGTTGCAAACCGTCATCCGCCCCTCCATCGACAGCGAGCGGATGGCCGAGCCCCGGTACTCGATGATCGAACCGATGCCGCCACCGGTCCCGATGCGGGCGATGATCGACAGGACGATGTCCTTCGGCGTCACGCCGGCCGGGAGCGCGCCGTCGACCGTGACTGCCATCGTGCCCGGCTTCGCCTGCGGGAACGTCTGCGTCGCCAGCACGTGCTCGACCTCGCTCGTGCCGATCCCGACCGCGAGCGCGCCGAACGCCCCGTGGGTGGATGTGTGGCTGTCGCCGCAGACGATCATCAGCCCGGGCTGGGTGAGGCCCTGCTCGGGGCCGATCACGTGCACGATGCCGCGGCCGGGGTCACCCATCCCGTACATCTGGATGCCGAACTGCTCGCAGTTGCGGGCCAGGACCTCCATCTGCTTGGCCGAGATCGGGTCCTCGACCGGGCGGGCGCGGCTGGTGGTCGGGTTGTTGTGGTCGATCGTCGACACGGTCAGGTCGGGCCGGCGCACCGTGCGACCGTGCAGGCGCAGCCCGTCGAAGGCCTGCGGGGACGTCACCTCGTGCACGAGATGGAGGTCCACGTAGAGCAGGTCGGGCTCGCCTTCGGCCCGGTGCACGACGTGCCGCTCCCACACCTTCTCGGACAGCGCCTGACCCATCTCGAACAGCGTATTGGCCGACGTCGGCCAACAAACACCGTTCACCACGGCGAAACAGTCGCGAAACACAGCCCCCTTACGGTCCCCGCATGGACGTTGTCCTGGTCCGGTGGCCCGAGGAGGACGCCCGGCTCCGGGAGCTCCGAGCGACCGGTGCGCCGCGGTTGTTGCTCCTGAACGGTGAATCGGCGCCACCCGAGCGGGCGGACTGCCTCGAGGATTGGATCCGGCTGCCCGCCGACGACCGCGACGTGCGAGCCCGGGTCGCGATCTTGTCGTCACGCGCCGAGACCGACCATCCTGCGCCGCGGGTCGACGACGACGGGTTGCTGCGTCACCGACAGCGCTGGGTCGCGTTGTCACCGGTGGAAGCGGCGCTCGCGGTCACGCTGGTCGATCGCTTCGGCGCCGTCGTGGGCCGAGACACGTTGGCCCGACGGGCATGGCCGGACGGCGTCCCGACCCGCAACGCCCTCGACGTGCACGTGCTGCGCCTGCGACGCCGCATTGCGCCGCTCGGGCTCGAGATCCGCACCGTCCGCTCCCGCGGGTATCTGATGCAGGCGGCGCAGCCGACGGCCGACGTCCGGTAACCGACGCGCCCCATGTCGGTCACGAGCGTTCTCCTCGACATCCTGATCGTCCTCGTCGCGGCCAAGGTGGCGGCGGAGGTGGCCGAGCGCGTCGGCTTCCCGCCCGTCGTCGCCGAGATCCTCGCCGGCGTGGCGATCGGTCCGTCGGCGCTCGACCTCGTCGGCACTGAGCAGACGTTGCGCGTCCTCGGCGAGATCGGCGTCATCCTCTTGCTGCTGCAAGTCGGCATGGAGATGGACCTGGCCGAACTCGGAGCGGTCGGGCGCGCGTCGGTGATGGTCGCGGTGGTGGGCGTCGCCGTGCCGATGGCGGCCGGGTTCGGCGTGTCCGAGATATTCGGCTACGACGCGAAGACGGCGCTGTTTCTCGGTGCCGCGCTCGCCGCCACGAGCGTGGGGATCACGGCGCGAGTGTTCAGCGACTTGCGCGCGCTCGCCAGTGTCGAGGCGAGGACCGTGCTCGGCGCGGCGGTCGCCGACGACGTCCTCGGCCTCGTGATCCTCACGGTCGTCGTACGGATCGTGTCCGAGGGCAGCGTGTCGCTGCTGAGCGTGCTCGGCATCGTCGCGATCGCCGCTGCCTTCCTCGTCGCTACCACTGCCGTGGGCGCCCGCGCTGCGCCGCCGCTGTTCCAGTTCCTGCACCGGTACGCGCGCTCCACGGGGACCGTGGTCGCGCTCGCACTTGCATTCACGCTCGCGTTCGCCGAGCTTGCCGATGCTGCGCAGCTGGCGCCCATCGTCGGCGCATTCGTGGCCGGGCTCTCGCTGTCACGCAGTGCGGTCTCTGACCGCATCACCCGCGAGCTCGCGCCCGTCGGTCACCTCTTCATCCCGGTGTTCTTCCTCCAGATCGGTATCGACGCCAAGGTCGAGGCCTTCTTCGACCCGACGGTCCTGGGTATCGGCGCCGCCCTGCTCGCGGTCGCGGTCGCCGGAAAGCTCGTCGCCGCCATCGGCGCCGCCGGGTCGCCGGGCGACAAGCGCCTCATCGGCTTGGGCATGCTCCCGCGGGGCGAGGTGGGGCTGATCTTCGCGACGATCGGGCTGCGCGAGGCGATCCTCGACCAAGACCAGTACGCCGCTCTGCTGCTGGTCGTGCTGGCCACCACGCTGCTCGCGCCGCCACTGCTGCGCTGGCGGCTCGAGCAACTGCGGGCCGGACGGGCGGCGCGGCGGCATCCGAGCGCGGCGCCGCCCCACGGGCGCTGGCTGGTGACGCATGACGGTGTCGTCGATGTCGCCGGCGCGCCGCCCGAGGGTCTTGCCTTGTCGCTCGCGCTCGAAGCGGCGCAGGCGATCAGCCGGGGCGGTGTTCGTCCCGGCCAGGCGCTTCTCGATTACCTCGGCGATCTCGGTGACACTCCAATGCGGTGGGAACGTGATGCATCACGCCGGCTGTTCGAGATCCTCCGCACGGGTGACGCGCGGACGTGGCGGTTCCTGGAGACGACGGGGGTGCTCGAGCGCGCCCTACCCGAACTTGCGGAAGCCGTGCGCCGTCGCCGAGCCGATCCGTTCGTCGTGGACCCGTCGCATGTGCTGCGGTTCTCGCTCGTCGAGGCGATCCGGGAGCTCGTCGAGACCGATGAGCGCGCTGCCGCCGAGTACGCGCGTCTCGAGCATCCCGAGTGGTTGCTGCTCGCGGCCTTGATTCTCGACACCGCCGGCGAGGACGCGTCCCCCGTTGATCTCGCTCGTCGGCTGGCGCGGCGCCTCGACCTGGGCGCGACGGCCGAGCAGGAGATCGCGCTCCTCGTCGGCGACTCGAGCCTGTTACGGGCTGCCGCCCAACGCGTGGACGGCTTCGACGAGGAGCGCGTGTTCGCACTCGCCACCCACATCGACCGTCCCGAGCGCGCCCGCGCCCTGTATGTCCTCACGCTCGCCCTTGGTGGCCTCGAGCCGTGGGACCGCACCCGTCTCGACGAGCTGCACGATGTCGTGCTGGCCGTGCTCGAGCAGCCCGATCTCACGGGGCTCGACGCCCGCAATCTCGTCGAACGGCGGCGCGCCGAAGCGTTGCGCATGGCCGACAGCAATCGCGCCGTAGCGGAACGCATCGCGGCCGCCCCGCGCACGTACCTGTTGGCTCAGGAAGCTCCCGACGTCGCGCGGCAGGCCGCGCTCCTCGAGCCGCTCTTGCTGCGCAATAGCGCGCGCGTCGCGGTTGCGCCGCTCGACCAAGGACATTGGAGGATCGAGGTCGCGTCCCGTGATCGACCGGCGCTGCTTGCGACCGTGTCCGGAGCCCTCGCCGAGTCAGGGCTCAGTGTCGAGAGCGCGGTCGTGGCCACTTGGGACGACGGCGCCGCGCTGGAGTCGTTTCGCGTCGTGCCCACCGCCGGGCCACTACCTGACGCCGACGCGCTAACCGCGGCGATCACGGAGGCATTCAGCCGGGCCCTCGAGGCTCCGCCCATTCCCGATGCCCAGGTCACCTTCGACGACGATGGCTCGCCCTGGTACACGCTGGGCGAGGTGCGCGCGGCGGACCGCCCCGGCCTGCTGCACGCGATGACGGTCGGGTTCGCAAGCGCGAACGTCGACGTGCACTCGGCGCGGGTGGAGACCGTCGAAGGCGTCGCCGTCGACCGCTTCGAGCTCACCGACCGCAACGGCCGAAAGCTCACCGAGGCCGCGAAGCAAGCTGTGCTGAGCGCGGTCACCGGTGGAGTCCGCTCCGGCCGCCGCGGCCGGCTGCTGCGCCGCCGCTGATGGACCCGGGCGCGCGACGCTGGTCGCCGCATGCGGTTGGGCGTCGACACCGGCGGAACGTTCACCGACCTGGTCGCTGACGACGGGCGGGTCGTCAAGGTCCCCTCCACGCCGGACGACCCGACGCAGGCGCTGCGGGCCGCCCTTGACGGTGCCGGCGCCGGGCGCGACGCCGAGCTGCTCGCGCACGGCACCACCGTCGCCACGAACGCCCTGCTCCAAGGGAGCGGAGCGCGTGTTGCGCTCGTGACCACGAAGGGATTCGCGGACGTCATCGAGATCGCCCGCCAGGCTCGGCCGTCGCTGTACGACCCGATGGCCGACCGGCCGCCACCGCTCGTTCCCCGTGACCTGCGCCTCGAGGTCGAGGGACGGCTGGACGGACGAGGTCGCGTGATCGAGCGGTTCGACGCGTCGCGTATGCCCGAGCTGCCGGCGGACGTCGACGCGGTGGCGGTGTGTTTACTGCACGCCGACCTCGACGCCGGCCACGAGCAGCAGGTCGCCAAGGAGGTCGTCGCGCGCGGCCTCGACGTGACGTGCTCGCACGAGGTGTCCCCCGAGTTCCGGGAGTACGAGCGGATCGTGACGACGGTCGCGAACGCGCTTCTGCGCCCGGTGTGCCGCGACTACCTCCGCGGCATCGACGGCATTGCCCGCGAGGTGCTGGTGATGACATCGGCGGGCGGGCTCGTGCCGGTTGCCGAGGCTGCGGAACGTCCCGCCGCGCTACTGCTCTCGGGGCCTGCCGGTGGCGTCCGCGCCGCCGCCGCGATCGCGGCGGCGTGCGGGTATCCCGACGCGGTGTCGTTCGACATGGGTGGGACGAGCACCGACGTGTGTCTCGTGCGCGGCGGCGTGCCCGAGCCCGCGCCGGCGAGGACGGTCGCCGGGTACCCGATCCGGCTCCCGGCCCTCGACATCCACACGATCGGCGCCGGCGGCGGATCGGTGGCGCGCCTCGACGCCGGCGGCGCGCTCGTGGTCGGTCCCGAGAGCGCCGGCGCGGTGCCGGGACCGGCGTGTTACGGGCGCGGCGGCGAACAGGCGACGGTGACCGACGCGGACCTCGTGCTCGGCCGCATCCCGGCCGGCGCCACCTTCGCGGGACTGGGCCGCCTCGACGAGCAGGCCGCGCAGCGTGCGCTCGAACGTGCGCGGGTCGAGGCGGACGGTGTCGCCACCGTCGTCGACGCCGCAATGGAACGTGCCGTGCGCGTCGTGACCGTCGAGCGCGGTGTCGACGCGCGCGACCTCGCCTTGGTGGCGTTCGGCGGCGCCGGTCCGCTTCACGCCTGCGCGATCGCCGGCGCGCTCGGCATGCGCGCCGTCATCATCCCGCCGCGCGCCGGTGTGCTCTCGGCCGTGGGCCTCGTGTGCTCGCCCCGGGAGCGCGAGCTCGTGCGGTCGTGGCCGGAGCCACTGGAGCACGGCGGCATCGATCGCTCGCTCGACGCGCTGGCCGAGGAGGCGGCCGCGCTCGTGCTGCACGGCGATGACCCGGGTGACGTGGAAGTGGAACGCCTGGTGGACTGCCGGTACGCGGGGCAGAGCCACGAGCTCACGGTGACGGGCCCGGCTGCGTTTCCCGTCGAACACGAACGCCGCAACGGCTTCGCCCGGCCCGGCGCGCCGGTCGAGATCGTTGCGCTGCGCGTGCGGGCGCGACGGCCGGCGCCACTCACGCCGGACGAGCTGCCGCCGATCGAGCGGCCGTCCCTGCGCGGGCCCGAGGTCGTGGCCGAGCCCGACTGCACGGTCTGGCTACCCGACGGCTGGCGCGCCGACCCGGGTCCACTCGGCGCGTGGGTGCTTCGGCAATGATGCTCGACCCGGCATCGCTCCAGGTGCTGATCGCGCGGCTCACCGGCATCGCCGACGAGATGGGCGCGGTGCTGCGCCGCGCCGCGTACAGCCCCAACATCAAAGAGCGCGCCGACTGCTCGGCGGCGCTGTTCACGGCGGCCGGCGAGCTGCTCGTGCAGGCCGAGCACATCCCCGTGCATCTCGGGTCGATGCCGGCTTCGGTTCGCGCGGCCATCGATGCGTGCGGCGAGCGCCTTCGACCCGGCGACCAGGTGGTTCTCAACGACCCGTTCGCGGGCGGCACGCACCTCAACGACGTCACGCTGGTCGCCCCGTGCTTCGCCGGTCGTGACCTCGTCGGCTGGGTCGCCAACCGCGCCCACCACGCCGATCTCGGCGGGATGGCGCCGGGCTCCATGCCGCCCGAGGCGGTCGACATCCAGCAGGAGGGCCTGCGCGTCCCGCCCGTGCTGCTGACGCAGGACGTCGAAGCCGTCATCGTGACCAGCTCGCGCACACCGGACGAGCGACGCGGTGACCTGGACGCCCAGCGCGGCGCCAACCAGCTCGGCCTGGCGCGCCTCGCTGAGCTCGTGACCGAGCACGAGTCGGTGGCGGCGCTCGCCGAGGTCGTCGATTACGGCGAACGCCGGATGCGCGCCGCGCTCTCGGAGCTTCCTGACGGGCGATTCCGGTTCGAGGACGTGCTCGACTCCGCCGGCCCCCGTCCCGAGCAGCAGTCGCCGGCGCGGGTGGTCGTGACCCTCGCGATCGACGGGGAGCACGCGACGTTCGACTTCACCGGTACGGACGCGCAGCGCCCCGGCAACGTCAACGCCGTCGAGGCAGTGACCGTGAGCGCGGTGGCGTTCGCGTTGCGATCGGTCACCGACCCCACGATCCCTGCCAACGGCGGGACGATGCGACCCGTCACCGTCATCGCACCAGCAGGCACCGTGGTCGCCGCAACGCCGCCGGTTGCCGTCGGTGCGGGCAACGTCGAGGTCAGCCAGCGCGTCGCCGACGTGTGCCTCGGCGCGCTGGCGTCGGCTGCGCCCGGCCGGCTCGGCGCTGCCGGGCAGGGGACGATGAACAACGTGCTCGTCGGGGGCGACGGCTGGGTCTACTACGAGACCGTCGGCGGAGGGCAGGGAGGTCGCCCCGGCAAACCGGGCATGAGCGGCGTCCACACGGCCATGACCAACACACGCGACACACCGGTCGAGGCGCTCGAACGGGCGTTGCCGATTCGGGTTCGCCGGTACCGGCTGCGCGACGGTAGCGGCGGCGCCGGGGCGTCTGCCGGCGGCGACGGCATCGGGCGGGAGCTCGAATTGCTCGAGGCGGCCACGCTCTCGCTCGTCACCGAGCGGCGCGTGAGCCGGCCGTGGGGTCTCGCGGGCGGCGAGCCCGGCGCGCCGGGGGAGAACTGGCTGCTTCCCGACGGCGACGAGTCACAGGCGCGGCGGCTACCCGACAAGTGCACGGTGCAGCTGGCGGCCGGTGATGTCGTGCGCCTCCTCACCCCCGGCGGTGGTGGCTACGGCTCGACATCAATCAATCCGCGATGACGGCGGGTTTGCCGACCGTCATCACAAAGCCGGAGCTTGCGACGGCGACAATCAATCCGCGATGACGGCGGCTTTGCCGACCGTCATCGCAAAGCCGGAGCTTGCGACGGCGACAATCAATCAGCGATGACGAGGTTGATCGCGTCGCGTGCCTTGTCCTTGGACGCAGGCGCCAGGAACACCGTGTAGACGCGGCGGCCCTGGAGCACCGTGAGCTCGCCGAACGAAACCTTCTCGTCGAGCATGGTCCGCTCGAAATTGTTCGTCTTCGGAAGCCAGTGGGCTCGGTCACCCAGCCTGCGCACGTTCTCGACCTTCAGCCCGTCGAACTTCGCGTTGGCGCGGGCTCGCATGTACGCCTTCGAGGCTTCGTCGTCTGATGGGAGCTCGCCGACGGAGAAACTGACGACGCGCTTGGGGTCCTTCTCGGCGACGTACCCGCAGGTGGATGCCTCCGTGCCGGTGATGTTGGTCTCGCGCCGGACGGACTTCCCGAGAATCTTCTTGGCGTCCTTCCGGGAGAACAGCTCGCACGCGTTCGGCTGCGCTTGTTGGCCGAGCGCGTCAGCACCACCCACGCTGACGACGCCGCCCAAGCCCACGACGGCGGCAACCGCGGCGCTCCGGAACCTGCGTTCCATCACGGTGCTCATCCGGCCGGCCGCACGCTCACGACCTCGACCTGGAACGTCCGTCGGGGTGCCTCATAGGTGATCACCTCGCCCGGGGAATGGCCGAGGAGTGCCTGTCCCAGCGGAGAACCGGTCGAGAGCACCTCGTAGGTGTCGTGGCGCTCCTCGATCGAGCCGACCAGATAGGACGTCGTCGCGTCGTCGCCTTCCATGCGGACCTCGACCACGGTGCCCGGCGCGACGACGTCGCCGCGCGGGCCTTCGACTTGCACCGCCCGGCGCAGCATGTCCTTGATCTGCCGGATGCGAGCTTCGTTGTGCCCCTGGTCGTTCTTGGCCGCGTCGTAGTCGGCGTTCTCGCGGATGTCGCCGTGCTCGCGAGCGCGCTCGAGCCAGGCGGAGATCTCCTTGCGGTGCACGCCGGAGCGCCAGTCGAGCTCCTCTTCGAGCCGCTGGCGCGCTTCGGGAGAGAGATGTACCTCGTCCATGAGGGAGAAATGCTATCGCCGCGGCCGCGGCGCCTCGTCGGCCTTAGACCTTGCGGAAGAAGATCTGGAACTCCATCTCGCCTTCGTCCTTGATGTTCGCTACCACTGGCGAAGTGGGCGCCGTGATCCCGTAGTCGGCGAAGACGACGTGGAGGTTGCCGATGACCTGGATGTCGCGCCCGTCCCAGCGGCCCTGAACCGGGATCGAGACCTGGCGCGTCACGGCGTGCAACGTGAAGTCGCCCATGGCAGTCGCATTCACGGTTTCGCCCGCCTTGGGCACGGACTCGAACGCGATCGGCTGGGCGAGCGCGAACTTCGCCTCGGGGTAACGGTTCGACTCGAGGCCGCGATCCTTGATGGCGTTGTCGCGTTGGCTGCGGTCCGAGGTGAGGGTCCGAAGATCGGCCGTCACACTGACGTCGTGCACGGTCATGCCGGTGATGCTGAAGGAGCCGGTGATATCGCTGGTGCGCCCAGTGGTCGTCTGTTCGATCGCCCCGCCCACGAGCTGCTCCTGCACCCGGTACCCGACGATGCTGTTCGGGTCACCCGGGCTGACCCGATAGGTGCCGTCGAGGGCCCCGCCCTCCGAGACGGGCGTCTTCTTGATGGACACCCGAGGCTCGGGGTCGCTCTTCAGGAAGAAGTACCAGCCCGCGAACGCGAGGGCTACGAGAAGGACCACCGTGGCGCCGATCGCAATGAGGATCTTGGTGAGCCGTCGCATGGACGCCACCTCCCGGGCGGTCTGGGTCACGCTACGGGATGTATACGGGCGAGGGGCGTCGGTGGTTCGACTACGCTGACCGCCGATGAAGAGCTCCATCGTCATCGTCATTCGCTAGCGGACGCCGACCCCGGCGTTCGCCCTCGACCGTCCACTTCGGTGGGCGGTTTTTCGTTGTCAGGAAGGGACCAGAAATCACCGTGACCCACCGGATCGGGATTATCGGCGGTGACGGCATCGGCCCCGAGGTCGTGGCCGAGGCGCTGAAGGTCGTCGACGCGACCGGCGTCGCCTACGACGCCGTCCCGTTCGACCTCGGGGGCGCCCGCTACCTGCGCACGGGCGAGGTGCTGCCCGACGCCGAGCTCGCCGAGATCGGCGGGCTCGACGCGGTGCTGCTCGGCGCGGTGGGAACGCCCGACGTCCCGCCCGGCGTCCTCGAACGGGGCCTGTTGCTCCGGCTGCGCTTCGAGCTCGATCTGTACGTCAACCTGCGGCCGTTCAAGGCCGGGCCCAGCGCGCTCAACGGTGGAGTCGACTGTGTGGTCGTGCGCGAGAACACCGAAGGCGTCTACGCCGGCGAGGGTGGGTTCCTGCGCAAGGGCACGCCGCACGAGGTCGCCACGCAGGGCTCGGCGAACACCCGCCTCGGCGTCGAGCGCTGCGTGCGGTTCGCGTTCGACCTCGCACGGTCACGCGCACGTCACCACGTGACCCTCGTCCACAAGACGAACGTCCTGACGTTCGCCGGCGACCTCTGGCAGCGCACGTTCGACGCGGTCGCGAGCGAATACACCGACGTGCAGACCGGCTACCACCACGTCGACGCCGCCTGCATCCATCTCGTCCAAGATCCCGGCCGCTACGACGTGATCGTCACCGACAACCTCTTCGGCGACATCCTCACCGACCTCGCCGGTGCCGTCTCGGGCGGCATCGGCCGGGCCGCCTCCGCCAACCTCAATCCCGCCCGGACCGGGCCGTCGCTGTTCGAGCCCGTACACGGATCTGCGCCCGACATCGCAGAAACCGGGCAGGCCGATCCCCGGGCTGCGATCATCTCCGTAGCCATGCTGCTGGACTTCCTGGGAGAGACCGAGGCGGCCGCCCGGGTCGAGAAGGCTGTGTCCGCCTCCGACGACGTGGCCGGGACCACGTCGGGGATCGGCGACGCGATCGCAGAAAGGGTGTAACGGATGCCCATCGAGAAGACGGCGAAGATCTGGATGGACGGCAAGCTCGTCGACTGGGACGACGCCAACATCCACGTCCTCACCCACTCGCTGCACTACGGGTCGGGCGTGTTCGAAGGCATCCGCGCCTACCCGACCGCGAACGGACCGGCCGTGTTCCGGCTCACCGATCACATGCGGCGGCTCGGCCAGTCGGCGCACCTCTTCCTCATGGACCTGCCGTACTCCATCGACGAGCTCGTCGAGGCGACAAAGGAGACGATCCGGGTCAACGACGTCGAGTCGTGCTACATCCGGCCGATCGCCTACCTCGGGTACGGCGAGATGGGCCTCAACCCGCTTCCGTGCCCTGTCAACGTGTCGATCGCGGTGTGGCCGTGGGGCACATACCTCGGTGACGAGGGGATCAAGCACGGCGTGCGCATGAAGGTGTCGTCGTGGCGTCGCATGGACCCGAACGTCAACCCCGTGGCCGCCAAGGGCACCGGCATCTACATCAACTCGAGCCTGGCGAAGGTCGAAGCGCTCAAGTCGGGCTACGACGAGGCGATCCTGCTCAACACGCACGGCTTCGTCGCCGAGTGCACGGGCGAGAACGTTTTCGTGGTCAGCGACGGCGTGCTCATCACGCCGCCGCTGTCGTCCGGCGCGCTCGAGGGCATCACGCGCGACTCGGTGATGACGATCGCCCGCGACTTGGGCTACGAGGTGCGCGAGGAGAACCTGCTCCGCACCGATCTCTACTGCGCCGACGAGGCCTTCCTCACCGGCACGGCGGCCGAGATCGTCCCGATGCGCTCGGTCGACGACCGTGAGATCGGCGAGCCCGGCGAGGTCACCCGCAAGATCCAGGAGACGTACTTCGCCACCGTCCACGGCGAGGTGCCGCAATACAAGGAATGGTTGGACTATGTCCGCGAGTGAAATACCGACGAGCGTCGAGATCTACGACACGACGCTGCGGGACGGCGCGCAGCTCGAGGGCATCTCGCTCACCGTCGACGACAAGCTCCGCATCGCCGAGCAGCTCGACATGCTGGGTGTCCACTACATCGAGGCAGGCTGGCCGGGCGCCAATCCCAAGGACGATGAGGCGTTCCGCCGCATCCCGCGCGAGCTGAAGCTCGAGAGGAGCAAGGTCGTCGCGTTCGGCTCGACCCGCCGCGTCAAGGGCAAGGTCGACTCGGACGACACGCTGCGCCAACTCCTCGAGGCCGGCACCGAGGCCGTGTGCATCGTCGGCAAGTCCTGGGACTACCACGTCACTGAGGCGCTCCAGACCACGCTCGACGAGGGCGCGGCGATGGTCGCCGACTCGGTCGAGTTCCTCCGCGACCACGGCCGCCAGGTGCTCTTTGACGCCGAGCACTTCTTCGACGGCTACCGCGGCAACCCCGAGTTCGCGTTGCGGGTGCTCGAGGGGGCGGCACAGGCCGGCGCGTCACATCTCGTGTTGTGCGACACCAACGGTGGGACGCTCCCGCACGACATCGAGCGGGTCGTGCGCGAGGTCGTCCAGTACTTCGGCGGCGACGTTGCCGTCGCCGTCCACCTGCACGACGATGCCGGCACCGGCGTCGCCAACGCCCTCGCGGGAGTCCGGGGTGGCGCCACGCAGGTCCAGGGGACAATCAACGGCTACGGCGAACGCACCGGGAACTGCAACCTCACCGCGATCATCCCGAACCTCACGCTGAAGATGGGCATCGAGACGATCCCGCCCGACCGTCTCGAGCGGCTCACCCCCGTGGCCCACCACGTGGCGGAGCTCGTGAACATGGCGCTGAACCCGCAGGCCGCTTACGTCGGCGAGTCGGCTTTCGCGCACAAGGCCGGGCTCCATACGAGCGCGCTTCGAAAGCGACCGGACGCTTATGAGCACGTCTCTCCGGGGGCCATCGGCAATCACACCCGCGTGCTGGTCTCGGAGCTCGCCGGCGGAAGCACCATCGGACTCAAAGCGAAGGAATTCGGGATCGACCTCGATCAGCCCACACTGGGCGAGGTCGCCCAACGGGTGAAGGAGCTCGAACACGAGGGCTACCACTTCGAGGCAGCCGACGCATCGCTCGAATTGCTCATGCGAAGGATGTCCGGGTGGCAACAGGAGTGGTTCCACGTCGGCTCGTGGGAGGTCATCGCTGAACAACAGTCCGACGACGTCTCGACGCGAGCGATCGTCGTCGGCGAAGCGGGCAGACAATCCTTTGACGAGACCGCTCGTGGGAACGGGCCGGTGAACGCCCTCGACAAGGCGCTTCGGAAGGCACTCAACGGCCGTTACGAGGCGCTGGATCACGTTCATCTCACTGACTACAAGGTGCGGATCCTCGACAGCCACAAGGGCACGGGCGCCGTCACGCGGGTGCTCATCGACTCCACGGATGGCGACGCGACGTGGACGACCATCGGCGTGGGCGAGAACATCATCGAGGCGTCGTGGCAGGCGCTCGAGGACTCCCTCGTCTACGGCTTGCTGCGCGCCGAGCTGCGCAAGTAAAGACCGCACATGCCGACCGATCCCTTCGTCCCCGAGCGGCTGGAAGAGGAGCCGCGCCAGGAGCCCAATCTCCCGCCGGGTGTGAAGATGCCGGCGCCGCGGCGATGGTTCGCCAACCGCCCCGGTGACATCCCTGCGGGGTGGCCCTCGGGGAAGCTGCTCGGCTCGCCGGGCCCGAACATCGGGTACGCGCTGACCCTGGCGAATCGGGTGCGCGACCGGTTCGAGCTGGCGCCGCACGAGGATCTCGACGATGCCGTCGCCGTCGTGGCTGAGATCGCCATGCGGCGCGCCGCGATCTTCGGCCGGGCGCCGGTGATCACCGACGTCGAGTTCGGCATGCAGAGCATGGGGTACAACGGCGCCGACCCCGACTTCGTCGCCTGGCGCAAACGCGCCGTGCACGGCGCCGAGCACAACTACTACGAGCGCCGCGCGCTGGTCGACGCCATCCCGGTCGACATCCTCCGCCTCGTCCCCTCCGCCCTCCCAGCCCACCTCGACGAGGCGCGCCAGTCTCTGCGCTCGGTCGGTCGGGGTCCGGTGGAGTGACGATGCGCTCCTGAACTTCGCTAGGCGAAGTTCAGGAGCGCATCATGCAGGACAGCGGATCACGTCCCGGATATCACGGGCGACGCCGTCCGGACTGGTGCGCACGTCGTCCCAATGGAATCGCAACGGACGGAGTCCCAGGGCGACGAGGCGACGGTCCCTGCGAGCATCGTGCTTTCGCGGCGAACGGCCGGCATGGCGCTCCTCGCCGTCCAACTCGATGACCACCCCGAATTCCGGGTAGGCGAAGTCGACGCGGGCCACGAACTCGTTGCCGTTGAACACCTCGTACTGGGCGACCGGCTCGGGCAGACCGGCGCGACGCAGCAGCTGGCGGAACCTGGTCTCGAGGATGCTGCCCACTGGTCGTTGACCGGCGGCCTTGCGATCGAGCACCGCACGAACGACCCGACCACCAGGGCGGAGAATCCCGCCGAGTTCTTCCCACCGACGCCACGCGGCGGTCGTCGAGAACCACCCCCGTCGAAGCCCGTCGTCGAGAAGCTCTTCGAGGCGGTCGACGCCGACCACCACGCCAAGGTCGAGGAGTGTTCGAAGGGGCCTCGTCGCCGGTATCCCCTCGATCTCGGTGACGTCCCTGGCGTCGAGACGCTGCGACTCGTGCCACAGGACGTCGGCTCGTCGATAACGTCGGCGATGCCTGAACGCAGTCACCTCGACGACGCCTTCCCCACAGTCGACCAAACCCAACAGCGCTGCGGCCGCTCGGTGTGAGGCAACCGCGGGACCGGCGAGACACGCGGCCATGAGCCGCTGCCGCCAGGTCGGCGGTGCGCCCGCGACGCGGTACACCCCGTAGTCGACGGGCTCCCACTCGCCGTTATTCACACGACGGTCGATGGCGCTGTGATGTATCCCGGCCTCGATGGCTTGCGTACGGCTGAACACGCCGTGCTGCCGTTCGGAGAGACGGGTGATCGATGCGCGAGTTCCCACGCGCCGCATCAAAGCACCCGGGTACGACAGCATCGTCGGTGCGTCCCTCAGCTTCGTATACCGAAGTTGAGGAGCGCATAGGAGAAACCTGACTACCATGTCAGGTTAGGCGTGGCGCGCAATTCGGCCTCTCGGAGGAGCACGAGGAGTTCCGGGCTGCGCTCAGGCGGTTCGCCGAGAAGGAGATCGCCCCCCACGCCGCCGAGGCGGACGAGCACGAGGCGTACCCGCAAGCGAGCATGGACGCGTTCCGCGAATCCGGCTTCGTCGGCGCCCTCTACCCGCCCGAATACGGCGGTCACGCCGGCGACGTCCTGACGTCCGCCCTGGTCATCGAGGAGCTGGCGCGGGCGTGCGGCTCGACGGCCCTGACGGCGCTCGTGAGCCGCACCGGCGTCAGCGCGCTCCTCGCCCACGGCTCAGAGGAGCTCAAGCGCCGGCTCGTACCACAGGTCGCGGCGGGCGAATGGCAGGCGAGCTACTGCCTCTCGGAGCCCAACTCCGGCAGCGATGCCGCCGCGATGACCACCCGGCCGTCCCCGACGGCGACCAATGGATATTGAGCGGCCGCAAGGCCTGGATCACCAGCGCCGGCGTCTCACGCCTCTACACCGTCTTCGCCAAGACGGACCCGGCCGCCGGGCATCGGGGCATCAGCGCGTTCGCGGTCGAGCACGACCGGCCCGGGCTCTCCGTCGGCAAGCTCGAGCACAAGATCGGACTCCGCGGCTCTCCGACCGGGAGCTCGTGTTCGAGGACGGACCGTTCCATCCGAGAACCTCATCGGTGAGCCCGGGCGCGGGTTCCACTACGCGCTCGAAGCTCTCGACGCATCCCGGCCCATCGTCGGCGCCCAGGCGGTCGGCATCGCCCAAGGCGCGCTCGACGTGGCCGGCGTCTACGTGCTCGAGCGGCGGCAGTTCGCCCAGCGGATCGCCGACTTCCAGGGCGTGCAATTCATGCTCGCCGACATGGCCACCCAGCTCGAGGCGGCTCGTCTCCTTGTCTACGCCGCGTGCGCCCGCCTCGACGCCCATGAGCCAAATGTGAGCAAGGGCTCGTCGATGGCGAAGCTCTTCGCTTCCGACGCCGCCATGCGCGTGACGACCGACGCCGTCCAGCTCCTCGGTGGCGCCGGCACCACCCGCGAGTTCCCCGTTGAGCGGCTGATGCGGACGCCAAGGTCACGCAGATCTACGAAGGGACGAACCAGATCCAGCGCGTCGTGATCGCCCGCAAGCTCCTCGACGAGCTCGCCGCCGGCTCCTAGCGCTCCGAAGCCCTCCGAAAGTTCGCAATTCGCCGCCCCTACACTCGGGCCGCGGCGACGGCGGCTTTGCCGACCGGCGCCGCAGGAGCCCGAGCTTGCGAGGGCGACACAAGGAGATAGATGGCCGACGCCCCGCGGGTGCGGTTCTCACCCGCTCCAACCGGCTCCCTGCACGTCGGCGGCGCGCGTACGGCCTTGTTCAACTGGTTGTTCGCACGCCACGAAGGCGGCGTGTTCATCCTCCGCATCGAGGACACGGACGTCGCCCGGTCGCGCCCGGAATGGATCGAGGGCATCCAGGACACGCTCGGCTGGCTCGGCCTCGACTGGGACGAAGGCCCGATCCTGCAGAGCACGCGCTTTGACCGCTACCACGCCGCCGCCGACCGGCTGCTCGCCGAGGGCTGGGCATACGAGTGCTACTGCACGGAGGAAGAGGTGCGAGCGCGCAACGAGGCGGCGCGAGCGGCAGGCCGCACACCGGGCTACGACGGCCACTGCCGGGACCTCACCGCCGAGCAACGAGCCGCGCTCGCCGCCGAGGGTCGCCCCCGATCGCTGCGGTTCCGCACACCCGACACGGGCACGAGCACGTTCACCGACCTCATCCGGGGCGAGGTCAGCGTCGAGTGGGCGACGATCCCCGACTTCGTCATCGTCCGCTCGGACGGGACGCCGCTCTTCTTCCTCGCCAACGCCGTCGACGACGTCGAGATGGGGATCACGCACGTGATCCGGGGCGAGGACCTCCTCGACACGACCCACCGCGTGCTCGCCCTGCGTGAAGCGCTCGGCGCGCACGACCGCCCCGTCTATGCGCACCTTCCTCTGATCGTCGGCGCCGACCGCGCCAAGCTCTCGAAGCGTCATGGCGCCGTCGCCCTCGAGGAGTTCCGCGACGCCGGCTACCTCCCAGAGGCAGTGCTCAACTATCTGGCGCTCCTCGGCTGGGGCCCCGAGGACGGCCGCGAGATCCTCGAGCGCGAAGAGCTGATCGCCGAGTTCGAGCTCGACCGCGTGGTCCACTCACCCGCCTTCTTCGACCACCAGAAGCTCGACTGGATGAACGGCGAGTGGATCCGGCGCCTCGACCTGGACGAGCTGGAGCGCCTGGCCCTCCCGACCGCCGAGGCTCGGTTCGGCGCCCGGCTCGACCGGGACGTGTTCCGGGGCGCGCTGCGCATCGCCCAGGAACGCGCCGTGACCATCAACGCCATGGTCGAGCAGATGGAGTTCCTGTTCGTCGACGACGAGGACCTTGCCATCGATCCCGAGTCGTGGGCGCGCCTGGAGAAGACGGAACGGGCAGCCGAGATCCTCGACGCGGTCATCGACTACCTCGAGACGTGCGACGAGTGGACGGTCGAGAGCCTCGACATCCGCCCCGTGCTCGAGAAGCTGCAGGTGAAGCCGCGCAAGGTGATGCACGTGATCTACACGGCCGTCGAGGGCCGCGCCGCCGGGCTTCCGCTGTTCGACTCGATGTATCTGCTCGGCCGCGAGCGCACACTCCGGCGGCTGCGAGCGGCGGGCGAGCGCCTTCGGTACGGTCGG
The DNA here is from genome assembly GCA_046724655.1 of Actinomycetota bacterium. Lineage (GTDB taxonomy): Bacteria > Actinomycetota > Acidimicrobiia > IMCC26256 > JACDBD01 > JALZAA01. Next base: position 37,831 of record JBKOWY010000018.1, read on the forward strand.
TGAGGATCAGCTGGCGCATCGTCCGACGGGTCGGGGTCGTCGTGGTCCTCGCCGCGCTGCTGTATTACGTCGTCACGTTCGTGCAGGTGTGGTGGGCAGCCCGTCACGACGACAGCCGCCGGTCGGAGGCGATCGTCGTGCTCGGCGCCGCGCAGTTCAACGGCCGGCCGTCGGCCGTGTTCCGGGCGCGTCTCGACCACGCGGCCACCCTCTACAAGGAGCGCGTCGCCCCGACGATCGTGGTCACCGGGGGCAAGCAGACCGGCGATCAGTTCACAGAAGCGACGTCCGGCGCGAACTATCTCCACACCAACGGCGTGCCCGACGCCGCGATCTTGCGCGAGACGACGAGCCGCACGTCGTGGGAGTCGCTCGCCGCCGCCGCCCGCGTGTTGCGGGACCGAGGTGAGAAGCAGGTCGTGCTCGTCTCCGACCCGTTCCACGCGCTCCGCATCCGGTCGATCGCGAACGAGCTCGGCCTCGATGCGGTCACGTCGCCCACGCGGAGCAGCCCCATCTCCGGCTTCGAAGAGTGGCGCCGGTTCCTGAGCGAGGCGCTGCGGGTCGCCGTCGGGCGCATCGTCGGGTTCGGGCGTCTGGCGCGGGGCGCGAACAGGGTGGGGAGGCTCGTGCCGGGACTCGGTAGCATGGCTGTTCCTTCGGGGGTGGTGTAATCGGCAACACAACAGGTTCTGGCCCTGTCGTTGGGGGTTCGAGTCCTCCCCCCCGAGCCCGCACAGGTCCCGCGCACCGTTCTCGGTGCACGGGCCGGTGCCGAAGGCCCCGTCGTCTAGTGGCCTAGGACGCCGCCCTCTCAAGGCGGAAACGGCAGTTCGAATCTGCTCGGGGCTGCAGCTCGTGACAGTCGAACGAGGCACGCACTGACCCGGTCACCGACGGCCGGGTCGCTGCGTTTTCCCTGGTCAACCCCAGTATTCGCCCTGCTTACCATTCGATGCGGGGCTGCCCCGCGCTCACGTGCAAGGTGCACGGCATGCCCAGCAGCGCGAGCGCGTCGCGTGGCGCGTCGCTGGCGCGCACCGAGACGACGTCGCCCTTCCGCGGTCCGGTCGTGATCGTCAGATCGAGCGCGATCGCGCCGTCGCCGTGCTCGTCTGCCCACACGACGAACGCGTCGTACGTGCCGTCGGCAAGCGGAGTATCCACCACTCGCATCGTCGCGCGAGTTAGCGTCATCGACACGAACTCACAGTGCGCGAGTTGTCAGCAGCGAACCGCGATGCGGTGTGTGTTCGAGGGCGGACGAAAGGCTGATATGACGCTCAGAGAGCTTGCTCTTTGCGCGCGAGTCGAACAGAATTAACGGAAATGCTTGAAATTGCGGTCGAATTAGGTTCCACTTCTTTGGATACCTGGCCGCAAGTTCGGAGGTCCGCGTGAACAAGTCAGAACTTATCGATGAGGTTCACTCGGCGGCAGGTGGTGACGTCGATAAGAAAGACGTGGCGACCGTTGTCGACAAGCTCATCGAGGTCGTCGAACGTGCCGTCGCGCGCGGCGACAAAGTCACGATTCCCGGTTTCGGCGCTTGGTCGCGTACCCAGCGCGCGGCACGCACGGGGCGCAACCCGCGCACCGGCGAGCCGGTTCAGATCGCGGCATCAAAGGGCGTGAAGTTCTCGGCTGGTGCCAGCTTCAAGTCCGCCGTGAACAAGTAGGTGCGAGTGACGAGAACTGTCGCCTCGTATCTACGGGCAATAATCCCAACGAAAGGTGGTGACCGTGCCTCCGGCGAAAAGACGCACAGCACGGAAATCAACTAGGAAGACAGCACGTAAGCCGGCGAAGAGGCGGACAACCGCCAAGCGTCGGACTGCACGCAAGTCGACGGCACGGAAGCCGGCACGTCGGCGGCGCAAGGCCGCTGCGGCGCCGGTGAAGCGGCGTCGTCGGCGCAAGACGACTGCGGCGAAGAAGACGGCCAAGCGTCGTCCGGCCAAGCGTCGCCGTCGTAAGGCCACTGCTGCGGCGAAGCCCGCGAAGCGGCGTCGTCGTCGTAAGGCCACTGCTGCGGCGAAGCCGGCGAAGCGGCGTCGCCGTCGTAAGGCTGCCGGTGCGGCCAAGCCCGTGAGGCGTCGCCGTCGCAAGGCGTCGACGGGAACGGCAAAGCGGCGTCCGGCGAAGAGGCGGGCCCGTCGGTAAGACCGGCGAGGCCAACCTTCAACTCAGGTGAGTAGGGGGCCTTCGGGCCCCCTTCTCGCGACCGGACGCCGCTTGCGTCACACCTTATCGATCAGCTTGAACCCCTCGGCGGGCCCGATCCCGGCCGCCCGTCCCGCCGTCTCGGCCTCGGCCCGCACACGGGTGGCGAAGGCCTCCCGCTGGGCCTCCACGTCGGGCGCCTCGGAGTCGATCCCCATGGTCGATCGCCACTGGCTGCGGTGGCACAACAGCGCCCGGACCTTGGCGTCGAGCTGGTCGCCGATCCGCTCGAGGTGGTCGACCTCCTCCGCCTCGAACAGCAGCAGCAGCCGCGGGCGGTGCGGGGGAAGGCCGAGGTCAGGAAAGAAATGGTGGTCGCGGGCGGCGACCACGCCGTCGAGGACGAGCCACCCGGCGTGGCGGTGGTCGGGGTGGAGCCGATACCGCTTCCACGGGTCGTGGCCAAGCACGACGTCGGGCCGGATCCGTCGGATCGCCGCCGTGACGAGCGCCCGTTCCGGGAGCCCACTCCCGAGCTCCCCGTCCGGCAGGCCCAGCATCTCGATGCCGGTGATACAGAGCTCCTTGGCGGCCGCCTCCTGCTCTCGATGCCGTGTCGCCACCAGGGCGGACAAATCGGCGTCCGGGTCCCAGGTGCCCTTCGACCCGTCCGTGATCACCAGCAGGTGGACGGTGGCGCCGGCCGCCGCCCACTTGGCCAGGGTCCCGCCCGCTCCGAACTCCACGTCGTCCGAGTGGGCCCCGATGGCCAGCACGCGTCCCGGCGTCGGCAGATCGCTCGACGGTGGTGCGGGCTCGCTCACCGAGAGCGTGACAGGAGACCGAGCCGGTCCAGGTCGTCGGGGACGTCGATGTCGAACGCCAGCTCGGCGTCCCGGAGCACGCGGAAGCCGAGGCCGAGCCGCCGGGCCTCGGCCGCGTGACGGCGGAACGAGCCCGGCCCGTAGGCGAACCGGAACGGTGCATCGACCGGTACCGAGAGCACGGTCGTGCCGTCGTCGCGGTGGCACGGCACGACGCCGACGACGGGCCGGGCTCGGTCACGCGCCAGCGGCGTGAGCGTTCGGGCCAACGGAAGGTCCGCGTGCACGATCACGGCCCGGGCGCAGCCGCGTGCTTCGACCCATCCGCGCCCGACCACCGCGGCCGCGTCGAGTGAACCCGGATCGTCGACGGCATCGAGGCCCCGCGCCCGCGCCCAGTCGCGCACGTCGGGCGCGCTCGACACGACGACGGCCGGCAGCTCACCGGCGGCGGCCGCCACGCCGTCGGCCAGCCGTCGGGCGAGATCGGAGCGGGCGTCGTCGTCGAGCAGCGCGGCAAGGCGTACCTTCCCTAGCGCGAACGCTCGTACCGGGATCACGACGCCCACGCCGCTCACTGGAGGCTCACCGTGCGCGTGAAGTGCGAGCGCATGTGGCTGCGTATGCTACCGGCCGTGGAACCCGTGTATTCCCTGGTCCGCGCGGCGTTGTTGCCGCCGCTGCACTACGGGATCAAATGGACGATCGAGGGCGCGCACCTCATCCCGCCGCGCGGACCGGTGATCCTGGTTAGCAACCACACGTCGTATCTCGACCCGCTCGTGCTCGCGTACCTTGCCGATCGCCGTCACCGGCGAGTCCGGTTCCTGACCAAAGCCGAGCTCTTCGACAAGAAGCCACTCGGCTTCATGTTGCGCCAGGTTCACCAGATCCCCGTGGTGCGGAACTCGCCGACGGCGGCCGGCTCCCTCGAGCTCGCGGTCGAAGCGCTCCGGCGTGGTGAGTGTGTCGTCATCTTTCCCGAGGGGACCATCTCGCTCGACCTCGAGCCGATGGCGGGCAAGACGGGAACCGCTCGCCTTGCCGCGCAATCGGGGGTGCCGGTCACACCAGTCGGGCTCTGGGGCGCGCACCGCATCGTGTTCAAGGGCCGCAAGCCGCAGTGGCAGTGGGGCGTGGCCGAGACCGCCGTCGTCGGCCCGCCGTTGCGCATCCGTGCCGACGAGGACGTCTTCGCCGCCACCGATCGCATCATGAGCGCGATCGCGACGTGCGTCGCACGAGCACGCGAGATCTACCCGCAACGCCCCGGTGAGGGCGACGACGGATGGTGGCAGCGCGGTCCGGAGACGGCCCGGGTGCGCCCCGCGAAGCGCGCCAAGGAATCCGAGGCCGCCTCGTGAGTGAGGACCCCCGGGTCGCAGTCGTAGGAGCAGGGTCGTGGGGGACGGCTGTCGCCGCGCTCGTGTCGACCAACGCCGAGACCGTCCTCTGGGCGCGCCGGCCCGAGCTCGCCGCCGCCATCGTCGATCGGCACGAGAACTCCGAGTACCTGCCCGGTGTCGAGCTCCCCGACGACTTGCGGGTCACGGCCGACATCGAAGAGGCGTGCGCAACCGCGGACGTCGTGGTGCTCGGCGTCCCGTCGCACGGCATGCGCGCCGTGCTGACAGAAGCGGCCAAGTTCGTGCGCCCCGCCGTTCCCGTCGTCAGCCTGGCGAAAGGCGTGGAGCAGGGAACGCTGCGGCGCATGACCGAGATCATCGCCGAGGTGCTCCCGACACACCTGCGCGAGCGCATCGGCGTGCTCACCGGCCCCAATCTCGCCCGTGAGATCGCGGCCGGGCAGCCGGCGGCGTCGGTGGTCGCCGTGGAGGACGAGCCGACGGCCGAGGATCTGCAGCGCCTGCTCATGACGGCAACGTTCCGCGTGTACACGAACCCGGACGTGGTCGGATGCGAGATCGCCGGCGCGCTCAAGAACGTCATGGCGATCGCGGCAGGCATCGCTGATGGCCTCGGCTACGGCGACAACACGAAGGCCGCGCTCCTCACGCGCGGTCTCGCCGAGCTCACGCGCCTCGGCATCGGGCTCGGCGGCAATCCCCTTACGTTCTCGGGCCTCGCCGGCATGGGCGACCTGGTCGCGACGTGCACGAGCACCCAGAGCCGCAACCGCGCGGTCGGCGAGCAACTCGGTAAGGGTCGCCAGATCGACGACATCGTCGCCGAGATGAGGATGGTCGCTGAAGGCGTGAAGTCGACCGCCGCCGTCCTCGAGCTCGCTCGGCGACACCGGGTCGAGATGCCGATCGCGGAACAGGTCGGAGCCGTACTGTACGAAGGCAAACGCGCCGAGGACCTCGTCACCGCGCTCATGCTGCGAGAAGCCAAACCAGAGCTCCACGGCATCACATGAGCAGCGTGATCGAACCAGAGTGAGCGAGGGCGCCTCAACTCGGGTCGGCGTGCTCGGCTCCTCGGCACAGGCTCTGGTCGACGCGCACGGGGCCGTCAGACCCGACGACGCGCCCTGGCAGGTCGACTGGTGGATTGGCGCCGACGACCGCTGGCACGTTCCCGCGCGCGAGGCGTCGCTGCGCCAGTCGCTCGTGGGTGCGGCGCCGGTGGTCGAGACATCGCTACGCGTCCCCGGCGGTGACGCGGTGCACCGCGTCTACGGCATCGGCGGACCCGGCGGCCTCGTGGCCCTCGAGATCGAGAACGCGTCCGCCGCGCCCTTCGTCGCCGCGCTCGTTCTGGGCCCGGCCCCGGGTGGCCACTTGCGGGAAGTCGGTAGCAGCAGGTCGTGGGTCACCGTCAGCGGGCGTCCGGTCCTGCGCACGCCCCGGCCGGTGACCCGCTGGGCCGCCGGACTGAGCGACGAAACCCTCGAGACGGTTGTCGAAGGCCGGGCCGAACGGGGCACCTTTCCCGGGATACGCCGCCGGGGTATGCGGCTCGAGGTCGCGTTGCTCCATCCACTTGCGCATCGGACGCGCCTTCGCTGCGCGCTGGCGGTGGGTCGCGATCGTTCGGTGCGCGTGGACGCCGTCGATCCGACGCTGCTTCCCGACGCGCACGTCGCCTCCGCCGGCTGGGCGGCGCACTTGCGCCGCGGGATGCAGGCGGTCCTCCCCGACCACCGGCTCCAGCAGGCCGTGTACGCCGCGCGTGCCGCGCTGCTGCTCGGCGCCGACGCCGCCACCCGCCCCGACGCCGCGGAGCTGGCGGCGTTGGAGGACTGGGGGTTCGACACCGAGGCCGTCGCCACGTGGCGCCGCCTGGGCATTCGTGAGCGAAGGCGAGCGGCGCAGCGCATCCCTGATCCCAGGTCGTGGGAGACGATCCAGGCGCGCCTGCGGGCGGCCTCGCCGACATTCGCGTGGCACGACGGTCCAGCCCCGTTCCTACGAGCGGTGCGCGACCTCCTCCTGGGCCCGAGCGACGGCGGCTCCGTGACGCTGCTGACCGAGTATCCGGCCTGCTGGCGTGGTCAGGGCCTCGACGTACGCGAGGCGCCCACGCGTGCCGGCCGCGTCTCGTACTCGGTGCGCTGGCATGGCCCCCGGCCGGCGCTGCTGTGGGAGTGCGAGAACGCGATCCGGCTCTCGGCGCCCGGCCTCGACCCGTCCTGGTCGACAACGGAGGCGCGGGGTGAGGCCCTCTTGGCCGCGCCTACTGGCCAGGCACGCGACGCGGGGAGCTTTGCGTAGCCGCGTCGTCCAGGCGCAGCGTGGCGATCTCCCACGGCCGGAGCTCGAGCGTGCCCTCGACGCGCGCACGAGGACGGCCCACCAGGTCGACCGTCCAGCCGGTGACGGGCGCGCCTTCCCATTCGATCGCCGCCGTTGCGACGTCAGGGGAGGGGTTGAACACGCGCACCACGAGCCCGCCCGCATCTCGCAGCACCGCCGAAACCCGGGCGCCGTCGACCTGCAAGGGCGCGCCCGTGGGCTCGCGGCGCGCGCCCGACCACCCCCCGGCCCGGATTCGCTCGAGCGGGACGAGCACCTCGTCGGCGACGTCGTAAAGCCGCGCGCCGAGCCAGTCGCCGCGATGAGGGACGAGCGCCCAGTCGAACGCGAGAGGCCCGAGCATCTGCGGCCCGTGGAGCGGATAGGGATATCCCGCCGGGCTCGCGCGCATCGAGAGCTGCATGCGCGAGAGATAGCCCGTCGCCCGCAGCAGCGTGAGCGCGAGCTCGGTTCCTTGCCTCCCGTCCTCGCTGACGAGCTCGTACTCCAGCAGGCCGTCGTGAACGAGGGCGAGGCCGGCGTTGCCGTCCGATGCATCTACGAAGCGGCGAGACACGAATGTCGGCAACCCGAACTCGTTGGGACCACCCTCGGCGCCGAGGCCCCGGTCGACGACCGCGAACGCGCACTCGGCGTTCGAGACGGTCGCCGGCGACGGCAGCGGGAAATGCACCCGCAGGCGGTGATCGCGGCAGGGATTGTCGAGCTCCGTGTGGACCCGCAGGAACCGCTCACCAGTCCGCAACTCCAGCGTCGTGTGCACAGTGGCGGCCACCATCTCGTCGGCGCGCTGCCCGCAGAAGCGCTCGTCGCCGATTGCATGCGTGGGCCACCGGTAGATCGCGTCGACACGCACTCGAGCCCGCACGGGACCGTCCTCGAGCGTCGTGACCTCGACGGATTCCGGTTGGTCGACGACCAGGTCGTCGGCGGGTGGCGAGTAGTTGTACACGTCGCCGCCGTCGCCGCCGTCGACCAGGCGACCGAGGCGCGGCAGCGTGAGTCCGTCGGCGGTGGTGACCGTGTAGGTGCCATCGCTGCTGTCGACCTCGACGTGCAGGTGCTCGTTGTCGAGCGACGAGGGGCCCGCGGACACCGCGGTCTCCGGCCCGGCTCCGGCGGCGACGGTGTAGCTCCGCCAGCCGAAGCCGGGGACGTCCTCGACGGAGAAGATGGCCTCGCGGACGGGCGCCGCCATCACCCGGAAGCTGAACGTCTTCCCTTCGTCGCCGAGGCGGACGAGCTCGTCCCGGATCTCGGTCAGGTCGACGGCGGTCTCGCCCGGATGCGCGCCCTGGAACACGAGGTCGAGCGTGCCGTCGTCGGCTTCGGTCATCGCGTAACGCCCGATGCGCTCGCCGGCGAACTCGGGGCCGTTCATCATCTCGAGGACCCACCGCACCTTCTGGCCGGCGACGATGGTCGAGAAGCCCTCACCGGTGAGCACCCCGAGCTCCTGCGTCGGGCACGGCGTGCCATCGGCCGAGACGAAATGGAACGGTCCTTCACCCGGCACGTTCACCGAGAGCAGACCCCCGCGCCGCGCTTGGGTCGGGTTCACGACCAGGGTCGACCCCGCGGGCGCATCGACCGCGGCGGCGAGGTCGCGCAGCGCGTCACGCGTGAGCACGTCGCCGATCTGGCGGGCCTCGTGGTAGCGGACGAGCACCTGGTCGACGACCTCGTCGTCGCTGCACGCGCAGGACGAGTCGTGGGCGCTGTTCAGCACGAGGTTCCGCCAGGCGATGCCGAGGAGCGCGTTCGGATATCGCTCGGGAGGTAGAAGGAGTGCCGACAGCGGCTCCGCCCGCCGCTCGAGCGCCCGTTCGGCGCGGGCGCACGCCTGATGGACGTCGACGCGGTTCGACGCCACGCCCATGAGCACGTTGGCGCGCGCGCCGGACCGCAGCTCGCCCCGCCACGTCGTCAACCCGTCGGTAGGTTGCTCGGCGAGGTATTCGGGCAGCGAGGTGACGACGAACCGGTAATCGTCTTGGATCTCGTTCGCTTCGGCGACGACGCGTCCGAGCCACGGCTGCGGCATCTGGTGGTCGGTGCCATTCATCAGCAACATCGCTCCGCCCGGAAGGCGAGCCGGGCCCAGCTCGAGCTCGTAGCTGCGCGCCCGGGCGACGAGTTGCTTGGCATCGTCGGGGAGGTCGCGCCCGTTCGAGTACGAGCCGTACAGGTACTCGGCGCGCACGGTCGATCCGTCGGGCGCTTCCCAGTTGAACGCCGTCTTGGTGACGCTCGACGGCACGCCGCGCCACACCACCGCGTGCTCGAACCCGGCCTGCCGCAGGATCTGGGGCATCTGCGCGATGTGGCCGAACATGTCGGGGAGGTAGCCCACCGGCATGCCGCCCCCAAGCTCCGTGGAGCGTCGCAGACCGAGCTGGAGGTCGCGCACGATCGTCTCGCCCGAGACCATGAACTCGTCCATGAGGACCATCCACGGCCCTACCGACAAGCGGCCGGTGGCCGCCAGGCGCCGCAGCGTCTGTGCCGCTTCGGGGCGGACCTCCAGGTAGTCGTCGACGACGACCGTCTGACCGTCGAGGAGGAACCTGGCGTAGCTCAGGTCACGCTCGAGGAGGGGCAGGAGCTCGTCGAGCAGGCGCACGAGCCGGGCCCGGAAGACCTGGAAGGGCGCGTACCACTCTCGATCCCAGTGCGTGTGGGGGAGGATCGCAACGGTCGTCGGCGGCACCGGCCCAGGATACGAGCCGGGCTGCGTCGGGAGCGGCCGTCAGAGTCCCGTCAGAGCCGTGTTTCGGTTCGTTCACGGATCGGCACCGGTCGCGAAACGTGCCCCCCTTACGTTCGCCTTACCTCGCGCAGAGGGGCTGGAACCACGCGAGGGGGAGGGCAACGGCGCCTTTTCGAGCATTCACGAGCAGGAGGACGATGTGAAACGGAAATTGTTGGGCAAGGGCGCCGCGGTTGTGACCCTCGCCCTCGTACTGGTGGTCCTTGCCGGCACAGCGGCGTTCGGACAGGACCCGAAGCCGGTGTTCGACGGCAAGCTGATCCCGGCGCCGTCGGACGTCGGCGTGAGCTTGAACATTCTCTGGGTCGTCATCTCCGCGGTGCTCGTCATATTCATGCAGGCGGGCTTCGCGTTGGTCGAGACCGGTTTCACCAGGGCGAAGCACGCCGCTCACACGATGTCGATGAACTTCGCGATCTTCGGGTTGGGTTTCGTCGCGTTCTTCGTCGTGGGTTATGCGTTCATGTTCGGCGGCTACACCGCCAGCGGAGTCATCCCGTTCGGCTACGACAAGGCGGTCGGTGACGCGCTCATCGGCTCGGGTGATTGGACGTTCCTGTGGCACGGAGGGTTCTTCCTCACCAACCTCCCGAGCCTTGCGTTGACGGCACCGGTGGCGGCGTTCTTCCTCTACATGGTGGCCTTCATGGACACCACAGCCACCATCCCGACGGGAGCGATGGCCGAGCGGTGGCGGTGGAAGTCCTTCGTGGCGTGGGGCCTCTTCGTCGGATCGATCTACTACCCGCTGTTCGGCGCGTGGACCTGGGGCGGCGGCTGGCTGGCGAAGCTGGGCAACAGCCTGCATCTCGGATTCGGTTACGTGGACTTTGCCGGATCGGGCGTTGTCCACGCGATGGGGGGCTTTGCCGGTCTGGCCGGCGCGCTCGTACTCGGTCCGCGGATCGGCAAGTACGGTCCGGACGGGAAGCCACGGACGTTGGCGGCGCACAGCATCCCGATGGCGCTGCTCGGCACGTTCATCCTGCTCGTGGGCTGGTTCGGGTTCAACGCGGGTTCGACACTCGCTGCCACAGACGTTCGGTTCGCGGTCATTGCGACGAACACCGCACTGGCGGCTGCGTTCGGTGCAACGGTTGCGATGTTCTACGCGATGCGGCGGCTCGGGAAGCCCGACCCGGGGATGATGGCGAACGGCATGCTCGCCGGACTCGTGGCGATCACGGCGCCGTGTGCCTTCGTGCAGCCGTGGGCAGCAGCGGTGATCGGTGCCATTGCAGCTGTCATCGTCATCGAGTCGATTCTCTTCATCGAGCGCAAGGGCGTCGACGATCCGGTAGGCGCGATCTCGGTGCACGGTGTCTGCGGCATCTGGGGAGTGCTCTCGGTCGGTCTGTTCGCGAGTGGGCAGTACGGGACCGCGTGGAACGGCACGACTGAAGGCTCGGCGGCAGCCGCCAAGGGTGTGAGCGGGATCCTCTACGGCCTCGACCCTGGGCTCGGTCAGCTCGTGGCTCAGGCCGTCGGGGCGCTCGTCATCGTCTTCGTGATGGGCGGGATCGCCTACTTGTTCTTCAAGATCTGCAACGCGGTCACGAAGGGCGGTATCCGGCCCGCCGAGGACGTCGAGCGCGCGGGAATCGACCGGGAGGAGATGGGCGTCATCGCCTACTCCGACCTCACCCTCAGCGAGCTGGTGCTCGCGGGCGAGGACCCGGCCGAGGACAGGGTGCTCGCGAGCACTCCGTCCCCCGACCCGACCATCGGTAGGTAACGAGGAGTTCCACGGCGGTTGCGCAAGTGGTCGGCGGGCGACGGGGCCCGCCGACCGCTTCGCCGTGTGTGTACGCGTTCGAGCGCGCATACTGGTGATGTGGGCCCGAGCCGGTACGTCGGCCAAAGCGTGTTCCTGCGCTGCTGGCCCCCGGGCATGCTCGCCTTCGCACTCATTGTGCTGCTCGGTACCGGCCGAGGTGCGTTCTTCTACGGGGGGCTGTTCGCGCTCTGCGGCCTGGTGTCGGCCCGCTACCTGCCGTGGCGCTTCGCCGTCCTCGACGACGGCATCGCATTGTGGTTCCCCTTCGGGCGGCGCCTGTTCCTGCCCAAGGACGCCGTGACGGTGCGCGTGCGTTCGGGGAGCCCGGTCGCGTATCCGGAAGTCTTCCGCCGGTGGGGCTACCCGCTCACCGACGGCCTCGTGGAGCGGCGTCGCAAGCTGCTGGCCGCCGTGCTCGTGCAGCACGGTTTCCACGTAGCGTGAACGCGATGGTCGATCTCCGTGCCGGCGTTCCCGGCGTCAACGCCCCGGCGCCGACCACGTACGAGGAGTTCTGGCCGTACTACGTGAGCCAGCACCTGCACCCGGCGACGCGTGCCATGCACGTGATCGGCACCTCGCTGGCCATCCTCGCGATCGTGACGGCCGTCGTGTTCCGCGCGCCGATCCTGCTGATCGCGGTGCCGGTGCTCGGCTACGGCTTCGCCTTCGCGAGCCATTTCATCTGGGAGAAGAACAAGCCGGCCTCCTTCGGGCACCCGCTGTGGTCGTTCCGCGCCGACCTGCGCCAGCTGTGGAAGGCGTACGGAGGTCTACTCGCCGACGACGTGCGGGCCGTGCGGGCCGCCGCCGGGGTGCCGCCCACCGCGCGCACGCTGGCCGAAGCAGCGTAGGCGGCAGTCACCCCCGCGCCCACTCCTTGGCCATCGGGCTGGGCTCCACCGTGTGTCCGACGCGCTCGAACCAACCGGCCTCGTACGCCTGCTCGAGCGCGTGCTGTTCATGCGCCGCCACGCGCGCCGGCGCCCGAACAGAGCGACCGCCGCCGGCGCCGGGAACCGCGTCGCAGGGCGGGGACGGGTCGGCCAGCGCGACGTCGAGGTTGATGCCGACACGCCGGTCGACTCGCTCGGTGGCGAGGCTCGCGCCGAGATTGTTGGCGCGCCGGTCGCGGGTCGTGAGGAACCAGGTCTGCCCGGCCTTGCCCGGCCCGCGCGCCGGCGCGCCCAGGAAGCGCCACTCGAGGAATCGAAGCACGGAGGTGTGGTCGTACAGCGTGTGGTCGACATACCCGCGCCGCGCGTAGGGCGAGGCGATAAGCGCGGGCACGCGGAAGCCGGCCTGCCCGAAGTTCTGGTCGTCGACCGGATTGGCCCGGTCGTCGGGAAGCACCGGCGGCTTGACGTGGTCGTAGAACCCGCCCCACTCGTCGTACTTGACCACGAACGCGCCGCGTCTCCAGTGCTTCGACCGCGCAAACGCGGCGAACACGTCGCGCAGGAACCGCTGCCCGGCGCGGATGTCGGCGAGCGGATGGTCGTCGGTGCGGTTCCCGCCCAGGAAGGCAGGATCGACCATCGTGAACTTCGGCAGCCTCCCCTGTTGCGCGTCGGTGAAGTACTGGTCGATCCGTCGTTGGAAGTTCGCCAAACGAGAGCCCCACAGCGCGAGCACGGGAAGGTCGGTGTAGTAGTAGCCCGCGCTCACACCCGCGTTCGCGAGCCGATCCCAGATCGTGTCCCACTGGTATCCGCCGGTCGCGAACGGCAACGTGTTGTCCTTGTACTCACCCGACTGGCCCGAGTGGAGGTAAGCGCGGTTGGGGTACGTCGGACCGAGGATCGAGGCGTGCCAGCGGTCGAACACCGTGAACTCGCGCGCCAGCTGCGACGTGAACGGCAGTGCGTCGCCGCCGTAGTACCCGAGCGCGAATGTGTCGTTGCCGCTGCCGGGGGCCAGGAAGCCGCCGTCCCGCTGTACGCGCCCTTGTGTCCACTGGTGGCCGGGATCGGGATGACCGCATCCCCGGTACGGGTTCGCTTCGGCGGGGTTCGCGAGCAGGGGCGCGGTCGGGACGGTCGTCCCGTCGGGGGCGGGAAACGACTGGCGCTGCCTGCCATCGACGCGGAAGCGCTTCCCGTACCGGCTCTTGCCGCGCTCGATGTACCTCTTGTCGTCGGCGAGCCAGCCGAAGTAGTGATCGAACGACCGGTTCTCCATCATCACGACGACGACGGTGTCGATCGGCGACTCCTTCGCCGGCTGATCGAGCATCGACGTGAAGTCCTCGGCCGCGAGTCTCCCGCCGGCGGCGCGCCTCCCGAGCCCGAGCACCGGCGCACCCAACGCGACCGCCCCGCCCAGCTGCGCTGTTCGTCGCAGGAACTCACGCCGGTTCAAGGCCGCCTGTCTAGCGCGCCGCCGGACTCGCTTGCGTGCGCGTCGCCGTAACATCCATGTCATGCGAGTGGTCCTGGGGTCCGACGAGAAGACGTCGCTGACCGACGCGGTGGCGGACGACCTCGAGCGGCGCGGCCACGAGGTCTTCCTGGTGGGCCCGCCGGGCGGAGAGGCGATCGAGTGGGCCGAGGTCGGTCAGCGCGTCGGCGAGGCCGTCGCGAAGCGAGAAGTCGACACAGGCGTGTTGTTCTGCTGGACGGGGACCGGCGCATCGATCGCCGCCAACAAGGTGCCGGGCGTGCGGGCGGCGCTGTGCACGGACGCCGCCACCGCGGCCGGCGCCCGCAAATGGAACGACGCCAACGTCCTCGTCATGGGCCTGCGCCTGACGACGCCGGATATCGCGGGCGAGCTCCTCGACGCGTGGTTCACCACCGAGCCCGAGCCGAGCGAAGCCGACAACATCGCCCGCTTGGAGGCCCATCGGTAAGCTCCGGCGGTCACGGGCCAAAGGAGACCGATGCCGACGTACGTCATGCTCACGACGCTCGGGCCCGACGGTTGGGCCACCGTCCGCGAGAACCCGAACCGGATCCGCGAGGTCACCCAAGAGGTCGAATCGATGGGCCTAACGGTCGTCGCCCAGTACGCGTTGCTGGGACAGTACGACTTTCTCAACGTGATAGAAGCGCCCGACGAGGCGACGATGTCGAAGGCCGCGATCACACTCGCTTCGCGAGGAACGATGCGGACGACGACGTACCAGGCGATCGCGGTCGACGAGCTGATCGAGAGCTTGAAGCGCTAGCGCGAGCTCCGCGCTAGGTGATCCACCACATCGAGCGCTTCTTCTCCTCGCGCACCTCGTCGTCCACGAAGAGTGCGGGGAGGACCGAACCGTCGGACCGACGCTTGAGCTTGTAGCGGGCGTCGCTGCCTTCGTCGACGACCTCGGCGACCTCGAAACCACGTGCCCACCGCTCGTCGAAGCGCGAGCGCACTTCGACTCGGGTGCCTTGCTTCACGGGCGCGACGGTAACAGGCACCTGACCAGGCCCGAAAGGACGTTGCGCGTCTGCCGGGGACGGGCTTGGTAGCTTCCGGCCATGGTCGCGTCGGTCTCCGCCCCTCCGGTTCCCGCCCCGGAGGGCTCCGCGCCGCCCGCGGTCCGCACCCGGCCTCCGACCCTGCGGCTCGAGCGGAAGTGCTGGCGCGCCGGCGAGCGGACGGTCGTCGGCATCGACGAGGTGGGACGGGGCGCCTGGGCCGGGCCCGTCACGGTGGCGGCGCTCGTCCCTCCGCCGGATCACCTGCGAGGTGTGCGCGACTCCAAGGAGCTCACCCGCGAGGAGCGGGAGGTCGTCGCGGCCAGGGTGCTCCGGTGGGCGGTCGCCATCGGGATCGGCCACGCGTCCGCCGAGGAGTGCGATGCGCTCGGGATGACGGCGGCGCTGCGCGCGGCCGGACGCCGGGCACTGTCCCAGCTGGCCGACCTCGGATACGAGCCCGACCGCATCATCCTCGACGGCAACTACGACTATCTGGGGCTCGGCTCGCGGGTCACCACCGTCGTGCGGGCCGACTCGACGTGTCTTGCGGTTGCCGCCGCGTCGTGCGTGGCCAAGGTGACGCGTGATGCGCTGATGCGCGCCGAAGCCGAGCACTATCCCGCCTACGAGTTCGAGTCGAACGTGGGCTATCCGGCGCCCGTCCACAAGTCGGCGCTGGCGTGGCTGGGACCGAGCGCCATCCACCGGCGCTCGTGGATCTTCATGGACGGGCTGTGCTGGCGGGGTGTCCCGCCGCCGCCCGGCCGCTTGTTCTGAGGAGAAGAGAACGTGGCTCTCGACCTGCCCGATCTGCACGACCGTGCCTTGCAGCAGACCCGGAGGTACGTCGCCGGTGTCGCCGACGACCGGTGGCACCAGGACACCCCGTGCGAGGGCTGGGACGTGCGCGAGCTCGTCAACCACATCGTGACCGGCAACTTCTGGGCCGGCGAGCTGGCGCGCGGCAAGACGATCGACGAGGTCGGGGACCGGCTCGACGGCGATCTGCTCGGTGACGACCCGGTGACCGCCTACGACGCGTCCGCCCGCGCCGCGAGTGACGCGTTCCAGGCGCCGGGCGCGATGGAGGCGCCGTGCGCGGTGTCGTACGGGCCGGTGCCGGGGGAGGTGTACGCGGGCCATCGGCTGCTGGACGTGCTCGTCCACGGCTGGGACGTCGCCAAGGCCACCGAGCAGGACACGACGTTGCCGGCCGATCTCGTCGAGGCGACGTGGGAGGTCGTCGAGCCGCAGAAGGACATGCTGCTCGGCAGCGGGGCGTTCGGCGCCGACCACACGACGCCGCCGGGCGCCGACCGTCAGACCGCGTTGCTCACGCTTCTGGGTCGCACGCCGTAACCTCCATCCCCTATGGGCCAGGAGATCACCGTCAGCGCCCGGCCGGGCGCGTCGCCGTCGGTCCGGTTCTTCGATCTCAACCGGTCGCTGACCGGCATGGAAATCGAGCGCTACCACTCGGTCGACGACACGGCCGGCGACCGTCCCCCCGACGTGCTGGCCCGACGGCTGTTCGACCTCGGCGCCACGCGCGTGACGATCTACTCGAGTGTCGTGACCGTGGAGGCGCCGCCCGAACGCTGGGCCGAGCTCGAGCCCGAAGTCACGGAGACGATCGAGCATCTCTTCGGCTATTACGGCGACGAGGCCGGCTGGTCACCGGACGCGCTGAAAGCCCTCGGCATCGAGGTCAAACCCCCGCCCGAGCCGCAGAAATAGCCCGCCTGGTCGTCGAACACACGTTCGACTAGGGTCGGGGCCGTGGCCCTGGCGGCACAACCCCTCCGAGACGAGCAGTCCCGCGAGCTCCTCGACCTCGCCGCCGGGCGCGCCCAGCCCGTGGTGCTCGCCTGCGAGCGGGTCCTCACCGTGCCCCGCCCGCTGGGTGGGCTGCTCCCGGGCGGCGCGATCCAGCGCGGCACGGTGGTCGCGGTCGACGGCGATCCCGGGGCGGGGGCCACGTCGGTCGCGTTCCAGTTGGCGGCGTCGGCCACCGCGGCGGGGGAATGGGCCGCTGCGGTCGAGCTCGACGCGAGCCTCGGGGGGCTGGCGGCCGGGGAGGCGGGAGTCGCACTCGATCGGTTCGCCGTGATCCGGCGGGTGCCCCCCGCCCGCTGGGCGGCGGTGGTCGCGGCCCTGCTCGACGGGATCAGCGTCGTGCTCGCCGAGGTCCCCACGTTCGCCCGCGTCGGTGACGCCCGACGCCTGCAGGCGCGGGCGCGCGAACGCGGCGCGGTGTTGGTTGCGATGGGGCGGTGGCCGTCCGAAGCCGCGCTCCGTTTGCAGGCCGGAGGCTCGGTGTGGCGCGGCCTCGGTCACGGCGCGGGCGCGCTCGCAGAACGCGCCCAGCGGGTGTACGTGGACAGTCGCAGCGTCGCCGGGCGCGAGCAGGTCGCGCTCGTGCAGGCCGGCTGAACAGGGTAAGCGCGATGGCAGAGCGCACAGCCTGTCTGTGGTGTCCCGACTGGCCCGTCGTCGCGTTGCGCTCGCGTGATCCTGCGCTGCGCGACGTGCCCGTGGCTGTCGTCGAGCGCGCCGAACGCGGGCTCGTCGTGGTCGCGGCGTCGGCAGAAGCGCACGCAGAAGGGGTGACACACGGCTTGCGCCGGCGTGAGGCAGAGGCGCGCTGCCCCGGTTTGACCGTCGCAGAGGCCGACCGGCAGGTGGAGGCGCGCACGTTCGAACGAGTCGCGCGTGCGGTCGAGACGTTCACGCCCCATTTCGTGCTCGAGGAGCCGGGCCGGCTCACCTTCCCGACACGCGGGCCGTCGCGGTATTTCGGCGGCGACGCCGCCATGGCCACGCGTGTCCTCGACGCCGTGCGCGACATCGCGATCGCCGACGCGCGTATCGGCGTCGCCGACGGCGGGTTCGCGGCAACGCTGGCGGCGCGCGCCGCCGAGGCCGGCGCTGCATATGTTGTGCCGCCGGGGGAATCGTCCGCGTTCCTCGCGCCATGGCCCGTCGCGGTGATCGACGACCCGGAGCATCCCGGACTGGCCGATCTGCTCGTCCGGCTCGGCCTGCGCACGCTGGGCGCATTCGCGGCGCTGCCCGATGGCGCCGTGCTCGGTCGCTTCGGATCGGCCGGTGCACGCGCCCACCGGCTCGCTCGCGGCCGCGACGAGCACAGCGCGTCACCGATGCCACCGCCGCCCGAGCTCATCGAGACCGCTGAGCTCGACCCGCCCGTCGCTCGCGTCGAGACGGCCGCGTTCGCGGCCAAGGGTCTGGCCGAGCAACTCATGGCGCGACTCGATGCGCTCGGCCTCGCCTGCACCAGGGTGATGATCGAAGCCGAGACCGAGCACGGCGAGCGGCTCGCCCGCTGCTGGCGTCACGAGGGCGCGCTCACCCCCGCCGCGCTGGCGGCGCGCGTCCGCTGGCAGCTCGAGGGCTGGCTGACGGGCGACGCAGAGGACGACGACGACATGCACGACGAGCTCGCGACCGCCGGACTCGTACTGCTGCGCCTGGTGCCGGACGAAGTGCTGCCCGCCACCGGCCGCCAGCTCGGGTTCTGGGGCGGCGACGCCGCCGCCACCGACCGTGCCGGGCGCGTCCTCGCCCGCGTGCAGGGAATGCTCGGCCATCCGGCCGTGGTCACCGCCGTACCACAAGGCGGGCGCGCGCCTCGCGAACGGGTGCGGTGGGTGCCGTGGGGCGACCCTCGTGAACCGGCCCGTCCCCTCGACGCGGTCGCGGCGCCGGGTGCCAACGTCCGCGAGGTCCCGCCGTGGCCGGGCGCGATCCCGCCGCCCGCGCCGGCGCGCGTCTTCGACCCGCCGCGGCCCGCGGAGCTGCTCGACCACGCCGGCGAGACGGTCACCGTGTCGGGGCGCGGCGATGCGTCGGCGCCGCCCGCACGAGTACACAGCGCGGCACTGCCCGGCAACGGCGGCGAAGTCGCCGCGTGGGCGGGGCCGTGGGCGCATGACGCTCGATGGTGGGATCGGCGGGCCCGGGCCCGCCGTGCCTACTGGCAGGTGCTGGTGACCGCGCCCGACGGCGAGACCGTCGTCTGCCTCGTCGCGGTGGCCGCCGGACACGCCAGCCTCGAGGCGATCTACGACTGACTCGTCGGACAGCTCAGGAGCTCAGATCGGCCGCACGAGCTCGACCGTGTGCCCGGCCGGGTCCCGAAGCGCGGCGACCCTCCACCCCCACGGCTTGTCGGCGGGCGGCTCGTCGAACGGGACGTTCGCGGCACGGAGGCGCTCGTACTCCGCCTCGACGTCATCAACCTCGAAGTGGAGCTGCACGTGCTCGGCGTGCCCGATCGGCCGGCCGACATGGAACGCCACGCACGGCCGCCCTGTCTGATCGGCGAGCTGCACGAAGCGCTCTGTCTCCGACGACACACTCAGGCCCAGATTGCTCGTGTACCAGTCGCGCAACGAAGCGGGATCCTCGACGAACACCGTGACGAGCGAGAACCGCACGACCCCGATGCTAAGCGGCCTGCTCTCGCCTGTCTCCCCTGAGCTAACGAACCTCGAAGATCTCGTACGTCAGCGTCGGGCCGTCGAGCGTCCCCTTGGCGACGGCCTGAATGCGATTGAGCCAGGCGTACCGCTCGTCGCCCGTCTCGAACAGTGGCGCGGCATAGACCGGTGACTCGCCCGGCGGTTTCGAGAGATCGATGCGCCCGCGGTAGTGCGTGAACAAGAGCGCGCCGTCGTGTGTCTCGAACGTCGTGCGCACGTCGAGCGTGCACGTCATGTCGGGCCCGATCGTCGCCCAGTCGGCCGCGGCCGTGCCCTTCAGCGTCGCCGACAAGCGCTCGCCTTCGAGCTTCGCCGCTTCCACTTCGACGATCGTCCGCATGCCGCTCGGCGTGTTCGGCAGCATCATCGGGTCTTTCAACGTGATCGTTGCGGTGCACAGCGGCACGAGCTCGATGGTCACTCTGGCTCCTTGTTCAGCGGAGGATCTCGATCAGCAGGACCCATGCATTCCCGAGAGCCCCGGTGTACGCCGCGACGACAGCGGCCGGCCACCAGTAGAGCCCTTCTCCGGCCGTCGCGGCGAACGTGATCGCGGTGATGACCACAAGCA
Organism: Actinomycetota bacterium; assembly: GCA_046724655.1. Classification (GTDB taxonomy): domain Bacteria; phylum Actinomycetota; class Acidimicrobiia; order IMCC26256; family JACDBD01; genus JALZAA01. The sequence goes on from JBKOWY010000018.1 coordinate 57,570, forward strand.
CGGGGGAGCCGAGCCCGAAGACGCGGCGGATGACGATGGTCGAGCGCGCGGGCCTTCGTGGCCGTCGGTCGAAACGACCTCGCCCGCACCCCGCTGCAGCAGGTAGACCGCGGCAAGGAGCGCGGCGCCGAGGACGATCAGCTCCGCGCTCAGCGCGCCACGCGCTTGCCCTGGGATCAGCACCGCCGTCGACGTGGCGAGCACGCTGCCGAGCAGGATCACGGCCTCGGCCGCGCGGTTCACCAGCAGCCTCGAAGCGACCACGTCTCGCAGGTTGATCGTGAGCCCGACGAACACGAGACCGAGGAGCGCCGCCGACGCGCCGACGTGCGCAACCGCGAACTCCGACCAGTCACCGATCTCGTACGCCACTCTCATCCCTCCCGTGCCGCGACCACGTCGATCGCCACGAGCAGCGACTCCCGCCGCCAGCGCTCGAGGCTCCCGGAGTAACGGGGCTGGTACTTCTCGAACACGAGTCGCCGCCCTCGCTCCGACTCCGCGCCGCCCGCGACCACGCGCGCCCTCGCCTCGTACCTCGTATTCCGCAGCCGCACCGTCACGGCGGGATCGGCGCGCAGGTTGCGCACCCAGTCCGAGCGGTCACGCCCGCCGGACAACAGGTAGAGCGTGGACCCCTCTTGCCCGAACCAGATCTCGATCTCGTGGGGCCGACCCGTCAGACGCCCGCGAGTGGTGAGATAACAAAAGTCGTCGTCGGCGGCGGCGGACAAGCCGGCCGTGAGGTCTGCCATTGCGGTGGGAGTCTCGCACCCGGCGGCGCGCGAAGCTCGGTGTCGTGGCGTCCATCGAGTACGCGCGAGAGCTCGCCCGCCGCGACCACGGGCTCGCGATCGTCGTGACGCAGCGGCCGGACGGCTCACCGCAGACATCCATTGCCAACGCCGGCGTCCTCCCCCACCCGGTGACAGGCGACACCGTGGTCGGCCTCGTCGTGCGGGGCGATACGCGAAAGCACGCGAACCTGCGGCGACGTCCCCGGGCGACCGTCGTCTTCCGGGCCGGGTGGGAGTGGGTCGCGGTCGAGGGACCGGTCGACCTCGCCGGGCCCGACGACGCCCTCCCCGGGCTCGACACCGACCGCGTTCCGCGCCTGCTGCGCGATGTTTTCAGTGCCGCCGGCGGTACGCACGAGGACTGGGACGAGTACGACCGGGTTATGGCCGCCGAGCGACGGGTGGGGGTGCTCGTTCATCCCGAGCGCGTGTATTCCAACCCTGGGACCTGATCGCTCGCTGGGGCGGCGACGCGGTTGTCGCGATCCGCGGCCGGCGAATCGGGCGGACCCGTGACCGCGCCGGCCCACAGCCATACCGCGAGCGCCACGAGCAGGACGGCGTACCCGATGAGCAGGAGCAACGGCGACACGGAGGGTGACCACGCGGGATCCTGCCAGATCAACAGGCTGCCGGTGTGGCCGACGGTGTAACGCCGCAGGTTCTGCGCGAACGCGCCGAACTGGGCCACCACGAACGTGACCCCGAAGATCGCGCCCACCACGATGGCCACGCGCCGGCGCGCCAGGATTCCCTTGGGCCGCTGGCTGAGCGCGAAACCGCAGAGGATCGGCAGTCCGACCGCGAACGGCAGCGTGTACCGGCCTTGCCACCCGAAGCCGAACCGACGCGCCTCGATGAACTCGAGCACCGCCGGGACCACGACGGTCAAGCCGGCGACCGCGGCGATCAGCGCGGCCATGCGACGGCTGGTGAGGAGCAGGCCGAGTGCGACAAGGACACCGAGCGCCCCCGTCCAGAGCGCCAGCGTAAGGAAGGGCGCGGGCGTGTCGAGCCAGCCGAAGACGCCGATCATCTGGCGGTAGCTGTCGCGCGTCGAACCGAAAGTCTCCTTCAGGATCTCGAAGTCGCTGAGCCCCTTGGCCGACACGCCCGGCGGGTCTTTGGAGCCGAGGGCGTCGTTGAACGTGGTCCAGGCGAGCTCGAAGAGGATGCACAGCCCGACGACTCCGCCCCAGAGCTGCACGACGCGGGCCCGGAGGAGGCGGCGAATCGCCGGCCACGTGCCGGTGAGGAGGAGCACGACACCCGCGATCCCGAGCCAGACCATGCCGAGCGGCCGGGCGAGGACGAGGACTCCGGCCGCGATCGCGGCGCGAGTGACGAGCCGGCCGTCGACGACAGCGCCTCGCGATCGCGATCAGCCTGGTGTTCGCGTTCTGCACATATTTCATGCCGCATTCCAAGACGTTCTTCATCGAGCCCATGGCGGCTTTGCTCGTCGCGTCGGCAACTTGACGTCCTTCATCACCGTGCAGAGCGAGTACAACGCGGACCACATCAAGGCAGCCGGGCTCGAAGCGACTGCGGCGAGGCGTCCCCTGACGTATCAGGAAACGATCCGCGTCCTCCGAGTTGTTGGTTCGAGCCCCGCTATGCGCAGCTCGTCGAGGGAGCTCGCACTGCCCCCGACACGGTCCGGTATTCCGGGCACGTGTTCACCGACGCCGGTTTCCGCGAGAGGAACGCCGCGCCTCCGACGGAGCGCGAGCGCCTCTTCTGGTTCGGAAGCGTCCCGGTGCTCGACGTATGGCCGGTGTGGATCGTGTTGTGGGGCGGCCCCAAATGGCTCTATCTCCTGGCGGCATTCCTGCTGTGCGCCGCGACCGGGTTCGTCGTGCTCGCCCGTGCCGTTCGGAGCCGCGGCCCCGAGCCCGGACCGGGCTGGACAGATCGAACGTGTGTTCGGTATCGTAGTCGGCCCCGACGGAGTAGGGGCCGCCAGTGATCCACGACGTGATGGGCGGCGAGCGCGGCTACGCCGAGCTGCACTGCCACACGAACTTCTCGTTCCTCGACGGGGCCAGTCACCCCGAGGAGCTGGCCGACGAGGCCGCCCGCCTGGGCCTGGCCGCCCTCGCCGTCACCGACCACGACGGCCTCTACGGCGTGGTGCGCTTCGCCCTCGCCGCCCGCGCCCACGGGCTCCCCACCGTGTTCGGCGCCGAGCTGACGCTCGACGCGCCCCGCACGCCGCCGAACGGCTACGCCGATCCGCCCGGCGAGCATCTCGTCATGCTCGCCGAGGGGCCCGTCGGGTACGCCCGTCTGGCCCGGGCGGTGAGCGCCGCCCAGCTGGCGGGGGAGAAGGGCGCGCCCCGTCTCGACCTCGACGCCCTCGCCGGCGCCGCCCGCGCCCCAGTCCATCTCGACGGCTCGCGCGCGAGCTCGGTCAATGACGCCTGGTTCGTGCTCACCGGATGCCGCAAGGGCGCCGTCCCGCTCGCGCTCCTCGACGACGGCCCCGCCGCGGCCCGGCGCGCCCTCGATCGTCTCGTTGCCGCGTTCGGGCGCGACCGCGTGCTGGTGGAGCTGTGGGACCACGGCGACCCGCTCGACCGGCACCGCAACGACGCGCTCGCCGAAGTGGCGGCGGCGGCGAACGTCGACGTGATCGTGACCAACAACGTGCACTACGCCACGCCCGGTCAGCGACCGCTCGCGACCGCGCTCGCGGCCGTCCGCGCCCGCCGATCGCTCGACGAGATCGACGGCTGGCTGCCAGCGGCGCCGTTCGCGCACCTGCGCAGCGCGGCCGAGCAGCAACGCCGGTTCGCCCGTTGGCCGGGCGCGGTCGAGCGCACACTCGACATTGCGGCGACGTGCGCGTTCGACCTGAAGCTGGCGGCGCCCGAGCTGCCCGACCACGACGTGCCGCCGGGGCACACCGAGATGAGCTGGCTGCGCGAGCTCACCGCGCGCGGCGCCGCCGTCCGGTACCCGCCGAGCCACAAGCAGCACGCGCAGGCGATGCGCCAGATCGCGTACGAGCTCGACGTGATCGAGGAGCTCGGCTTCCCCGGCTACTTCCTCATGCTCGTCGACATCGTCGAGTTCTGCGATCGCAACGACATCTACTGCCAGGGTCGGGGCAGCGCCGCCAACAGCGCGGTCTGCTACGCGCTCGGCGTCACCAAGGCCGACGCCGTCGCGCTCGGATTGCTGTTCGAGCGGTTTCTCTCTCCCGAGCGCGACGGTCCGCCCGACATCGACCTCGACATCGAGCACCAGCGTCGCGAGGAGGCCATCCAGTACGTCTACGACAAGTACGGGCGCGACCGTGCCGCCCAGGTCGCCAACGTGATCACGTACCGGCCCAAGAGCGCGCTGCGCGAGATGGCGAAGGCAGCCGGCCTCTCACCCGGTCACGCCGACGGGCTCACGAAGTGGATCGACCGGTGGGGGAGGGACGTCGGCGCCTTCGACGTCGTGAAGTCCGAAGGGCCGCCGGTGCCGGCGCTCGTCCTCGACCTCGCCGGCCAGGTGCTCGACTTCCCCCGCCACCTCGGCATCCACTCCGGCGGCATGGTCATGGCCGACCGCCCGCTGGTGGAGTTCTGCCCGATCGAGTGGGCCCGGATGGAGGACCGGTCGGTGCTCCAGTGGGACAAGGACGACTGCGCCGCGGCCGGGCTGGTGAAGTTCGACCTGCTCGGCCTGGGGATGCTCACGATGCTGCACCTCGCCGTCGACCTGGTCCGCGAGCACGAAGGCACTGAGATCGACCTCGCCACGATCCCCCAGGAGCCCGAGGTCTACGACCTGTTGTGCGCGGCCGACACCGTCGGCGTGTTCCAGGTCGAGAGCAGGGCCCAGATGGCCACGCTGCCCCGGCTGCGACCGCGGACGTTCTACGACCTCGTCATAGAGGTCGCGCTCATCCGTCCCGGCCCGATCCAGGGCGGTTCGGTGCACCCGTACCTGCGGCGCCGCAACGGCGAGGAGCCCGTCTCGTACCCGCACCCGATGCTCGAAAGCTGCCTCGAGAAAACCATGGGCGTGCCGCTGTTCCAGGAGCAGCTCATGCAGATGGCGATCGACATCGCCGGCTTCACCCCCGCCGAGTCCGACCAGCTGCGCCAGGCCATGGGCTCGAAGCGCTCCCACGCTCGCATGGCGGCAATGCGCGTGCGGCTGATCTCCGGCATGGCCGAGCGCGGCATCACCGGCGCCACCGCCGAAGAGCTCGCGACCAAGTTCGAGGCGTTCGCCGACTTCGGTTTCCCCGAGAGCCACTCGGTCAGTTTCGCCTACCTCGTGTACTCGAGCTCGTGGATCAAGCTGCACTACCCGGCCGAGTTCGCGTGCGCGCTGCTCAACGCGCAACCCATGGGCTTCTACTCGCCGCACACGATCGTGCGCGACGCCATCCGTCACGGGGTCGAGGTGCTCGGGCCCGACGTGAATGCGTCCCGGAAGGACTGCACGCTCGAGCCGCGTACCGACGACGCGGGCCCGGTCGGTCACCCGCGCCCGGGCTGGCACGCCGATCCCTCGACCCGGGCGGTGCGCATGGGGCTGCGTTACGTGCGCGGCCTCGCCGACGCGCTGCTCGACCGCATCGACGCCGAACGCGAGCGCGCGTCGTTCACCGGGCTCGAGGACTTCACCCGCCGCACCGGGGCCCCCACCGACGCCATCGAGGCGCTGGCGACGGCGGGCGCGTTCGACAGCCTGGGCCAGACCCGCCGCAGCGCGCTGTGGGCGGCCGGCGCGTTGCGCGACGCCCGGCCCGACAAGCTGCCCGGCCTCGTCACCGGGATCGACGCGCCACAGCTGCCGGGAATGACCGAGGTCGAGGAGACGGCAGCCGACCTGTGGGCGACCGGCTTGTCCGCCGGTCGGCACCCTACCGAGTTCGTGCGCGAACGCCTGACCGACCGGGGTGTCGTGACCATCGAGGCGCTGCGCGAGCTGCCGCACCGGAGCGTCGTCGACGTGGCCGGGACCGTCACCCACCGCCAGCAGCCCGACACGGCCAAGGGCGTGGTCTTCGTGAACCTCGAGGACGAGACCGGCATGCTCAACGTGATCTGCACCGCCGACGTCTGGCGCCGATACCGCAAGATCGCCCGCATGTCACCGGCGCTGGTCGTGCGAGGGATGCTCGAGCGCTACCAGGGCGTGATCAACGTCGTCGCCCAACGCATCGAGGACCTCCCGCTCACCTCCGCCGACCTGGTCCGCTCCCGCGACTTCCGCTGACTCGTTCTTGCGTCAACTACGCCCCTAATAGGTGCCTAGTTGACGCCAAAAGAAAGAAGCACGATCAGCGACACGAGTACGAGGGTGATGATCGTGAGGTTGTAGGCCAGGTGGGCGCGGGTCGACTCGAGCAACGCGCCGGTCTGCGAGCGCGTCTCGCGCCAGCCTTCGAGGTAGCACCACGTCAGGTACAGCCCGCCCATCGACAGCGCCAGCGCGGCGCCGATCGGGATACCGACGACGGCGTGGGCGAGGCCGAACAGCACCGAACGGCCGACGTTGGCAACGGTGCCCCGCTGCTCGGCGCCCCGCCGGAACAGCCACTCTTCGCGAGCGACAAGGAGCGGCAGACCGACGATCAGCAACCCGATGAAGAACAGCGGGATGACGACCGACACGATCCCGTAGTCCTTCTCGGTGACGCCGACGACCGGGTTGCCCTCGCCGCCGATCACCGTCCACCAGCCGAACGAGAGGACGGGCAGCTGGATGAGAACCCATGCCGTCGGAACGATGAGCAGAACGATCGGCACCGCGCGGGCGAAGTGACGCCATCGCAGGCCACGGACGACCGAGAGCGTCTTGTCATGGGCTTCGATCGACGAGCGGGCCGCTTCGAACAGCCGCAACCCGACAACCGCCAGCACCGCCACGGTCAAGAGGTCGAGGATCGTCACGGCCCGAGAGTGTTCCCATCGCCGACGGCGCCGTCACCAATTAGGGTGAACCAGCCCCATGGGAACGAGAGCTATGACCGAGCCCCCGAGTAGCAGATGGTGCGGCCGCCGCGTCTCCTTCGGCGCTTCGTCGCCATTGTTCGCTCCGACCCGTCCGGGGTCGGGGCGGGGTTCGTCGCGCTCCTGCTTTCGTCGGGTGGGGACCTCCTCGCCGGGCTGACGCTCGGCGCCATCACCGACACGCTGGAGAGTCTGCCCGGCCTCCTCGTGCTCGTGCCGGCAGCGATCGGCATGCGCGGCAACATCTTCGGTGCGCTCGGCAGCCGCTTCAGCACGGCCATCCACACCGGCACGTTCCGGGTCTCGCGCCGCCTCGACACCCTCGTCGGCCAGAACGTCGCCGCGTCGCTCGCGCTGTCGCTGTCGATCTCGCTCGTTCTGGCCGTGCTCGCCAAGGCAGTGTCGGTCGGCTTCGGAGTCGCCAACTCGATCTCCATCATCGACTTCGTGGTGATCTCGGTCGTCGGCGGGATGTTGTCGTCGATCGTTGTCCTCCTTGTCGTGGTCGTGGTCACCGCGGTGTCCGTGCGCTACGACCTCGACCTCGACAACGTCGCGACGCCGATCGTGACCGCCGCCGGCGACATGGTCACGCTGCCCGGCCTGTTCCTTGCCACGTACCTCGTGGGGATCAACGGGTTCACGCCCGCGGTGGCGGGCGTGTGCGTCGCAGCGGGTCTCGTGGCGCTCGTCATGAGCGTGCGGGCCGGGCTACCGATCCTCCGCAGCATCGTGCGCGAATCGGTGCCGGTGCTCATCCTGGCGGGCTCGGTTGACGTCATCGCAGGCATCACGATCCAGAAGCGCATCGAATCCTTTCTCGTGTTCCCGGCGCTGCTGGTCCTCGTGCCGCCGTTCCTCGAGGACTCGGGCGCGCTCGGCGGCATCCTCAGCTCCCGGATCGCAACCAAGCTGCACCTCGGCACCGTGGTCCTCACCCGCTCGCCGTGGCGCGCCGTGGGCGAGGACATCCTCCTCGTGTACGCGTACGCGTTGCCGGTGTTCTTCCTGCTGGGCGTGTCGGCCGACATCGTGTCGGCAGTGTTCGACCTGGCCAGTCCGGGTGCCCTGCAAATGATCGGGGTCTCTATGCTGGCTGGCGCATTCGCGACGACCGCTGCCGTCGTCGTCGGGTACTACGGCGCCGTGGCGACCTACCGGCTCGGCCTCGACCCCGACAACCACGGGATCCCCATGGTCACGTCGAGCCTCGACTTCCTGGGGGCGGTGTCCCTGATTCTGGCTATCGTGATCCTCGGCCTGAGTTGAGGCCACACCTTGATGGACGAGAAACCCCCGAGAAATCTCAGGGCCATGCTCTCGGAGGCCAAGGACGCTTCCGAGCTCATGGTCGACCTCGCCTACGCCGCCCTGTTCTTCGGCGACCTCGCCATGGCCGAGGAGGTCGTCGAGCTCGACGAGCGTCTCGACGGCCTCGTGCACGAGATGCGCGAGGTGTGCATCCTTGCCGCCCGCTCGCCGCACGACGCCGAGCAGATGTCGAGCGTGCTGCACGTGATCTCCGCCATGGAAAAGATCGGGAACGCGGCCGTGGACGTGGCACAGATCGTCACGCACCGCTTGGGTATCCCAGCAGCCCTCGTCGCCGACCTCGCCGCCGCCGAGGAGGTCTCGCACCGCGTCCGGGTACGCGAGGGCTCCGAGCTCGCCGGACGCGCCCTCGCCGACGCCGAGCTCCCGGTCGAAGTGGGGATGCGCGTCGTCGCCATCCGCCGCGGCAAGGAATGGATCATCGATCCCGACGGCGACGAGGTCATGGTGCCCGACGACATCCTCATCCTGCGCGGCCCGGCCGAGGGCATCGCTGAGCTCCGCGCGCTCGCCGGCGCCCCCGAGTGGCGACCACCCAGCGTCGAGGAGGATCCGACCATCACCGACCTCGACCGCGCCGTCGATGTGCTCGTCGAGATGAAGAACATCTCCGAGGTCGGTGTCGGGCTCGCGTATTCGGCGTTGCTCTTCTACGACCAGAGCCTCGCGGCTGAGGTGAGCCATCTCGAAGATCGGCTCGACGAGATGCGGGAGCGACTCGAGTTATGGGTGTTGCGGGCCGCCGCCGACCGCATCGACCCGTCGCCGCTGCGCGGCCTCCTGCACCTCGGCAGCTCTTCCGAGGAGATCGGCGACGCCGCCCGGCAGATGGTGTGGCTCGTGGAGCAGAACGAGGAGGTGCACCCCGTCCTCGGCCTCGCGCTCGGTGACACGGACGAGGTGATCGCACGCGTGCCGGTGCGCGCCGGTTCGCAGCTCGACGGGAGCACGCTCCACGATGCGAAGATCGAGCTGGAAACCGGTCTGTACGTGCTCGCCATCCGGCGGGCCGGCCGGTACATCTACCGGCCTCGCGGTCATGTGCGCCTGGAGGCGGGCGACGAGCTCATCGCGACGGGGCCCGACGAGGGACGGGATCGACTCGCCGAGGTGGCGGGCTACCGCGTGCTCGAGGACGACGACACGGGCGAGATCGAGCTCGTCCCGACTTCGGAAACCCGCTAAGGACAAGCAGACGGCGGAGCGAGCGCAGTGAGCGAGGCTCCGTTTTTTTCGACGTGACCGCGCCGCCGCGTACGGGGCAACCGGTTGCGCCCGAACCGGCGTACGAGACCCCGCCGACCGGGCTCACCGACGCCGAGGTCCGCGAGCGAGTCGATCGCGGACAGACGAACGCAACCGCCGAGCGCACGAGTCGCACCTACGGCGAGATCCTGCGGGCGAACATCTTCACCCGCTTCAACGCGATTCTCGGCCCGCTGCTCGTTGTCATCCTCCTGGTCGGTGAGCCGCAGGACGGCCTCTTCGGCATCGTCCTGGTCAGCAACGCGCTCATCGGCATCGTCCAGGAGATCCGGGCCAAGCGCACCCTCGACCGGCTCGCAGTTCTCAGCGAACCACGCGTGCGCGTCATACGCGAAGGCGAGGTGCGCGAGGTCGCGGTCGACGACGTGGTGCTCGACGACCTGGTCGAGGTCCGCACCGGCGATCAGATCGCCGCCGACGGTGTTGTGCGGGCGACCACGGCGCTGCAGATCGACGAGTCGCTGCTCACGGGCGAGTCCGACCCCGTGGACAAGAACGTGGGCGACCCGGTCTTGTCGGGCAGCTTCGTCGTGGCTGGCTCGGGACGGTTCCAAGCCACCGCCGTCGGGGACGACGCCTACGCGCGCAAGCTCGCCGCCGAAGCCCGCCGCTTCGCGCTCACGCGCTCCGAGCTCATCGACGGCCTCAACCGCATCCTGCGCTACGTGACCTGGGCCATCTTCCCGGTGGCCGTGCTCCTGCTCGTGAGCCAGTACAACGCCAACGATGACTGGCGCGACGCCGTGACTGCCACCGTGGCCGGCGTTGTCGGCATGGTGCCGCAGGGGCTCATACTCCTGACGAGCATCGCCTTCGGCGTCGCGGCGGTGACACTCGCGGCCCGCAAGGTGCTCGTCCAAGAGCTCCCGGCGGTTGAGGGGCTGGCGCGGGTCGATGTCGTCTGCTTCGACAAGACGGGCACGCTCACCGATGGGAGCATCGTCTTCGACAGGGTCGAACGACTCGACGACGATGCACCTGCCGAGGCGGCTCTCGCGGCCCTCGGTGCCGACGAGGATCGCAACGCCACCCTCAATGCGATTGCCGAGGCGTTTCCGCCCCACGAGACCTGGGAGCGGACGGCGGCCGTCCCGTTCTCGTCGGCGCGCAAGTGGAGTGCGGCGAGCTTCCGCGACCACGGCACCTGGGTGCTCGGCGCACCCGAGTTGGTCTGGCGCGATCGGGACGACGACGTCATGAGGAGGATCGATCAGTTCGCTGCCACGGGTCTGCGCGTCCTGCTCCTCGCCCGTACCGCCTCGGCGCTCGACGGCGACAACCTGCCGCCCGGACTGCGCCCGGCCGCCCTCGTCCTCCTCGAGGAGCAGCTGCGGCCGGACGCCCCCGACACCATCGCCTACTTCCAGCAACAGGGCGTCGCACCCAAGGTGATCTCCGGCGACAGCCCGCGCACGGTCGGCGCCGTCGCCGCCCGAGTGGGGATGCCGCACGCCGACAAACCGTTCGATGGGCGCGATCTCCCCGAAGACCTCGACGAGCTGGGCGCGCTCCTCGAGGAACGCTCCGTTTTCGGCCGTGTGACTCCCCATCAGAAGCAAGAGATGGTGAAGGCGCTGCAGGCGCGCGGTCACGCGGCCGCCATGACTGGAGACGGTGTGAACGACGCGCTGGCTCTCAAGCTCGCCGACATCGGCGTCGCCATGGGATCGGGCGCGCCCGCGACTCGGTCGGTCGCGCAGCTCGTGCTCCTCGACGACCAGTTCGCCACGATGCCGGGCGTCGTGGCCGAGGGACGTCGGGTCACCGCCAACATCGAACGCGTCGCCAATCTGTTCATCACCAAGACCGTCTGGGCGACGCTGCTCGCCATCGCGGTCGGGATCGCCCTCTGGCCGTATCCGTTCCTGCCCCGACACCTCACGATCATCGACACGCTCACGATCGGCGTCCCGTCGTTCTTCCTGGCCTTGGCGCCGAACACGCGCCGCTACGTCCCCGGGTTCGTCGATCGGGTGCTGCGGTTCGCGATCCCGGCCGGTGCGCTGGCCGCGATCGTCGGCTTCTCGGCGTTCGCGGTCGCGCGGCTGAACGATCTTCCGCTGGTTCAGCAGCGAACCGGCGCCACCATCGTGATGCTGATGATGAGTCTGTGTGTGCTGGTGATCCTCGCGGCTCCGCTGACATGGCGACGAACTCTGCTTGTCGCGCTGATGATCGTGGGCTTTGTGCTCTTGTTCCCTATCCCGTCAGTTCGCGATTTCTACGAGCTCAAGCTTCCCCGTGAAGTGCTCACCGAGACGCTCGTCATCGGCTTCGTCGGCGTCGCCGTGCTCGCAGGCGGGTGGGAACTGTCGCGGCGGATGAACCGCGGCCCGGCCGCGGCCGTGAAGGCGGGAACGGCGGGGAGGGCGCCGGCGACGCCGCCCCGCGAGACCGTTACAGCCAGTCGCGCCGCTTGAACCAGAAGTACAGGAAGAGCGTGAGCGCGAGCATCGACCCGAGCGCGAACGCATATCCGTACTTCCAGTTCAGCTCGGGAATGCTGTCGAAGTTCATGCCGTAGATCCCGGCGATCAGCGTGGACCCGAGCAGGATCGCTCCCCATGAGGTCATGCGCTTCATGACCTGGTTCATGCGGTTCGACACCACCGCGAGGTCGGCCTCGAGCAGGCCGGTGAGGAGGTCGCGCTGGGTCTCGATCCAGTCCGTGACCCGCAGCACGTGGTCGTACACGTCCTGGAGGTGGACGATCGCCTCGTCGCCGAGGCAGGCGGCCTCGCGACGTAGCAGTGCCGCCAGCACCTCCCGCAACGGCGCGACCACACGACGGAAGTTGACCATGACGCGGCGGAGGTCGAACACCTCCCTGGGGATGTCGTCGCCCTTGGTCACCGAGAACACGATCTCTTCGACGTCGTCGAGCCGGTCGTCGAATTGCTCGGCGATGTTGAAGTAGCGGTCGACGATGACGTCGAGAAACGCCCAGATCAGGAAGCCTTCGTCGTTGGCCGCCTCGTTCGTCCGCTCCACCTCGAAGCGACGGATCACGGGGTCGAGCTCGAACGGCGCCGGGTTGTCGGGGTCGTTGCTGGGCTGGCGAACCGACAGCACCCAGCCGTCGCCGAACACGATGTCGATCTCCCTCGTGACGAGTCGCTCCTCGACGAGGAAACAGTCGTGTACGGCGACGTGGAAGTGCTCTCGGTAGTGCTCGAGCTTCGTGCGCTGGCCGCCTTGGTGAAGGTCCTCGGCGGTAATGTGGCTGATCTGGAACTGGGCAGTGAGCGAATCGAGCTCGGCCTCCGTGGGATCGACGCAGTCGACCCAGAGCAGCGTCTTCTCGGGCTCGATCGCCTCCGCGAGCCTGTCGGTCGGGACCTCTTCATGACCCTCGACCTCGTCCCGGTACAGCCAGGCCCGGATCATCCGGCAAGCGTAGAGCGCACTGCTTCCGCGAACGTAACCTGACTGGCCGGTCAAGACGCCGGGTACGATCACCAGATGGCCGTCGAAGCACCCGAAGTCACCGGCAAGGATTTGCGCGAACAGACGCTCGCGTGGCTGCGCGACAACCTGCCGCCGGGGTGGATCGAGGCAGTCGACGCCGGCGACGACGAAAAGGTCGCTGCGTTGCGCCGCGACCTCGACTACGCGGAATGGTGCGTCCGTCTTGGTGAGGCGGGGTATGCGACCCCGACCTGGCCCAAGGAGTACGGCGTCGGCCTGTCGCTCGCGCCGGGTGAGGCGAAGGTCGTCAACGAGCTCCTCGGGCACTACAAGGTCCCGCGGCCGTTCAACATCATCGGCCTCGGGATGGGCGGCCCGACCGTCATCACCTGGGGCAGCGAGGAGCAGAAGCAGCGCCTCCTGCGGCCGCTGGCGACGAACCAGGAGATCTGGTGCCAGATGTTCAGCGAGCCCGGCGCGGGGTCGGACGTCGCCGGGTTGTCGACCCGGGCCGTCCGCGACGGCGACGAGTGGGTCGTCAACGGCCAGAAGGTGTGGACCTCACTCGCCCATCTCGCGAAGTGGGGGATGTTGCTCGCCCGCACAAACCCCGACGTACCGAAGCACAAGGGGATGACGTATTTCGTCGTCGACATGCAGGCTCCTGGCGTCACGGTGCGACCGCTCGTACAGATCACGGGTGATGCCGAGTTCAACGAGGTGTTCTTCGACAACGTGCGCATTCCGGACTCCATGCGCCTCGGCCCCGAGGGGGATGGCTGGCGCGTTGCAGTCACCACGCTCATGAACGAGCGGGTTTCGCTGTCAGGCGCGGGCTCGGTGAGCGGCGACACGATCGGCGGAAGCTCAGTGACGCGACTCATCGACCGGCACCGCGGGACCACGGACGCCAGCGCGCGGCAGCGCCTGGCGCAGGCTTACATCGAGGGTCGTCTCATCCGTCTCAACAACGAGCGCGCGGCGGCGAAGCGCAAGAGCGGCGCCGAGGCCGGGCCCGAAGGCTCGATCACCAAGCTCATGTCGGCCGAGTTCAATCAACGGCTGCAGAAGCTGGCCATGGACCTCGAGGGCGTCGGCGGAGTGGCGTGGGCGGGTGGAGAGGCACGCCCGCGTGGCGGAGGTCGTCCGACCTGGCTCGATGACGACGACGACCACGCCTCGGTCGCCCGCGGTTTCCTGCGGGCGCAGGCGAACACGATCGAGGGCGGGACGTCCGACATCATGCGCCACATCCTCGGCGAGCGTGTTCTCGGCCTTCCCAAGGAGCCCGACCCTTCGCGCGACACCCCATGGAAGGACGTCCCGCGCTCCGGATAGTCGCGGCCGAACGGGGTGCGCAGCACCGATGAACCGCAAGCTGCGGTCATTCCTCCGGCGGCGGGGCACCACGGCCGAGGAAATCGAACGAGCCGAGCGCGAAGGCAGGCTGGTCGTGCTGGCGTTCGACTACCGGCTCATGCCCGGCCGGCCTCGCTACACGTTCGCCGAAGCATGTCGCCGTGCTGATTTCGACGAGGTGACGCTGAAGCGACTCTGGCGCGCGTTGGGGTTTCCCGATCCCCCGCCCGGCGAGCGATTGTTTCGCGACGAGGACGTCGAGGCCATCATCACGATGCGCCGGCAGATCGAATCCACGATCGTCCCCGTTGGCGAGAATCTCGAAGGGATTGTCCAGATCGTGCGGGTCGTCGCCGGCTCGTTGGCGAAGATCGCCGAGGTCGAGAGCGACGCGCTGGCGAGCGCTGTGCGGGAACGACGGCGGGCCGGGATACCCGAGGACGACATCGCCGCCGAAGTCCTGGAGTCGTTGGACTGGTCGAGGCTGTCACGGCTCATCGACTACGCGTTGCGGCTGCAGCTCCGGGCGGCGGCGCGTCGCAAGCTGACCGCGACGAATCCGGACGCGAGCGGAGCCGAGAACCTGGCGGTCGGCTTCGTGGATCTCGTGGGTTATACGGCGTTGAGCCAGGAGCTCGAGCCCGAAGAGCTCGCCGCGCTCGTGACACGATTCGAGGAGCTCGCCTACGACACGGTGGCCGAGCACGCCGGTCGTGTCGTGAAGACCATCGGCGACGAGGTGATGTTCGTCGATGCCGAGATCGCGAACGCGGCCAACATCGCGCTGCGTCTCACCGAACGATCTGCGGTAGACGAGTTGCTGCCCGAAGCGCGCGCCGGGCTGGCAGCCGGCACGGTTCTTTCGCAGGAGGGCGACTACTACGGTCCGGTCGTCAATCTGGCCAGCCGGCTGGTGGAGCTGCCACGGCCGGGCACCGTGCTCGCGTCCAGCGAAGTGCGCGACACCCTCGCCGACGACCCCGCGTTCATCTGGCACCGCCTCCGTAGTCGCCGCATCCGAGACATCGGACGGGTCGAAGTCTGGGCGCTCGAGCGTGCCCGCGAGCAGGTGCCGGAGCCGGAGGGCGGGTAACCGACCGCTGGATTGACCCTTCGGGTGCGGTACTTTTGCGCCGACATGTCTGGTAATTCCCGTGACTCCGCAGGCAACCGCCTGTGCCTGCTCGCCGTGCACGCGCATCCCGATGACGAGGCGTCGAAGGGAGCGGGCACCGTTGCGAAGTACCGCGACGAAGGCGTCCGTTGCGTGCTCGTGTGTTGCACCGGTGGCGAAGCCGGCGACATCCTGAATCCGGCGGCGGACACCCCCGAAGTGCGCGCGAACCTTGCGGAGGTGCGCCGGGCGGAATTGCGTGCGAGTGTCGAGGCGATCGGTTACAGCGCGTTGCACATGCTCGGCTACCACGACTCGGGTATGCCCGACACCGAAACGAACGCGCGATCGGACAACTTCGCGAACGCGCCACTCGACGAAGCTGTCGGCCGGCTCGTGCGCGTGATCCGTAGCGAACGCCCGCAGGTGATCGTGACGTACGCCGAGGACCGCGAGTTCTACCCGCACCCCGATCACATCCGGGTGCACGAGATCTCCGTGCCTGCATTCGACGCCGCCGGCGACCCCGAGCGTTATCCCGAAACGGGCGAGCCGTGGCAGCCGTCGAAGCTCTACTACATGGGCTGGTCGAAGCGTCGCGTACTGGCGCTCCACGAGGCCTACCTGCGCCTCGGTCACGAGAGCCCGTTCGAGCGATGGTTCGAGCAGGGCTTCCCGGATCACGACGACCGGTTTACGACGCACGTCGACATCGGCAACTATCTGGACCGGCGCCGCGCTGCCTTGCTGGCGCACCGCACGCAGGTCGACCCCGAGGGTTTCTGGATGCGGCTGCCCGATGAAGTCGTCCGCGACACGTTTCCATGGGAGGAATACGTGCTGGCACGTTCGCTCGTCAGCTCCTCCGTCCCGGAGGGCGCGCCCGAGGACGACCTGTTCGCGGGACTGCGCGCCGAGGTCGAGACGCGCCGGTAGCGTGCGGGTGAGGCGGCGTGACGCGATCGGGCAGCGTCACGAAACGGTCGGACGCGTCGCCGTAATGGCGTGGACAGCTCGACGGCTGCCGGTAGGAGTGGTCCCGTGAGCCGCCGAACCCGCCGCATCATCCAAGTCTTGGCTGCGGTCGTCATCGCAGCTTCCCTCGTGGTCGCCCGGGTCCTCTCGGTCGAAAGCGACCGGGTGGGGGTACTCGGGGTGGCCCAAGCGGGGCTGTTCGTGGCCTTCGCAATCGCGGCCTTGACCTTGTTCGCGACCGTCGTCATGGACTTCGACCGGTGGGTCGACACCGTCCCTCCGGTGCCGAAGCGGTCGGTGCGCCGATGGGTCGGGCGCAACGCCAGGCGAATCAGCCGCCTGCTCGCCTTGGTGCTCGCGTGGTACGGCGCCCTGATGACCTGGATCTGGTCGACGACGGGTGAGGCCCTGGGCTGGGTGCTGAGTCGTTGCGTCGGCGGCGTGTCGACGCTCTCGGTGTTGTCGGCCCGGGCCGGGACCTGGGTGTTTTCGGCCTATCGGATCGGGGCGCATTGGGTGTGGTCGTGGACGGGCCGCGGGTTCGTGTGGGTGCTCGGGCGGGTGGGCGAGGGGCTGACGTGGTTGTGGGTGTCTGCCGTGCAGGCTGGTGCCTGGGTGCTGGTGCGCTATCGGGCCGTGGCGGGTTGGCTGTGGTCGTCGGCGGGCCGCGGGTTCGTGTGGGTGCTCGGCCGGGTCGGTGAGGGGCTGACGTGGTTCTGGGCCTGTCTCTTATACACATCTGACGCTGCCGACGACGGCTGCAGTGTGTAGATGTCGGTGGTGGGCGTGTCGGGGGTAGGGGGG
>JBKOWY010000185.1:0-9075 GCA_046724655.1 Actinomycetota bacterium
GACGTCCTGCTCGAGGCGCACGTGCTCGACTTCGACGGCGACCTCTACGACCAACGGGCAAAGGTCCGCTTCCGCGAGTGGATCCGCGGCCAGGAACGCTTCGAATCCACCGACGCGCTGATCGACCAGATGGAGGCCGACGTGGAGGCAACGCGTCGCATCCTCGGGGTATGACCCGCCGCAGGCGGGGAAAGAGAAGGCGCGTGGTACGCTGAGAGCGCGTCGGCACGTGCCGGCGCTCTCCCACACTGAGGCAAGACTCAGTCAGAAGGCCCACGCTTCCGCATGCCCGACACCGCGGCCACGATCGCCGAGCACCGCCTCCACGAGACCGATACCGGCTCGCCGGAGGTCCAGGTGGCGCTCCTGACCGACAGGATCAACCACCTCACGGACCACCTGAAGGCCCATACCAAGGACCATCACTCGCGCCGTGGGCTGCTCATGCTCGTCGGTCGTCGGCGTCGCCTGCTCGACTACCTCCGGCGCAACGACGTCGAGCGGTACCGAGCGCTCATCGCGAAACTGGGTCTCCGTCGTTAGTGATACTCGGCGTCGAGGACGCCGAGTAGGAGTAACCAGACCAGAGATAGAGGGGCGTCATCGGTTGTCAGTCGCCACCGCCCGAGCCGCCGTTCGG
Organism: Actinomycetota bacterium; assembly: GCA_046724655.1. Classification (GTDB taxonomy): domain Bacteria; phylum Actinomycetota; class Acidimicrobiia; order IMCC26256; family JACDBD01; genus JALZAA01. Next base: position 641 of record JBKOWY010000185.1, read on the forward strand.
GCCGTGACCACTGAGAACCGGAGGCCCCCTCTCGGAGAAGAGAAAGAGGGAGGCGCGTTCCTATGCCTGATCAAGGGCAAGACAACGCCATTCGCGTAGAAGGCGTCGTCAACAGCGCCGGCAAGACCATGTCGTTCGAGACCGGCCGTCTGGCCCCGCTGGCAGACGGCGCCGTCGTGGTCCAGATCGGCGACACCACGCTGCTCAGCACGGTCGTCACCGACAAGCCCCGGGAGGGAATCGACTTCTTCCCGCTGACCGTCGACGTCGAGGAGCGCATGTACGCGGCGGGCAAGATCCCGGGGTCGTTCTTCCGGCGCGAGGGCAGACCGGGCGAGCAGGCCATCCTGACGGCCAGGCTCACGGACCGGCCGCTGCGGCCGTCGTTCCCCGAGGGCTTCCGCAACGAGATGCAGGTCATCGCGACCATCCTCGGGGCCGACCTCGAGAACCCGCACGACGTGGCGTCGATCAACGGCGCGTCGGCGGCGCTCATGGTGTCCGGCATCCCGTTCCGGGGGCCGATCGGCGCGGTGCGGGTCGCGCACCGCAACGGCGAGTGGATCGCGCACCCCACCTACCAGGAGGGTGACGAGTCCACGTTCGAGCTCGTCGTCGCCGGCCGCCGCACCGACTCCGGCGACATCGCGATCATGATGGTGGAAGCAGGCGGCACCGAGGCCACCTGGGAGCTGTACGAACAGGGCGCCCCGAAGATCACCGAAGACCTCATCGCCGAGGGCCTCGAGGCGTCGAAGCGCTGGATCGAAGCGTCGATCGACCTACAGCTCGAGCTGCGCCGCGCGTACGAGGAGGCGCGGGGTCCGATCGAGCCGATCCCGTACGAGGTGCGCACCGACTACGACGACGACGTGTACGCCGCAGTCGACGACGCCGCTCGGGCTCAGGTCGAAGAGGCGATGAAGATCGCCGACAAGTCGAGCCGCGAGGAACGCACCCACGAGCTGGAAGCACAAGTCGTCGAGCAGCTCTGCGGCACCCCGGACGCGCCGGGCAAGTTCGCCGACCGCGCCGGACAGGTCAAGAAGGCGTTCCGCGCGCTGCAGAAGGAAGTCGTGCGCCAGCGGATCGTGAACGACGGCGTACGGATCGACGGTCGCACACCGAGCGACATCCGGACGCTGAGCGCCGAGGTCGGCGTCATTTCCACGGCCCACGGTTCAGGGCTCTTCCAGCGGGGCGAGACCCAGGTGCTCACGGTTGCCACGCTGGGCATGCCCCGGATGGAACAGATGCTCGACACGATCGGCATCGAAGAGCGGAAGCGCTATATCCACCACTACAACTTCCCGCCGTTCTCGACCGGAGAGGTCGGACGAGTCGGCTCGCCGAAGCGGCGTGAGATCGGTCATGGCGCGCTCGCCGAGCGGGCGCTGATACCGGTGGTGCCGAGCGAGGAGGAGTGGCCATACACGATGCGCGTCGTGTCCGACGTGCTGTCCTCCAACGGCTCGACCTCGATGGCATCCGTGTGCGGGTCGACCCTGTCGCTCATGGACGCCGGTGTGCCGATCAAGGCTCCGATTGCAGGCATCGCGATGGGCCTCGTCTACGCCGACGACAAGTACACGACGCTGACCGACATCCTCGGCGCCGAGGACGCCTTCGGCGACATGGACTTCAAAGTGGCCGGCACCGACGAGTTCGTGACCGCGTTGCAGCTCGACACGAAGATCGACGGCCTCCCCGCCGATGTGCTCGCCCAGGCGCTCCAGCAGGCGAAAGAAGCGCGTCTGAAGGTGCTGGCGACCCTGCGGGAGGCGATCCCGGAACCCCGATCCGACGTCCGCGAGCGTGCGCCGAAGATCGTGAGCTTCACGATCCCGCTCGACAAGATCGGCGAGGTGATCGGCCCGAAGGGGAAGGTCATCAACGCCATCACGCTCGAGACCGGCGCCGACATCTCCGTCAGCGACGACGGGGTCGTCGGAACCGTCACGATCGGCTCGAAGGACGGGTCCCAGGTCGAGGAAGCCCGCCGGCGCATCGAGCTCATCCTCGAGCCGCCGATGGCCGAGATCGGCGCGACCTACCGGGGCAAGGTCGTGAACATCACCAAGTTCGGCGCGTTCGTGAACATCCTTCCGGGCCGGGACGGATTGCTGCACATCTCGAAGCTCGGCGGCGGCCGGCGCATCGACCGGGTGGAGGATGTGCTCAATCTCGGCGATGAGGTCGAAGTACGCGTTTCCGACATGGACAACCAGGGGAAGCTGTCCTTGTCACTCGTTGACGAAGCCGCGGTTGGTGAACGCGGTGAAGGCGACCGGAGCGGGCCAGCCCGGGACGACGGACCGGTCGGCGGAGACAGGCGCCGGAGATCCGAGGCCGACCGACGAGGCGGCGACCGCGACCGAGGTGCACGGCCACGCGACGAGCACGGTGAGCGATCCCGAGACCGAGGGCGAGCGAGGGAAAGCGTGTCCTTCGAACAGCACTGGGAGAGCCAGGCCCGAGACGAGTTCGGCGACCTCGGACCCGACGACGCGGCGCGACCCGAGCGCCGCGGCGGGGGTAGGCGGCGAGGTGGCCGAGGCGGCGACCGGTAGCCCGTGGCGGGCCACGCCGAAGCGGGCCCGGCGGGCGAGGGTGTTCGTAGGACGCGGCTGGATTCGGGACTCCGGATCGTCACGGAAGCGCTCCCGGGGCTGCGTTCGGTCTCTGTCGGATTCTGGGTTGGCGTCGGTTCGCGCGACGAACGCGACGACGAGCGCGGTACCTCGCACTTTCTCGAGCACCTGCTCTTCAAGGGAACGGCGGACCGGGGAGCACACGAGATCGCACACGCCGTCGAGTCCGTCGGCGGCGACATGAACGCGTTCACGATGCAGGAGATGACCGCGTTCTACGTACGCGTCCCCGAGGACCAGCTGGATCTCGCCATCGACACGCTGAGCGACGTCGTCTGGGCACCTGCCTTGCGAACCCAGGACGTCGATGCCGAGCGGCAGGTCATCCTGGAAGAGCTCCGCATGCGTGAAGACGCGCCGGACGATCTCGTGCACGACATCTTCGCCCAGGCGATGTTCCCGGACCATCCGCTCGGTCGCGAGGTGCTCGGCACCCCCGCGTCGATCCGGGCGATGGAGCGCGACACGATCGCGCGCTACCACGGCGAGTACTACCGGCCTTCGGCGGTCGTCGTGGCCGCGGCCGGGAACCTCCGGCACGATGACGTGGTCGAGCGCGTCGCGGCGCGATCCCCGGGGCGGGCGTCGAACGGCCGCCTGCGATCGGCCGAAGATCCCCTCCCGGCGCGTCCGCTCGCCGTGCTCACCCGGAACAGCGAACAGGTCCACGCGGTCGTGGGCACGCGCGGCGTGCCACGTGATGACCCCGACCGCTACCCGCTCACCGTCCTCAACCAGGCATTGGGGGGCGGGCTCTCGTCGCGCCTCTTCCAGGAGGTCCGCGAGCGGCGCGGCCTCGCCTACTCCGTGTACTCGTACCGCGTCGCCTACCTCGAGACTGGCGCGTTCGCGGTGTACGTCGGAACCGCGCCCGAGCGGGCCCACGAAGCCGTCGAGGTCGTCGGCGCAGAGCTCGACCGTGTGCTGCACGAGCATGGGATCGGCGAGGACGATCTCGAATCCGCCAAGGGTCACCTCAAGGGATCGATGGCGCTCTCACTCGAGACATCCAACAGCCGGATGCACCGGCTCGGCAGCAGCGAGCTGATCCTCGACGAGGTGGTGTCGCTCGACGAGCTGGTCGATCGAGTTTCCTCGGTCACGACCGATGATGTCTCTCGGGTTGTCGATCGGGTCTTCTCCCTCGGCCCGCGCACGCTCGCCGTCGTCGGGCCGGTCGACGAAAAGACACTCACCGCCGTCCCGAACTGAGCGTCCGCGCCGGCGCTCGCCACCGCCGCGGCCGAGATTTAGCCTTGACGTCATGATCCCGGTCGGCGTGTTCGGTGCGGGCGGCCGGATGGGCCGCACGGTCAGCCAGGCGGTCGTCGACGATCCGGAGCTCGAACTGGTGGCAGCGGTCGACCCGCAACACGCCGGCATCGACCTCGATCAGATCGGCCTCCACGGGACCGGGCTCCACATCGCGGCAGCGCCCCAGGCGATAGCCGACGCGGGCGCGGAGGTCGCAGTCGACTTCACGGTGCTGGACGCCGCTCGCGAGAACCTGGAGTGGTGCGCCGATCACGGCGTGCACGCCGTCGTCGGGACGACGGGCTTCACGCCCGACGACCTGGAGACCTTTCGCAAGCGCTTTGCCGACGCCGAGTCGAACGCCTTGATCGCGCCGAACTTCGCCATCGGCGCAGTGCTGATGATGCGGCTGGCCGAGCTGGCGGCGCCGTTCTTCGACACCGCCGAGATCGTCGAGCTGCATCACGACAACAAGGTCGACGCCCCGTCCGGCACTGCGATCATGACCGCCCGGCGGATGGCAGATGCGTCGAGCGAATGGGCCCCGGATCCGACGAAGTCCGTCGTCGTCGAAGACGCCCGGGGTGGGTTGGGCCCGGGCGGGATCCGAGTGCACTCGCTGCGGCTGCGGGGCGCCGTGGCACACCACGAGGTCGTGCTCGGGACGATGGGTCAGTCCCTTACCATCCGCCACGACTCGTACGACCGTACGTCGTTCATGCCGGGGGTCCTGCTGGCGATCCGCGGCGTGCGTGAGCATCCCGGCCTCACCGTCGGTCTCGACGCGCTGCTGAACCTCTGACGCAGCGTGTGACCCGCGCTGACCTGCGCACATGCTCTTGAGCGGGGCATTCCCGCTCATTAGTGTCCAGCGCGGGGACGGTGGCTTTGCCGACCGTCACCGCAGGAGCCGGAGCTTGCGACGGCGACCCAGGGGGGCCAATGACCGTGGGGGGTGATAGCGGCCGGATTCTTGCCGTGCGGAACCTCGAGGTCGTGTACGGCGCCGCGATCCAGGTGCTGCGGGGTGTCAGCCTCGAGGTGCCGTCGGGCAAGATCGTCGCCCTCCTCGGCGCCAACGGCGCCGGCAAGACAACGCTGCTGCGCGCGGTCTCCGGCCTTCTGCGTTTCCATCGCGGCTCGATCACGCGCGGGACGGTCGAGTTCGACGGCCAGCGCATCGACCGCCTCGACGCGGCCGAGATCGTCCGCAAGGGCACGGCCCAGGTGATGGAAGGCCGGCGCATCTTCGCCGAGCTCACGGTCGACGAGAACCTGCGCGCCGGCGCGTTCACGCGGCGCGACCGCGCCGGCGTCAAGGAGACGTACGACAAGGTCCTCCGCCTCTTTCCGGTGCTCGCGGAGCGCCGGAAACAGACGGCCGGTTACCTCTCCGGCGGCGAACAGCAGATGTGCTCGATGGCGCGGGGGCTGATGGCATCGCCAAGGCTGCTGCTCCTCGACGAGCCGTCGCTGGGGCTCGCACCGCTGATCGTGCAGCAGATTCGCGACCTCATCGTGGAGATCAACAAGGAGGGCACGAGCGTGCTGCTGGTCGAGCAGAACGCGACCATGGCGCTGTCGATCGCGGACCACGGGTACGTGCTCGAGAACGGACGCACGGTGAAGGACGGTCCCGGACAAGCCCTCCTCGCCGACTCCGACATCCAGGAGTTCTACCTGGGCGTCGGCGAAACCGGTCACCACTCGTTCCGCGATCTCAAGAGCTACCGGCGTCGCAAGCGGTGGACCGCGTGAGCAGCATCAGTCCCGACCGGCAACCGATCCTCGACTTGCGCGATGTGGGGTTGCGCTTCGGCGGGGTGACGGCCCTTCACGACGTGACCTTCGACGTCGAGCACAACGAGCTATTCGCGATCATCGGCCCGAACGGCGCCGGCAAGACATCGATCTTCAACTGCTTGAACGGTGTCTACCGGCCCCAGGAGGGAAGGATCCTCTTCGAAGGCGAAGAGCTCATCGGGAAGCGGCCTTCTGTGACGGCGACGATGGGCATCGCCCGCACGTTCCAGAACCTCGGGCTGTTCGTGAACCTCAACGTGATCGACAACCTCATGCTGGGCCGGCACCACTTGATGAAGACCGGATTCGTCGCCGGCGCGTTCTGGCTCGGTCGAGCGAAGCGGGAAGAGATCGAGAACCGCCGCCGCGTCGAGCAGATCATCGAGCTCATCGAGCTCGGCCCGTACCGCTACCAGCCCGTCGGCATGCTTCCGTACGGCATCCAGAAGCGGATCGAGCTCGGACGCGCCCTCGCCATGGACCCGAAGCTGCTGCTCCTCGACGAGCCCGTCGCGGGAATGAACCTCGAGGAGACCGAGGACATGGCCCGCTACATCCTCCAGGTCAAGGCCGAGCTCGAAATCGCCATGATCCTCGTCGAGCACGACATGCATCTCGTCATGGACCTCGCCGACCGTGTGCTCGCGCTCGACTTCGGCCAGCCGATCGCCAGCGGTCGGCCCGAGGAGGTCCAGAAGGACCAGCGCGTCATCGAGGCGTACCTGGGACAGCCGTCATGAGCACCGCGGTCGAGGCCCGACCGGCCGACACCGCCGGAGCGGCGGCCACGCTGCCGGCCGTGCTGTTACGCAACGCGGAGACGCGCGCCAAAGACGTGGCTCTGCGCGTCAAGCGCCTCGGCCGGTGGGAGGAGATCAGCTGGGGCGAGTACGAGAGCCGTGTCGAGCGCGTCGGGCTCGGGTTACGTGAGTTGGGAGTCGGGGCCGGCGACAAGGTGGCCATGCTCGCCGAGAACCGGCCCGAGTGGCTGTTCGCCGATCTGGCCACGCAAGGCATCGGCGCCGTGACCGTGGGTGTCTACCCGACGAGCGCCGAGAGCGAGGTCGCCCACGTCCTTGCCGACTCGCAGAGCAAGGTCGTCATCGTCGAGGACGAGGAGCAGTTCGACAAGACCCTGCTCGTGCGCGACCAGCTGCCCCAGCTGGAGAAGATCATCGTGATCGACACCCGCGGGATCCGGTCGCTCGAGGATCCGGCCACGATGAGCCTCGAGGAGCTCGAAGTCCTCGGGGAGCAGCGCGTTCGGAGCGCGCCGGCCGCGTGGCGCGACGCCGTGGCCGCGCTCCCCGGCGGGCGCGAGGTCGCGATCGTCGTCTACACGTCGGGCGTCGCCGGGCCGCCCCAGGGCGTCATGCTCTCGCACGCCAACCTCGCCGCGGCCGGGACCATCACCACCGACTTCTACGGTGCCCGGCCCGACGACGAGGTGCTGTCGTACCTTCCGCTGTCCCACGTCGCCGAGCGACTGGTGTCGGTGATCGCCGCCGTGCACGCCGGCTACATCGTGAACTTCGGCGAGGGGGGCGAGTCGTTCGCCAACGACTTGCGTGAGGTACAGCCGACGTTCTTCCTCGGTGTTCCACGCGTCTGGGAGCGCCTCATGGCGTTGGTCCAGTTCCGCATGCGGAATGCGACGTGGTTGAAGCGCCGCAACTACGCGTTCTGGCAACGCCGCGGCGCAAAATTGGCGCCGGCGCGGAGACGCGGGCAGCGCAAGGGTGCCATCGGGGATGGGATCGCCTGGCTCCTGCTCCACCGGACGCTGCGCCAGAAGCTCGGGATGGCGCGGGTCCGGATCGCGCTTTCAGGCGCGGCGCCGATCGCGCCTGAGGTGCTCGAGTACTTCTGGTCGCTCGGGATCCCGGTACGTGAGGTCTACGGGCAGACCGAGGACACTGCGCTTGCCACGGCCACCCCCGAGGACGACGTGCGCATCGGCAAGGTCGGGCGGGCGCTGCCCGGTGTCGAGCTGCGGATCGCCGACGACAGCGAAGTGCTGGTGAGGAGCCCGGGCAACTTCGTCGGCTACCTCGGCGACGAGGCCGCGACCCGCGCCGCCTACGACGGCGACTGGCTGAAGACGGGCGACCTGGGCGAACTCGATGACGACGGCTTTCTGTCGATCACCGGACGCAAGAAGGACATCCTCATCACCGCGGGCGGGCTCAACATCACCCCGAACCACATCGAGAACCTGCTGAAGGTGTCGCCGTTCATCGGCGAGGCGCTCGTGATCGGTGACCGCCGCCCGTATCTGACCGCACTCATCGACATGGCGGACGAGACCGTCGCCGCGTGGGCGGCGCAGCAGAACCTGCAGTTCACGACACAGACCGACCTGGCCGAGAAGCCCGAGGTCCGGCGTCTCATCGAGGCGGCCGTGGCCGACGCGAACCGCCAGCTCGCCGATACCGAGCAGATTCGCGCCTTCGACCTCATTCCCGTCGACCTCGACGAGACCGGCGCCCTGACACCGACGCAGAAGGTGCGACGTCAGAAAGCCGCCGACCAGTTCAGTGACCTCATCGAGAGGATGTACGCGTCATGACGAAGTTCTTCTCGCTGCTCCAGGACGGGTTGGCTCTCGGCGCGGTGTATGCACTCGTCGCACTCGGCTTCGTCGTGATCTACCGGGCGACCGGCGTGATCAACTTCGCCCAGGGCGGCCTCGTAGTCTTCGGCGCGTTCCTGGTGTACCAGGCTCAG
>JBKOWY010000113.1:0-8809 GCA_046724655.1 Actinomycetota bacterium
GCTGGCCAAGCCGGGCTCGATCACGCCCCACACGAACTTCACCGCCCAGGTGTATGTGCTGAACAAGGACGAAGGAGGTCGTCACACCCCGTTCTTCAGTAACTACCGGCCGCAGTTCTACTTCCGGACGACCGACATCACGGGCAGCATCGGACTCCCCGAGGGAGTGGAGATGGTCATGCCGGGCGACAACACCGAGATGACCGTCGAGCTCATCGCCCCCATCGCCATGGAGGAAGGCCTTCGCTTCGCCATCCGCGAGGGCGGCCGCACCGTCGGCGCCGGGCGCGTCACCAAGATCATCAAGTAGGGGAATGCAGTGGCCAGTGACAAGCGTGTGAAGGTCACGCTCGCGTGCGAGGTCTGCAAGCGGCGGAACTACATCACCACCAAGAATCGGACCAACGACCGCGAACGCATCGAGATGAAGAAGTACTGCCGGTGGGACCGCCGTCACACGCTCCACAAGGAGACTCGGTAGCCCCCCTACCCGTGCGTAACCCGATCCGGCCGTCAGGAGTCTGAATGGCCACGGACCCAACCGCCGAGATGCGAGCAGAGGTAGACCGGCTGGTCGACGCGGCTCGCCGCGGCGACCGGGCCGCGTTCGACGAGCTGGTGCGCCGCACCTACGTCGACACCTACACGCTCGCCGTGCGGTTGACGGCCAACGAGGAGGACGCGCGAGACGTGGTGCAAGAGTCGTATCTCCGAGCCTGGAAGGGCATCGGAAAGTTCCGAGGGGACGCCCAGTTCTCGACGTGGATGTACCGCATCACGGCCAACGCCGCCGCCACGCTGGTGCAGAAGCGGCGCCGGCGTCGCGCCGAGCCGCTCGACACGGTCGACGAGCCGATCGAGTCGGCGCTCGACGCCCAGCCCGAGGCGGCGACCGAGTCGTCCGTACGGATGGCTGAGCTCGCCCGAGCCGTGCAGGAGCTCCCGCCGAAGCTGCGCGCCATCGTCGTCCTGAAGGACGTCTACGGACTCCCCCACGAGGCCATCGCCGAGGAGCTGGGTATCTCGGTGGCGGCGGCGAAGGTGCGGTTGCACCGTGGTCGCAAGCGACTCCGCGAGGCCCTGTTCGAGGAAGACGGGAGGTCGGCCCATGCGCTGTGAGGACGTCGCCCGGCTGCTCCCGGCGACGGTCGAGGGCACACCCGTCGACCTCGCCGTGCAGACCCACATCGAGTCGTGCCTGCGCTGCCAAGCTGAGCTCGCTCGGTACCGACGCCTACTGCGCGCCTTGCAGCAACTCCGCACGCGGTTCCTCGAGCCGTCGCCCAGCCTGCTCGCCCAGACGCTCGCCGTCCTCGGAGAGGAAAGCGAGCGTCAGGCGGTTCGGTCGGCGCTGTCAGGGCGGCGCCTCGCCTACGTCGGCGCCATCGGCGGCGCGGTAGCCGCCGGAGCGACGGCGGCGGCGCTGCTCCTGGTCCGCTCCCGCCGCCGCGCCCTCGCGCTGGCCGGCTGACCGACTTCGAAGGGCCGCTGCTACGCTGGGGTTCCCGGGCCCCCGCGCCTCCGGAGGGCAGTAGCTCAATTGGCAGAGCACCGGTCTCCAAAACCGGCGGTTGGGGGTTCGAGTCCCTCCTGCCCTGCTCCCACCACGACTTCACAACGAGAGCGCCCGGTACCGAGGCGGTGACGTGAACCGACAGACCAAGCGACTGATGCAGCGTCAGAAAGCTGATCGGCCGCGCGCGCCGGAGCGGCGCGCCCGTCCCCAACCCGCGCCGCAGCGCGAGCGAGTCGGTCCTCGCCAGTACCTCGCCGAGGTCAGGGGCGAGCTCCGCAAGGTGGCGTGGCCGACGCGCCAGGAGGTCATCAACTCCACGATCATCGTGCTCATTGCGGTGACCGTCTTGACGTCGCTGATCTTCGGCTACGACTACGCCTCCTCGAAACTCGTGCTGTTCCTGTTCGACTGACGATGACGACACTTCCCCCCGACGACTCCGGTCGCGACGACGAGACCGCGGCGGAGGAAAGAGCGGCGGAGGAGCAGTCCTCTGTCGACGAGCCCATCCCCGAGACGCCCGCCGAGGACTCCTTGGCCGCGGACGCGCGTCTCGCGGACGAGACGCCCGACGACGCCGAGACCACGCCCCTCGAGGACGCGCGCCCGGCCGAAGCCGAGGAAGAGGCCGCCGAGGAAGAGCCGGCGGAGCGAGCCGATCTCGCCAGCGGGTCGGACAGCGACATCGTCGCCGAAGCCGAGGCGATCTTGTCGGTCGGCGCCGACCAGAGCCAGGAGGCCGACGCCGACGCCGCCGAGCCCGTGTCGATCCTCGAGTCGACGCCGGCGCCGGCCGAGGAGATCGTCGAGGTCACGCCCGAGCCGTCGCTGGAGGACGCCGAGCTCGTCGACGTCACCGAGCTCGAGGAAGAAGAAGCCGCGCCGGCCGAGCCCAGCCCGTACGACCGACCGGGCAACTGGTTCGTCGTCCACACGTACGCCGGCTATGAGAACAAGGTGAAGCAGAACCTCGCCAGCCGGGTCCGCTCGATGAACGTGGAGGACCGCATCTACGAAGTCGTCATCCCGATGGAGGACGTCATCGAGTTCAAGGGCGGGCGCAAGGTCGTCGTGCAGAAGAAGGTGTTCCCCGGCTACCTGCTCGTGCGGATGGAGCTCGACGACGACTCCTGGTACGTCGTGCGCAACACGCCCGGGGTGACCGGCTTCGTCGGCAGCGGCGCCAAGCCGACGCCGCTGTCGCGTCGGGAGGTCGAGGACATCCTCGGTGTCGGCAAGGTCGAGGGCGCCGAGGTCGCCCAGAAGAAGGCACGGCCGCGGCTCGAGTTCGAGGTCGGCGAGCAGGTGCGCGTCGTCGCCGGACCGTTCGCCGATTTCAACGGGGCGATCAGTGAGATCGACGTCGACCGCTCGAAGCTCAAGGTGCTGGTCAACATCTTCGGTCGCGAGACGCCGGTCGAGCTCGAGTTCGGCCAGGTCTCGAAGCTGTAAGGAGAGCGGAGCGCGTGGCGAAGAAGCGGCTTGCCGCAGTGGTCAAGATCCAGATACCGGCCGGTCAGGCGACGCCTGCCCCACCGGTGGGGACGGCGCTCGGCCCGCATGGGATCAACATCATGGACTTCTGCAAGGCGTACAACGCGCAGACAGAGTCGCAGCGCGGGATGATCATCCCGGCGGAGATCTCGATCTTCGAGGACCGTTCGTTCACGTTCATCACCAAGACGCCGCCCACGACGTTCCTGCTGAAGCAAGCGGCCGGCGTCGAGAAGGGGGCTCCGAACCCTCGCATGGAGAAGGTCGGCGCCGTCAGCAAGGACCAGGTGCGTCGCATCGCAGAGACCAAGATGCCCGACCTCAACGCCATCGATTTCGACGACGCCGTGGCACAGGTGGAAGGCACGGCGCGGTCCATGGGAATCGAGGTGCAGGGGTGACGGCGGCTTTGCCGACCGTCGCCCGGCGGAGGCGGCGGCTTTGCCGACCGCCGGAGCAAAGCCGGAGCTTGGTGACGGCGACAATCAAGTCGGAGCCGGAGCTTGCGACGGCGCCAAAGGAGAAAATGTGAGCCGCCGGGGGAAGAAGTACATCGACGCCAGCCGCCGCTTCGACCGCGACCAGCTCTACCCTCCGGCCGAGGCCTTCGAGCTCGTGAAGTCGCTGGCGACCCGCAACTTCGACGAGACGGTCGAGGTCACGTTCCGGCTCGGCATCGACCCCCGCAAGGCCGACCAGATGATCCGCGGGACCGTGTCACTGCCCCACGGCACCGGCAAAGACGTTCGGGTCGCGGTGTTCGCGGCGAGCGACGTCGCCCGCCAGGCGCAGGAAGCCGGCGCTGACATCGTCGGCGCCGACGATCTCGTCTCACGCGTCCAGGGCGGTTTTCTCGACTTCGATGTCGCCATCGCGACGCCGGACATGATGAGCCAGGTCGGGCGGCTCGGTCGGATCCTCGGGCCCCGCGGGGTGATGCCGAACCCCAAGACCGGCACGGTCACGAACGACGTCGGCAAGACGGTGGCCGAGTTCAAGGCGGGCAAGGTCGAGTACCGCACCGACCGGCACGGCAACGTGCACGTCCCGATCGGCAAGGTCAGCTTCGACGTCGATGCGCTGGTCGACAACTTCCGGGCTGTGCTCGACGAGATCCTGCGGGCCAAGCCGGCCGCGGCCAAAGGGCGTTACATCAAGTCGATCACCGCGTCGTCGACGATGGGGCCGAGCGTGCGCATCGACCCCGCGCTCGCAACCGAATCGGTCCGTACGAGCGCGGCGTAGTACAGTCCCGTATTCACAACTTCAACGCGCCACAGACCTCCGGTCGCAGCCGCGGTAATACGTCCCCAAGCAAGCAAGGAAGAAGGGGCCGCCGGACGAGGCGAATCCCTTCTCGGGTGACCTGACGGGACGTCTTCGCGTGTCTGGGCGTCCCGATTTGTTTGTCAGGAGAGCAGTGGCCCGGCCCGAGAAGACGGCGGTCGTCCAGGAGATCCGAAGCAAGCTCGGTGAAGCGGATGCGTCCGTGCTCACCGAGTTCCGCGGCCTGGGCGTGCGCGCACTTGCGGACCTTCGCGGGGCCCTCCGCCCGGTCAACGCCGAGTACAAGGTGTTCAAGATCACGCTGGCCCGCCGGGCTGCGGAAGAAGCGGGACTCACCGACCTGCTCCCGCTGCTCGAGGGACCGGTCGCCTTCGCCTTCGTGCACGGCGACGTCGTCCCGGCGGCCAAGGCGCTGCGCGACTTCGGCCGTGCCAATCCGCAGCTCGTGGTCAAGGGCGGCCTCCTCGGGACTCGCCCCCTCACGGTCGCCGACATCACCGCATTAGCCGATGTCCCGCCCCGCGACCAGCTGCTCGGCATGCTGGCCGGCGGGTTCCAGGCGCCACTCACGAAAGCGGCCGGCCTGTTCCAGGCCTTCACCCGCAACTTTGCCTATGGGGTGCAAGCTCTCATCGATCAGCGCGAGTCATCCCAGCCATCAGAGTCCAAGTCCTCCGAAGCCTCGGAGCAACCCGCGCAAGAACAAGAGCAAGAGCACGAACAAGAGCCAGCAGAGGAGTAGTCACCGTGGCCACCAAGCTCAGCACCGACGAGCTGCTCGACGTCTTCAAGAACATGAGCGTCCTCGAGCTCAACGAGTTCCTGAAGGCGTTCGAGGAGGAGTTCGGCGTCACCGCCGCCGCGCCCGTCGCGGTGGCCGCCGGCCCCGCCGCCGGCGCGCCCGCCGCCGGAGAGGCGGCCGCCGAGGAGCAGGACGAGTTCGACGTCGTCCTCGCCGAAGCCGGCGCCGAGAAGATCAAGGTCATCAAGGAGGTCCGCACCCTCACCAGCCTCGGGCTGAAGGAGGCCAAGGACCTCGTTGAGTCGGCGCCGAAGGCGGTCCTCGAGAAGGTGTCCAAGGAGGACGCCGAGAAGGCCAAGGCCCAACTCGAAGGCGCCGGCGCCAAAGTCGAGCTGAAATAGCCCCGCGGCGCACCCCACCCCGGCGTGTCGACCGCCGCGGTGCGCAACGGCGCCGTCCGATTCGCGGCTTACGCTTCGGGCACAACCCTTGACCCCGCGGAGGGGTCGTCGTATCCTGCCGAGCACAGCGTCGCCCTGGCGGCGTATTTTGTGCACGCTTGTTGCAGGGGACCTAGGCGCGCGCTAAGATTCTTGTAGCCGTGTCTGCCCGTTCGTGCACTTGCTGACCATTCTGGCGCTGGTCGGCGCGCGCCCGCTCTCAGAGGAGTGACGTTGGCTCGTCTCGCGTCCCGGGAACGCCTGTCTTTCGCGAAGCTCCGCGAGGTCCTCCAGCTCCCCGACCTCATCGCGGTCCAGCGGGAGTCCTTCCAGTGGTTCCTCGACGAGGGTGTCGCCGAGGTCCTGCGCGACATCTCGCCGATCGAGGACTTCACCGGCCAGCTCAAGCTCGAGCTCGCCGATCACGTCTTCGACCCGCCCAAGCACTCCGAGCAGGAGTGCCGGGAGCGCGACATGACCTACGCGCGCCCGCTGTTCGTGACGGCCCGCTTCATGAACTCCGCCACCGGCGAGATCAAGGAGCAGACGGTCTTCATGGGGGACTTCCCGATGATGACCGACCGGGGCACGTTCATCATCAACGGCACCGAGCGGATCGTCGTGTCGCAGCTGGTGCGGTCGCCCGGCGTCTACTTCGGGATCAGCCCCGACAAGACGGCCCCCGAGAAGGACATCGTCGACGCCAAGATCATCCCCGGGCGGGGCGCATGGCTGGAGTTCGAGGTCGACAAGAAGGACGTCGTGTACGTCCGCATCGACCGGAAGCGCAAGCAGCCCGTCACCGTGCTGCTCAAGGCGCTCGGTTTCGGCGAGGAGCCCGAGGAGCTGCTCAACCTCATCCTCGACCGGAACGGCAATCCCTATGAGTCGATCCGCAACACCCTCGAGAAGGACCACACCGAGAACGCCGAGGCCGCGTTCATCGACATCTACCGGAAGCTGCGGCCGGGTGAGCCGCCGACGCCCGACTCCGCGCGCGGCCTGCTCGAGAACCTCTTCTTCAACCCGAAGCGCTACGACATGGCCAAGGTCGGCCGGCACAAGGTCTCGAAGAAGCTCGCCGACGAGTACCCGCTGCTCGACCTGGACCGCTCCGGTCTCAAGCGGCCCGGTGACAAGGAGTTCACGCTCTCCCGCGCCGACATCCTCGCCACGGTCTCGTACCTGGTGAAGCTGCACAACAACGACCCCGACTACTACCCCGACGACATCGACCACTTCGGCAACCGCCGCGTGCGCTCGGTCGGGGAGCTCATCCAGAACCAGGTGCGCGTCGGCCTGTCGCGCATGGAGCGGGTCGTGCGCGAGCGCATGACCACCCAGGACGTCGAGGCGATCACGCCGCAGACGCTCATCAACATCAGGCCGGTTGTCGCGGCCATCAAGGAGTTCTTCGGGTCGAGCCAGCTCAGCCAGTTCATGGACCAGACGAACCCGCTGGCCGGCCTCACCCACAAGCGGCGTCTCTCGGCGCTCGGGCCGGGCGGGCTGTCGCGTGAGCGAGCGGGGTTCGAGGTGCGGGACGTGCACCCGAGCCACTACGGCCGGATGTGCCCGATCGAGACGCCGGAGGGCCCGAACATCGGTCTCATCGGCTACCTGTCGACGTACGCCCGCATCAACCGGTTCGGGTTCATCGAGACCCCGTACCGGAAGGTCACCAACGGCATCGCCACCGACGAGATCGAGTACCTCGCCGCCGACGACGAGGACCGCTACGTCATCGCCCAGGCGAACGCCAACGTCGACGAGCGCGGACGGTTCCTCGACGAGAAGGTGCTGGTCCGGGCGCGTCGCAGCGAAGTCGCCTACGTCGACCCGCACGAGGTCGACTACATGGACGTGTCGCCGAAGCAGATCGTCTCGGTGGCGACGAGCCTGATCCCGTTCCTCGAGCACGACGACGCCAACCGCGCCCTGATGGGCGCCAACATGCAGCGCCAGGCCGTTCCCCTCCTGCGTTCGACGGCGCCGTTCATCGGCACCGGCGTGGAGAGCCGGGCCGCCCGCGACGCGGGCGACCTGATCGTCGCCGAGGAGAACGGGACGGTCACGGAGGTGTCGGGCGACTCGATCGTCGTCGACTACCAGAAGGAGGGTCGCAAGACCCACCGGCTGTCGAAGTTCCGTCGCTCGAATCAGGGCACGTGCATCAACCAGAAGCCGCTCGTCGACGCCGGTGATCACGTGCGCAAGGGCAACGTGATCGCCGACGGCCCGTCCACGAACGACGGCGAGCTCGCGCTGGGCAAGAACCTGCTCGTTGCTTTCATGCCCTGGAAGGGCCACAACTACGAGGACGCCATCGTGATCTCGGAGCGCCTGGTGCGCGACGACGTTCTCACCTCGATCCACATCGAGGAGCACGAGATCGACGCCCGCGACACGAAGCTCGGCGCCGAGGAGATCACCCGCGACATCCCGAACCTCTCGGAGGACATCCTCAAGGACCTCGACGAGCGCGGCATCATCCGCATCGGCGCCGAGGTCGGTCCCGGCGACATCCTCGTCGGGAAGGTCACCCCGAAGGGCGAGACCGAGCTCACGCCCGAAGAGCGCCTGCTGCGGGCGATCTTCGGTGAGAAGGCGCGCGAGGTCCGCGACACGTCCCTGAAGGTCCCGCACGGCGAGACGGGCAAGGTCATCGACGTCCGCGTGTTCTCACGCGAGGACGGCCACGAGCTCCCGCCCGGTGTGAACCAGTTGGTGCGCGTGTACGTCGCCCAGAAGCGCAAGATCTCGGAGGGCGACAAGCTCGCCGGCCGCCACGGCAACAAGGGCGTGATCGCCAAGATCCTGCCGATGGAGGACATGCCGTACCTGGCCGACGGCACGCCCATCGACATCATCCTCAACCCGCTCGGCGTCCCGTCCCGCATGAACGTGGGACAGGTGCTCGAGGCGCATCTCGGCTACGCCGCCCGGCACGGCTGGGACGGCCAGGGCACCGCGCCCACCAACGGCAAGAAGACCTCCCCCGTCACCGAGCCCGCGCTGTGGGTGTCGAGCCCGGTGTTCGACGGCGCGCGGTGGGACGTGGAGTCCGGTACGGGCCAGGGCACGGAGGGGACGATCGAGGACCTCTTCTCGAAGATGCACAGCGACGGCGCCGACGGGCAGCGGCTCGTCGGCAACGACGGCAAGGCCATCCTCTACGACGGCCGCACAGGCGAGCGCTACGACAAGCCGGTCACCGTCGGCTGGATCTACATCCTGAAGCTCGCCCACCTCGTCGACGACAAGATCCACGCCCGTTCTACGGGGCCGTACTCGATGATCACCCAGCAGCCGCTGGGCGGGAAGGCGCAG
>JBKOWY010000048.1:0-16357 GCA_046724655.1 Actinomycetota bacterium
GCTTCGACCCGTTCCGGTTCCCGCGCCGGCGCCGGGGGGGCGGCGGCAGGAGCCTCGGCCCCGGCGGCGCGGGGCTCCGCCGCCGGTGCGGGCGCGGCCGGCGGAGGTGCAGGTTCCGGCGCACGAGCTTCAGCGGGCGCCTCGGCGGCGGCGCCGTCCGAGATCACGGCGAGGCGGGCGCCGACCTCGACGGTCTCGCCTTCCTGGACGAGGATCTCGCTCAGCGTGCCGGCTGTAGGCGCCGGCACCTCCGAGTCGACCTTGTCGGTGGAGACTTCGAACAGCGGCTCGTCGGCGTCGACGTGGTCGCCCACACGCTTGAGCCAGCGCGTGATCGTCCCCTCGGTGACGGTCTCGCCGAGCTGCGGCATCTGGATGTCCACGGCCGTCCTCCGTCCTCAGGCGTGCAGGCTTCGACCCGTGAGGGAGAGGGCCGACTCCCCGAACAACTCGCTGAGCGTCGGATGGGGGTGGATGAACGACCCGACCTCCTCGGCGGTCGCCTCCCAGTTGACGGCGAGGTACCCCTCCTGGAGCAACTCCGTGGCCCACGGCCCAGCGATGTGAACGCCCAGCAACGGGCCCTCACGCTCGGCGACGATCTTCACGACCCCATCGGGCTCCCCGATGATCAAGGCCCGCGAGTTTCCGGCGAAGCGGTGCACCGAGGTCACGACGTCGTACCCGAGCTCCCGTGCGTCCTCCTCGGTGAGCCCGCTGAACGCCACTTCGGGGTGGCAGTAGATGCCCCACGGGACCTTCCCGTAGTCCACGGGCGTGGCCGGCTCCCCGAGGATCGTCTTGATGGCGACGACCGCTTCTGCGAACCCGACGTGCGCGAGCTGCGGCGAGTCGACGACGTCACCGACCGCGTAGATGCCGGGCATCGTCGAGCGCATGAGGCCGTCGACAGAGATGAAGCCGCGATCGTCGATCTCGACACCGGATCGTTCGAGATTGATGTTCTCGGATCGTGGCCGACGGCCGATGCTCACGATGACCTTGTCGACGACGACCTGCTGGGAGGCGTCGGGCGTGTCGAAGCTCACGGTCAGCTCGCGCGCTCCGTCGATACCGGTCACACGAACGTTCGTGTGCAGACCCACGCCGCGCTTCCGGAACGATCGGGCGACAACATCGGCCGCCTCGGTATCGACCCCGGGCAGGATGCGCGGCAGCGCCTCCACGAGCGTCACGTCGCTTCCCACGTCGGAGAGCAGGGATGCGAACTCGCAACCGATTGCTCCCGCGCCAATGATCAGGACGCGTCCGGGGACCTCGGTCAGCGTGAGTACGTGATCGGAGTGCAGGATGCGTTCGCCGTCGAACTCGAGCCCGGGGAGCGAGCGCGGCACCGAGCCCGTCGCGAGGATGAGGGCGGTGCCCTGGAGCTCGGAGCCGTCCGACACGCGCACATGACGGCCACGCGCATCGACGAGATAACCGGTGCCCGGCACCACGGTCACCTTGCGGTTCGACAGGAGCCCTTCGAGTCCGCGCGTGAGCCGGTCCACGACCTGCTGCTTGCGGGTCTGGCTCGTACCCAAGTCGAGCGTCGGCTGCTGGCCGGCGTCGACGCCGAACTCCTTGGCGTTCGAGACGGTGCGGAGCACCTCTGCAGTCTGGAGCAGCTCCTTGGCCGGGATGCAGCCGCGATGGAGGCACGTTCCGCCGACCCGGCGCTCTTCGACCATTGCGATCCGGAGACCGGCCGACGCGCCGTAGAGCGCGGCGGCGTAGCCGCCCGGACCTCCGCCGAGGACGACGACATCGAATTGCTCGGCCAGGACGTCCACCTCCTTTCGTGTCCACGCCTGCGTCCGTCCGCAGTCATTCTTTCAGGGATGCCTGGTTGTCGCCGTCACGAGCTACGGCTTTACGCCGCCCCTCTCGGCCTCAGCGGGCGAGCAGGATCTGGATCGCGGAGGCGGCGAGGATGGCCAGACCGGTGATCGCAGCCAGCAAGATCAGCGTCCGGGTACTCATGCTTGCGTCATCTTGCCCGTGTGATCCTCGCGCTGCGGGGTCGAGGGGCCGAACGGGTTCATGATGGGGCTTTCCGGTTACTCTGTTCCCCCGTCGATCCCGGGCTTTCTCCGCCCCGCCGGATCGAGCGGAGCCACGACCGGGGACCTGATGGCACAACGCGCACAACGGTCGCTTGAAGCGGCCAAAAAAGCCGTCCCCGAGGGGACCTTCGCGGTGGGGTTCGGCCTCGCAGTTACAGGGCTGACCACCTACGGGTTCTTCGTCGTCTGCGCCCGCACCCTGAGCTCGACGGACTACGCGGCTGTAATCGGCGGGCTCTGGCCGCTCGTGTTCGTCGTCGCGCCCGGCTGCTTCCTTCCCCTCGAGCAGGAGGTGGGTCGCGCGCTGGCTCATCGGCGCGCCATTGGCATCGGCGGAGCACCAGTGGTGCGTCGCGCGGCGATCGCCGCCGCGTGGGGCACAGGCGGGCTCGTGCTGATCTCGCTCGCGTTCGGCGGCGTGCTCACCGACAGCCTGTTCAAGGGCAACGCCGGTCTCGTCCTGTGCTTCGCGATCGCCCTCATCACGTATGCCGTGCAGCACTTGACGCGCGGGACGCTGTCCGGCAACGGCCGCTTCGGGCCGTATGGCGTGATCCTCGGCGCCGAGGGATGCATCAGGTTCGCGCCCGCAGTCGTACTGTGGATCGCCGGGGTCACGAGCCCGTTTGCCTACGGCCTCTGCCTCGCAATCCCGCCGATCCTCGCCAGCCTGGTCGCGGTCCGCGGACAGCACGGCCTTCTCAAGCCGGGGCCCGAGGCGCCCTGGTCGGAGCTCTCGTCCAACCTCGCGTTCCTCCTAACTGGCTCGGTGCTCGCCCAGGCTTTGGGCTACGCGCCAACGCTGGTCGCGACGGTCCTTGCCACCAGCGCGCAGCACGACGAGGTCGCCGCGTTCGTGTCGGGCTTCTTGCTCGCGCGCGTCCCGATCATCCTCTTCCAGGCGGTGCAGGCCGCGCTCCTCCCGAAGCTGGCGCGCCTCGCCGGTGCCGGGCAGCATGAAGACTTCAAGAACGGACTGCGCAAGCTCGTGCTGATCGTGGTGGGCGTCGGCGTGATCGGCGTCGTCGGTGCCTTCACGCTCGGGCCGTGGGCGTGCGAGCTGTTCTTCGACAAGACGATCGGACGAGCTGACCTGTCGCTGCTGGCGGCCGGCAGCGGCATGTTCATCCTCGCGTTGACGCTGGCACAAGCGCTCATCGCCCTGATGGGGCACGCCAAGGCGACGATCTCATGGGGCGTCGGGATCGCGGTCGGGGCGATCACGCTCATCGCGACGTCGGTGGCCGGCGTCGAGCTGTTCGTGCGGGTCGAGCTCAGCTACCTCATTGCGTCCACGGCGTGCGCGGCGATCATGGCCGTGCTCCTTGCACGCCAGGTCGAGGCCGGTGTGCCCGCCGAGAGCGTCGAGCGCCTGTTCGAGGCGATCGAGCACGAGCCGCTCGAGATCTGAGTCCCCCGTATGGGCGCCTCCCTGCGGCTCGCCGTCGACGGCACGCCGCTACTGGGACACGCCTCCGGCGTCGGCGAGGTGGCGCACGGGGTCCTGGACTCGCTGTCGGGTCGGTCCGGCGTCGAGATCGTCGCGTACGCGCTCACATTCCGCGGTCGGCGGGAGCTCGCCGATCGCATCCCGAGTGGCGTGCAGGCCGCGACGCGGCCCATCCCGGCCCGCCTCGTGCGGGCGATGTGGCTCCGCACCGACGTCCCGCACGTGGAGCGATGGACCGGACCCGTCGACGTCGTCCACGCGACTTTTGTGGGACCCCCGGCGCGCAGCCCCGTCGTCGTGACGATTCACGACATCGGCTTCATCCGCTTTCCCGAGCTGTGCACGGCCGACACGCTGCAGTACGGCCGGCTGATCCGGCGCGCCCTCGACCGGGGAGCGTTCGTGCACGTGACGAGCAAGTTCGTCGGCGGTGAGGTGCGCGAGGCGTTTGGCATCGACGAGCAGCGAGTCGCACACATTCCGCTCGGTGTCCGGCCCAGCTCCGACGGTAACCCCGAACGGGGAAGAGCGCTCGCCGGGGCAACGCGGTACGTCCTCGCCCTCGGGACCGTCGAGCCCCGCAAGAACCTTCCGGTTCTCGTGCGCGCCTTCGACAAGGCCGCCTCCGCCGATCCGCTGCTCCACGTCGTCGTCGCCGGCGCCGACGGGTGGGGCGCCGACGAGTTCCAGCAGGCATGGGCAGTCGCGCAGCACGGCGACCGGGTCGTGCGGCTCGGCTACGTAAGCGACGCGCAACGGCGCGACCTCCTCGCCGGCGCTCACCTGGTCGCCTATCCGTCGCGGTACGAGGGCTTCGGCCTCGTGCCGTTGGAGGCGATGGCCGCAGGGATACCGGTGGTCGCGTCCCGCGCCGGCGCGCTGCCCGAAGTGCTGGGCGATGCCGCGGTCCTCGTCGATCCCGACGACACCGGCGGGCTGGCCGCCGCGCTCGAGCAGGTGACCGCGGACGAGACGCTACGCAGCGAGCTCGTGCGCAGGGGGCGCGAGTGGGTCACGCGCTATTCGTGGGCCCGCGCCGGCGACCAGTTCCTCGAGCTCTACCGGTCGCTCGCATGAGGGCCGCGGTCACCGGCAGCAGCGGGTTCGTCGGCCGCCACCTCGTTGCTCATCTCCGCGGGCTCGGCGACGAGGTCGTCACGCTCGACCGCACGGGCGAGCCGCCGGTGGACGTCACGGACGCCCACCGCGTGCGCGACGTGCTCCGTGCGGCGCGACCGAACGCGGTGTACCACCTCGCCGCCCTCAGTCACGTCGGCGACTCGTGGGGCGCGCCCGAGAAGGTGTTCCGGGTGAACGCCGAGGGCACGCTGAGCGTGCTGCGTGCCGCCGCCGACGCCGGAGTCGAGCGCGTGCTGGTGGTCGGTAGCGCCGACGAGTACGGCGTCGTCGATGCCGGCGACCTGCCCATCACGGAGGAGGGCGCGGTCCAGCCCGTCACGCCGTACGGCGCGAGCAAGGCCGCCGCCGACGTCATCGCACTGCAGGCGTTCCTCGGAGACGGGCTGGGAACGGTGCGCGTACGGGCTTTCAATCACACCGGGCCCGGGCAGAGCTCGACGATGCTCGTGCCCGGGCTCGCCGCACGGATCGCCGCCGCGGAGCGGGCAAGGACGCGCCAGATCAGCGTCGGAAGCCTCGACGTCGTCCGGGACATCACCGACGTGCGCGACGTCGTTCGCGCGTACCGAATGCTCGTCGAGCACGCGACGCCGGGCGACGCGTACAACGTGTGCTCGGGCCGCGGCGTGAGTGTTCGCGAGGTCGCCGAGGCCATGGTCGAGATGAGCGAGGCGCCGCTGGAGCTCGTCGTCGATCCTGAGCTCGTGCGTCCGGTCGAGGCCCCACGCCTCATCGGCAGCCCGGCCAAGCTGCGTGCGGCGACGGGGTGGCAACCCGAGATCCCCTTGGAGCAGACGCTCCGCGACGTCCTCGACGGGGCGCGTCACGCCTCAGTGTGACGATCGCAGGCAGACGCCTTTATCCTGCTGCGTATGGGAACTCCCGCCTACAAGGAGTGGGCTGTCATCGTCCACGCACTCTTGGAGGGAGAGCAGATCCTCGACGTGCGCAAGGGCGGGCTGCGCGAGGACGGGCGCCACTTCGGTCTCCAGGCGTCGAGGGTGTGGCTGTACCCGACGGCTGAGCACCAGCAGCCGGAGCTGCTGAAGCCCGCGTACCGGCAGATGATCGACCTGGCGTCGGCGTCGCCGGTGGGCGAGCCGATCCGCATCGACGGCTGGGCCGACATCGTCGGGGTGGCAACGGTCACGGAGCCGGAGCAGCTCGCCGCGCTCGACTCGAAGTTGATCTGGACCTTTGATTACGCGGAATCGCGGCTCCGGTGGAAGAAACGCGATCCCCTCTGGGTCCTCGCGTTACGGGCCCACCGTCTCCTCGAGCCCGTCGTGGTGCCTTGGCACGAGGAGTACGGCGGCTGCACCTCGTGGGTCGACCTCGACGGCCTTCCCGACGACGCGGCCTCGCTGCCCTCCGAGCCCGCGCTCTCGGACATCGCCTTCGAGGCGCGTATGAAGGGCGTAATCGACGCGCTTCCCGACGGACTGAACGAGCCCGCAATCGCCCGCTGACGAGGGTTCACTGCACCAAACGCGACTGGAGGAGACGCCGAGGCGTCTCCTCCAAGTCATACGGTCGGCTGAAGGCCCGCCGTCCGGTTGATCACGGGTGGGACAATTTCCCGTCCAGCCGGCGAGGGTACGGCGGTTGGGATTCCGCCAGGCGGTCCAGCCTGCACGCCCACTCGAGGGGCGCTGTTATGGGCCTAGCGGCCGCGTACCTCCAGAGTCCCCGATTGATCATGCATGCGTGGACCACCTCCTTTCTCTGGTACCGCTCTTGTATCACAACGGCGGAGGCGGACGGGTGCACTTCTCGCAATGATCCGGTCAGGCGGGCGCGCCCTCCTGGGCCTCGGCCGCAGTGATCGAACGATGGGGTCGGTACCCTCGGTTGCGGGCCTCGGACAGCGTGTCGGGTGAGAAGGCGGCGAACTGCTCGGACCGCATGAGCTCGTCGATCGCATCCTCGAGGCCGGCGTCTTCGGTCAGGTCGAGGTCGTAGACGATTTGCGTGCGCTTGTCGCCAAGGTAGCGGTAGCTCTCGAATCGCGCCGGTCGCGTCATGTCGGGGGTGGCTCGTCGGCCTGAGGGCCGATCGCACCGATCGACCGCAAGAAGCTCAGCTGCGTGTCGATCACGCCGTACACCTGCTCGGGCAGGTACGCCTCCCCGGTGGCGGCCGCACGCTCGAGGATGTACGCGACGGCCTCGGCCCCGCCGATGACCACCGGGCCCGCCGATTTACCCTCAGACCCGTTCCCCGCGACACCCTTGCGTTCGAAGTACTCGAGCTGAAACTCGAGAATCCGGTGGACGTCATCGGGCGTCAAGGTCGCCGCAACCTCGTCGGGCAGGTGCGCCACGACCCACTCGTACGACTCCTCGACATCGAAGAGCGCAGGCGGTGGCTCTCGGGCTATGCGACCGGCCTCACGAATGACGAAGAAGGCGGCGAGTCCGACCACCAGGGCGAGCAGGAGCATGCCCAACACAAGCTGCACGAGCCGCGGCTCCCTTCGCCGCTAAATGCCTATACGTTGCGCGAGCAGCTCCCGGTGGTACGTCGCGTCGCCGAGGAGGATCTCGGAGCTCTTGGCCCGCTTGAAGTACAGGTGTGCGTCGTGCTCCCAGGTGAAGCCGATGCCGCCGTGGATCTGAATGTTCTCGGCCGCGGCGTGGAAGTACGCGTCGGAGCAGTACGCCTTGGCGAGACTCGCGACGACCGGGAGCTCCTCGTTGTCCTCGGCTGCTGCCCAGGCCGCGTAGTACGCGGCCGACTTGGCCGACTCCACCTCGAGCAGCATGTCGGCGCACTTGTGCTTGATCGCCTGGAACGACCCGATCGGCCGGCCGAACTGCACGCGCACCTTGGCGTAGTCGACCGACATCTCGAGCACCTTCTGCGCGCCGCCGACCATCTCGTTCGACAGGCACACCGCCGCCTGGTCGAGCGTCTTCGAAAGCGCCGCCCAACCGGTGCCGGGCTCCCCCAGCGGCCGCGCCTGCACGCCCGAGAAGTCGAGCCGCGCCTGCTTGCGGGTCTGGTCCATCGTCGTGAGCGGCGTGCGGCTCAGACCCGACGCGTCGCCGTCGACGACGAAGAACGAGATGCCGTCCTCGCCGCTCGTTCCCGCGAGGCGGGCCACGACAACGACCGTGTTCGCGGTGTGGCCGTCGATCACGAACATCTTGGTGCCGGCGAGCGTGTGCGAGTCGCCCGATCCCTGCGCCTCCATCGTGATGCCGGACGCGTCCCACCGGCCGTTCGGCTCCGTGAACGCGAGGGCGGCGATCGTCTCCCCGGATGCGATGCCGGGAAGGAGCTCGCCCTGCTGGGCGTCGGTGCCTGCGTTCATGATCGCGTTCGCCGCCAGCGCAACCGTCGAGAAGTACGGCGCGCACAGCAGTACCCGACCCATCTCCTCGAGCACGATGCCGAGCTCCACGAACGTGTAGCCCTGACCGCCGTGGGCCTCCGGGAGGTGCAGGCTCTGGAGCCCGAGCTCCTGGGCCATCTGCTTCCACACGGCCTCGTCGTAGCCCTCGGTGGTCTCCATGAGGCGACGCACCTCCGACGACGGCGACTTCGCCTCCATGAAGCGCCGGACGGCGTCGCGGAGCTGGTCCTGCTCCTCCGAGAACGCGAAGTTCATGCTCTCCCCCCTCAAGCTCGCGGCTCACGCGGGAGCCCGAGCACCCGCTCCCCGATGATGTTGCGCTGGATCTCGCTGGACCCGGCGTAGATCGTCTCCGACCGGCTGACCATGAACGTGCGGTGCAGCTCGTCGAGGAAGTACTCGCCTTGCTTCCCGCCGACGAGAAGCCCGTCGGTGCCGAGCACGTGCATCGCGACCTCGCCGAGGTGGCGGTGCCACGAGCTCCAGTACAGCTTCCCGATGCTCGCCTCCGGACCGAGCACGCCGGTCTTCACGAGCTTCGTCAACATGCGCAGGCCGTTGTACTTCATGATCTGGACGCCGACGTAGGCTTCGGCGAGCTCGTGGCGGATCGTCGGGTCGGCCGTGGCGCCGTTCTTGTGCGCGACCTCGATGAGCTCGGACACCTCGCGCTGGAACGCGATCTGCTGTGCGAGGAACGCGGTGCCGCGCTCGAAGCCGAGCGTGGCCATGGCGACCTTCCAGCCGTCGTTCACCGCGCCGACGACGTTGTCCTTGTCGGTACGGGCGTCGTCGAAGAAGACCTCGTTGAACTCGGCGGAGCCCGTCATCTGTTTCAACGGCCGTACGGTGATCCCTTCCTGCTTCATCGGGACGAGCATGTACGACAGCCCCTTGTGTGAGGGCGCGTCGGGATCGGTGCGCACGACGGCGAAACACCAATCCCCATGGTGCGCGTGCGTCGTCCACACCTTCTGGCCGTTGACGACCCACTGGTCGCCGTCGAGCACGGCGCGCGTCTGCACGTTCGACAGGTCGGACCCGGCGTTGGGCTCCGAATAGCCCTGGCACCAGAGCTCCTCGGCGGCCTGGATCTTGGGGAGGAACCGCCGTTTCTGCGCCTCGGTGCCGTACGCGAGCAGCGTCGGCGCGAACAGCCCCTCGCCGAAGAAGCTCACCCGCGTCGGGGCATCGGCCTTGGCGTACTCCTCGTTGAAGATCACCTGCTCGGCGAAGCTCGCGTTGCGCCCGCCGTACTCCTCGGGCCAGTCGAGACCGACCCAGCGGTCGCGCCCGAGCAGCTTCTCCCACTCGACGCGCAGGTCCCACGCGGTGTCGTCGGCTGGTCCGCCGCCCCCGCCGACCTCGGCGAACTCGCCCACGAGGTGCTCGGCGAGCCACGTACGAACCTCGTCGCGGAACGCCGCTTCCGCGGGCGTGTCGAGGAAGTCCATCACTGACACGGCTCCGTCGCGGGGCTCCTCCGCACAGTCGGACGGTACTGGAC
This sequence comes from Actinomycetota bacterium, assembly GCA_046724655.1. Taxonomy (GTDB): domain Bacteria; phylum Actinomycetota; class Acidimicrobiia; order IMCC26256; family JACDBD01; genus JALZAA01. The sequence goes on from JBKOWY010000048.1 coordinate 9,525, forward strand.
CGGTCGGTCAAGTTGCCAGGGGCCGATACTGTGATCCGCATGCCGCGGCTCCCCCATTACGAGGACGCCGGCGTCCGCATCGAGAAGCTCGTCGTCGGGCCGTTCGAGAACAACGTCTTCGTCCTCCGGTGCAAGTCCAGCGGCGAGGCCGCGATCGTCGACGCCGCCAACGAGCACGACCTCCTGCTCGACGTCAGCCGAACGACCGGCGTACGACGGGTCCTCACCACGCACGGGCACTGGGATCACATCCAGGCGGTCGAGGCCGTGCGCGACGCCGGGATCGACGTCGGCATCGCGCCGGAGGACGCGTCGATGCTGCCGGCCTACGACTTCACGATCCCGGACGACGACGTGATGGAGGTCGGCGACCTGCGTCTCCACACGATCCACACGCCCGGCCACACGCAAGGCTCGACCTCCTTCCTGCTCGAGGGCAGGCCCGTGCTGTTCAGCGGCGACACGCTGTTCCCGGGCGGACCCGGGAACACGAGCCTGCCGGGTGGTGACTTCGACCAGATCATCGAGTCAATCGACCGGCGCTTGTTCACGCTGCCCGGCGATCTCCTCGTGCTGCCGGGGCACGGCCTCGACACGACGCTCGACACGGAGCGCCCCCACCTCCAGGAATGGATTGACCGTCGTTGGTGAGGGAATAGCCGGGCGTTGGTAGGGGTGAGAAACCAGGAAGGATGACCTGATGACCGACACGAAGACCGAGCAGGCGACGTTCGCGGCGGGTTGCTTCTGGGGGGTCGAGGCCGAGTTCCGGCAGATTCCCGGCGTAATCGCCACGACCGTCGGCTACACCGGCGGACGCACGAAGCGACCGACGTACGAGCAGGTGTGCAGCCACACGACCGGCCACGCCGAGGCCGTGCTCGTGGAGTTCGACCCGGAGCAGGTGTCGTACGAGCAGCTGCTCGACGCGTTCTGGGGTCTGCACGACCCGACGCAGCTCAACCGCCAGGGACCTGACATCGGTGACCAGTACCGCTCGGCGATCTTCTTCCACTCGCCGGAGCAGGAGAAAGCGGCGAAGGACTCGAAGGAAGCCGCCCAGGCGCGCTTCTCGAAGCCCATCGTCACCGAGATCACCGAGGCGCCCGCGTTCTGGCCCGCCGAGGACTATCACCAGCGCTACCTCGAGAAGCGTGGCCTCGCGAGCTGCGCCATCACGGTCAGCAACTGACTTGATGCGTCCCACAGGGGACACATAGTCCCCTGTGGGACGCACCGACAGCTTCGTCAGAACTTGTTGTTCTTGACAAAGTTCTTGGCCACGTCGGCGGGGTCTTCCTTCTTGTCCGTGACCGTGAGGTTCAGGTTGCGGTACTGCTTCGTGGTGATCTTCGCTGACACCTTGTCGATCGCCTGACCGAGCTCGGGCGTGTACTTGTCCTGTCGCACGAGCACGAGCGGGTTGTCGGCGCCCTGAAGCCCCTGGTCGTCTTTCAGTAGCACAGCGTCCTTCGGGATGACGCTGCTGCCCGTGAACAGGATCGCGACCTGGATGTCCCCGTCCTTGAGCGCCTTGACCGTCACGGGTCCGCCGACGTCGAGCTTCTTGACCTCCTTGAACTGAAGCCCGTACTTCTGCTGCGACGCGTCGCCGAGGCACAGCGGACGCTGCTCGCATTCGGGCGGTCCGCCGAACGTCAACCTGTTCGCGACCCGCTTGAGGTCCGACACCGTCTTGAGCTTGTACTTGTCGGCGGTCTTCTTGAGCACGTAGAAGCCGTTCACATCGACGGCGGGCGACGGTTTCGTGGCCACGATGTTTCGGCCCTGGAGCAGTGAATCCAGCTCCGCCTTCACCTGGTTCACGTCGGAGCCGCCCGTACCACCGAGGAACTGCACCACGGTGTTCAGGTACTCGGGGTACAGGTCGATGTCGCCGCTCTCGAGCGCGGCGAACACGACCTCGGTGGCGCCCAGGTTCTCCTTGTACGAGATGTCGTACTCCTGCTTCTGGAGCGCCTGGCCGTAGATCTGGCCGAGGATCTGATCACCGACGACGTTCTTCGACCCCATTATGAGGGAGCCCTTGCTGCCTCCCCCACCGGTGGGATTCGCGCTACTCAAGCCGGCCGTCGCCACGATCAGCGTCAGTCCGATGAGCATCGCCCCCAGCGTCCGGCCTGGGAAGCGCATTCGTGCGTTGGTCATGCTGTCGTTCCTTTCTGTTTGGAACCTCCCCCCGACGGAGGGTTTTCTACTTGCCCGGCGTGTGCCCAATCGGCGTCGGCGCGGTCACGACAGCCTGCACGGGCGCTTCCTCGATGTCCCGGATCACGCGCTCACGGCCGACGCGCAACCCGGGCGACACGATCGCACGCTGCACACCGGCGAGCATGAACTCAACGAGCACCGACAGCACCGCCACGAGCACCGCGCCGGCGAACACCTGGACGTAGTCCTGGGTCGCCAGCCCGTCGATGATGAAGCGGCCGAGGCCGCCCCAGCCGATGTAGGCAGCAAGAGTGGCGGTCGCGACGACCGCCACTGCGGCGGTCCGAACGCCGGCCATGACCAGTGGCAGCGCGATCGGCAACTCGACACGCGCGAGCTGCTGGGCTCCGGACATGCCCATGCCCTGTGCCGATTCGCGCACGTCGGCGTCGACCTCCGTCATGCCGACGTAAGCATTCGTCAGCATCGGGGGCACGGCAAGCGCCACGAGCGCGATGAGCGTGGGAAGCGAGCCGGTGAACGCCAGGACGCCAGGTGGATCGCCGATCCCGAGGATCTGCACCAGGAGAATGAGCAATGCGAACGTCGGCAACGCACGACCCACGTTGGACACGTTGATGGCGACGAGCCCGCCGCGACGCAAGTGACCGAGGACGATGCCGATCGGGAGGGCGATCGCCGCCGCGATGAGGATCGAGACGAGCGAGATCTGCACGTGCTCGGCGAGGCGGTGAATCACGCCGTTGTTCCCGGTCCAGTGCGAAGCGTCACGGAACCAATCGACGACGTCACCAAGGAAGCTCATGACTAGCGCGCTCTCGCCCGCGCTCGCGCCCAGGGTGTCAGCAGTCGCTGCGTCCCCACGAGCAGGATGTCGGCAGCCACGGCGAGGGCGACCGAGAGCACGATGCCGACGGTCAGCGGCGTGCGGAAGTCGCGCTGGAAGCCGTCGATCATGAACTGCCCCAACCCGCCCTGTCCGATCAGCGCCGTGATGGTGATGAGTCCGATGGTCGTGACCGTCGCGATTCGGATCCCGGCGATGATCGCGGGTAACGCCAGCGGTAGCTCGACTGAGAACAGCCGACGCAGCGGCCGGTAGCCCATGCCTTCGGCCGCCTCCCGAACCTCCGGTGGGACGGCGCGCAGTCCGGCGACGATGTTCCTGATCAGGATCAGCAGCGTGTACGCGACCAGTGGCACGAGCGCCGTGGTACGCGACAGTCCTGTCCACGGGATGAGGATCACGAACAGCGCCAGCGATGGAATCGTGTACAGGACGCCGGTCACGCCGACGATCGGCGGGTAGGTGCGTCGCCACCGCACGGCGAGGAGCGCGAGTGGGAAGGAGATCAGGAACCCGAAGGCGACGGCCAGGAACGTCAGGGTGACGTGTTCGCTCAGGCGCGACCGGATCTCGTCGAGGTGGTCCCCGACCCACGGCCAGTAGACCCACCGGGACCCGATGTCCTGCGCGAGCGACAGGGGGTCCATCGCCGGGGAGACTACGCCTCGATCGCCTCGCGGTACACCGCGCGCGTCGCATCGGCGCAACGCGACCACGAGTACTGCTGCGCGCGCTCGCGGCCGGCGGAGGCGAGCCGCGCTCGCTCGTCGTCGTCATGCAAAAGGTTGTCGAGTGCGTCGACCCACGCATCGACGTCGTCAGGCGGCAGCAGTCGTGCCGCGCCCGCCCCCGCCGTGACCTCGCGCAATGCAGGGATGTCGGCCGCGAGGACGGCCGTCTCCTGAGCCATCGCTTCGAGGACCGGGATGCCGAACCCCTCGTGCCGGCTCGGGAACGCGAACACGTCGGCACCGCGGTACAGCGCGCGCAGCGCCGGGTCGGCGACCCGGCCGATCGTGCGGACACGATCGCCGAGCGGGCGCGCCGGAGCGAGCACGGCGTCCTCATCTTCCACCCAGCCGGCAGGACCGGCGAGAACGAGCCGTGTCGGCAGATCAGTGAGCGCCGCCCATCGCGCGAACGCCTCGACGAGAACGCCGACGTTCTTGCGGGGCTCGAGGCTGCCGACCCAGAGGACATATGGCGCGTCGCCAAGACCGAACCGGTGCCGTGTCTCCAACACTTCGTCGTCCGTTGCGAGCTCGAGATCGACGCCGTTCGGCACCACTCGAATTCGCTCGCGCTCGATCTTGGTGTGCGTCACGAGCTCGTCAGCCGCAGCGTTCGACACGGTGATGACCACGTCGGCGCGCTCCTCTGCCACGGCCAGCCCCTGCTCGTGGAACCGGCGGCCGCGCCGTGGGTACGTCTCGGGGAACAGCAGCGGCGCGGCGTCGTGCGCGGTGACGACGAGCGCCGCACGCGACTTCGGCGGAACCGCGACCGAGGGCGCGTGTACGACGTCGACGTCTCGGAGCCGGCGACAGCGTTGTAACCCGGGCCGGTGCAGCAAGTGCCACGCGTCGTAGAGCAGCGGTCGTGGCAGTGGCAGCACGACCGGGTCGAGCTCCGCGAGCCCAAACTCACGCAAGCGCGCCTGGATGTGCGCGCGACGGTGGAGGGCGACGAACGGCACGAGCGTGACCGCGTCCTCACGGTCGCGGGGGGTGGGCAGTAGCCTCGCCAGCTCGGCCGTATAGCGACCGATCCCACCTGGGGCCGGTTGGAGCAACTGCTCGAGGTTCAGGGCGACGCGCATGATCCGGCTGCTCTCCATCCAACCGGTCGCCGAGCGCGGCGGGTCGGATCAGCTGCTCGTGCGGATGGTGCGCAGCCTGCCATCAGACGAGTTCGACTGCCACGTCGTACTGCCAGCGCCGTCGCCCGTCGCCGACGCGTTCTCGGCCGCCGGCACCACCCTGCATACGATCCCGATGCGTCGCATCTCGACGAGCCACGGCGCACCCGAGTGGGCGGCCTACGCCGCCGGGTGGCCGGTCGCGGTCGGGCGGATCGCGCGGCTCATCCGCAGTCTCGGCATTGATGTCGTGCACTCGAACTCCTTGCACTCGCTCTATGGATGGGCGGCAGCCGCGATCACCCGCAGGCCACACGTGTGGCACGCACGGGAGATCGTCGTGCAGTCGGACGCAGCCCTCAGGCTCGAGCGGTTTCTCGCCCAACATTTCGCCGCCAAGGTCATCTGCATGTCGCACGCGATCGCCGACCAGCTGGACCCTGGGAACGTGGAGGTCGTATACGAGAGCGTCGACCCGTCGGAGTTCCGCCCCGACCTCGCCGGGCGGTTCCGGCCCCGGGTCGGCATCCCGGACGACGCGCCGCTGGTGGGCGCGGTCGGGCGGCTGGACACGTGGAAGGGCTTCGACGTGCTGCTCGACGCGTTCGAGTCGGCGAAAGCGCGCCGGCCCGACCTCCATCTCGTCGTGGCCGGCTCGGAGGTTCGGGGCAAGGAACAGCTCGCGGTCGGGCTCGCGGCGCGGGCTGAACGCATGCCGGACCTGCACTGGCCGGGCCCGAGGGCCGACGTCGCCGATCTGTTCGCGGACATCGACACGTTCGTGCTGCCATCCACAGAGCCGGAGCCGTACGGGATCGTGGTCGTCGAGGCTCTCGCGAGCGGGACACCGGTCGTGGTGACCGACGCCGGTGGCGTGCGCGAGGTCGTCGATCAGGCCGCGCCGGGCAGCGCCACCCGCGTGCCGCCCCGCGACGCCGCCGCGCTCGCTGACGCGATCGTCGCGGTCGCGCCCCAGACCACCAGCACCAGCAGCCGGTCGGCGCGGCGTTCGTTGCAACCGGCCCACGCCACCGGACGGCTCGCGGAGATCTTCCGCCAGCAGGCCGCCGGTGTGCCACGGCGCCGGGCGGGCCCGCGGTAGCCTCGCCGGGACCTCTTCGGGTCCTTCATGATCCGCCTCGACTCCGTCTCCAAGCGCTTTCCCGACGGCACCGTCGCGGTGAGCGACCTGACGCTCGAGGTTCCCGAAGGCGAGATCTGCGTGCTGGTGGGGCCCTCCGGGTGCGGCAAGACGACCACGCTGAAGATGATCAACCGCCTCATCGAGCCCACCGGCGGCCGGATCTATCTCAACGGCGACGATGTGACCGCAGTCGATCCCGTGGGCCTGCGGCGCCGTATCGGTTATGTGATCCAGCAGGTCGGGCTGTTCCCGCACCAGACGATCGCCGCCAACGTCGGGACGGTTCCTCGCCTGCTGGGCTGGAATCGCACGCGGGTGCACGATCGGGTCGACGAGCTGCTCGAGCTCGTCGGGTTGGAGCCCGCCACCTACCGCCGCCGCTATCCGGCCCAGCTGTCGGGCGGTCAGCGCCAGCGGGCCGGCGTGGCCCGCGCCCTCGCCGCCGACCCGCCGGTGCTACTCATGGACGAGCCGTTCGGCGCCATCGACCCGGTGACCAGGACGCGGCTCCAGGACGAGTTCCTCGGCCTCCAGGACACCGTGCGCAAGACGGTCGTGTTCGTCACCCACGACGTCGAGGAAGCGGTGAAGATGGGTGACCGCATTGCGATCCTGCAGGTCGGCGGCATCCTCGCCCAGTACGACACGCCGGCCGAGGTCCTCGGCAACCCCGCGTCCGAGTTCGTGGCCGACTTCGTCGGAGCCGATCGCGCGCTGAAGCGGCTCAAGGTCACGCCGATCGACCCCGCCTGTCTCGAGCATCCCCCCACGGTCCGCCCGTCCGACTCGCT
>JBKOWY010000085.1:0-2683 GCA_046724655.1 Actinomycetota bacterium
ATGCCGCATGTCCAGGATTTCGTCCCGATCGAAGAGGACTTCCAGCAGGCCGGGAGCGTGTTCGTCTCGGGAAACGGCTCGTGGCTGACCGAGCCGGCCGTGGAGGCTTTCAATGGGTCCCCGGGCTCCGTCGTCGAGGTCGGGGAAGCGCGATTGAGAGACCGCGGCGTCGTCGTCGATCTCCGCTGTGTTGCCACCACGGGTCCGTTCGTGACCCTCGCCGCCGCCGTGCGTCTTGAGCCGATGCCGCCGCCGCGTTCGCATCTGAGCTTGAGCGGCTCGTACGAGCCGTCGTTGTCGGCAGCCGACGGGGGTGACGCGGTCACGCAGCAGCACTCCACCGAGTCTCGCGTCCGTCGGTTCCTCGTCGGCGTGGCATTAACGCTCGAACGCGGTCGCGCCGAGTTTCCGCCGTAAGAGCCGCTACCGAGCGGCGTTCTCGAGTCGTCGAAGCCGGCGCAGCGCTTCGGCGGACTCCGCGAGGAGCTGAAGCGCCTCGTCCCGGTTGCGAGCCCACGCGTCCGGCGCCAGCATGGCCACCGACCGACGTCGCTGCTCAACCAGCTCCGGGATCGGCAGGTCGGCCACGGTCATAGGCGAACAATGTGGGTGGGCCAATTCACCAAAACCATGCGCGCATCGTTTCGGCAGACGACTGGCGCCGCCCTAGCAGCCCGCGACGACAATTCCGGTCCTGTCCGGGGTAGCCCGCAACCATTGGTGTGACCGCCGACGTAGCCTTCAGGTCCATGACCGAGGACGTGCCGGCCCTCAGCGACGAAGAGCTGCTGAATCGGTATTACGGGGCTCTGCAGGCGATCCCGCGGATCACGAAGGAGGACCTGGAAGCGCGGCGACGCGCCTGGGATGAGGTGTTCCGATACAACGACGAGCTCTTGCATCGATATCCGCCGAGCACCTCGCGCCGTAGGGAGAACGGGCGGTGAGAGCCGTCGCCGTATGGCGTCCCCGGGCTGACGTCCCGCTGCTAAGGGCGAGCGGTCGTCTGCCAAAATGATGCGCGCGCGTCGTTTTGGCGAATTGGCCCACCCGCAGGCGCGAGGGCGCGAACCTCCCCGCCCGGGTGTGACCTATACAGGCGGGCCAAGAACGACTTTCTCCGCGCCATCCGGAACTGTCGCTCTACGTAGGCGCACATAACACCGGTGTGATCCACGGCAAGCGCTGACGCAGAACGGCACGCATGGCGCTCGTCAACTTCGCAGGTGCCTGAGATCGGCGCCCCGGATCCGTCCCGAGCGCGCGCGGATCATGAAAGCTATGAATTGAAAGTGGACCGGTCGGCGAACTCCTGGGTTATGCGCCTTTGGATTCCCAGTAGCGATTCAGGGCTCCTTGGACCTTCACGACCCAGATGATGCTCCCGACCAGCGGAATCAGGTTCCAAAGGCCCGTGATCGCGCTCACCGGCCTTGGCTGTCCTGACTGCTCGTACAGGTTGCCAACCTCATTGGGCAGCAGGAACCAATTCACGGGGTTGATGAAGATCGCCAGAATCAGACCGACGACACCGCCGACGCCTTCGCCGGAGTGGTCCTTGAGCTCCTGAAACGTCTTGTAGAACCAGTACAGCGCGTAGATGCCGATGGTGATGATCGAGAGCAGGATCACCGCCACTGGCGATCTCACTTTTCCGACCGATCCCCGGGCCGCAGGCGCCGAAGGTGGAGTCGGTGCTGGTTGTGCCATGGTTGCCCCCTCTGACCTGTCGGCTAGTCGATTAGCCCGGCGGGCATTAGTCGTCAGATGACCTTACGGGCCCACTCTCGCCGATCGTGAGGACACGTTTCCACTGGCCGAGCGCCTAACGCGTCCGACCATGAGTGTTCGAACGGGGCAGGATGGATCGGACGACTCGGCCTTTTGAGGGAGCCCTAAGAGACTGCTGAATAAGTGGCGTCCGCCGACGGCGCACGCTCTGACCAACCGAGGACGGCATCCGCTGTGGTCGTTCACCGGTGTGGGGCCCGACGCCAAACGCGCTGGTGGGCGCGCAGACTCCAGATACGGCCACCGCTCCGCTGCGCATGCTCTGCGGCCGCGACGGAGCAGTCGTGCTCATAGGGGTTGGCCTCAACCGGTGCAGTCTCCTCCACTACGCAGAGGAGCTCGCTGGTCGCCAGCTCTTCTACCGCTGGGCACTGGATAGCCAAGGGGAGGTCATCGAGTGCCAGGTGGGGGGTTGCTCCGAAGGCTTTGCCCGTCTTTCGACCGCCCTCGAATTCCACGGATCGATCGCGTTCGTCGGCGAGAGTCAATGGATCGTCCTCCCCGCGAGCGACGCGGCCCACGCGGCCGCGAGCGCGATCCGCGCCGACCCGACGGTCACGCATTGCGGACGATCCGACTGCCATCGCTGCGACGATGCTGTCGCCGGCGGTTCCACTACCCAGGCTGAGGGCACGCACATAGCGACGCTCAGAACGTCGGGCCTCCCAGAGTCCAAAACCGCGCAGGGATCGGCGCGTACAGGGCGATCACGATGTCGCTCTAGGTTCAGCGGGACTGTGGTGTGACGGTGATTGTGGCTTGTTCTCCTGCTTGGCGGTGGCCGGGGATGGTGCAGTAGATGATGTAGGTGCCGGGCTGGAGTTGGACCTTGCCGCTGGCTGGACCTTGCGGAACGGCGAGTTGGAAGCCGCTGAGACTCGGGTTGTCGAAG
>JBKOWY010000005.1:0-45858 GCA_046724655.1 Actinomycetota bacterium
GAACCGGCGATATGTGCGGGCGAACCTCATTTGGCGGTGATCAGATCGGGTTCACATCCATGGCGGCCATCTCGCGCTCGTCGTGGACGGCTCCCGGGTCGGGCAGCCGACTCTGCGCTGGCCGCGTGGTCAAGTCCGGGCAGGCTAGGCGTATCGCCCTCGCGGACCTGCAGAGCGGCGCACGAGTCGCCGGCGATTGAGTCGCGCTTAGGACGGTCGGATGAATCCGATGCGACTGTTGCCCATGCTGGCGAACCAGAGGTTCCCGTCGGGTCCCAGCGTGATGCCGAACGGCGCCCGCACCTGCGCGTTGGTGATGTCGTAGGTGCTGACCGCGCCGTCGACGGTGACGCGCCCGATGCGGTTGTTGGCGGTCGTGAACCACACGCTCTGGTCGGGACCGCCGGTGATGGCACCCGGTTCGCTGGCGCCCACGGCGGCGGTATCGAAGGAGCTGACCGCGCCGTCGGGGGTGATCCGACCGACGCGGTTGCGGATGGCGCTGGTGAACCAGACGTTGCCATCAGGCCCCGGGGCGATGTCGGCGGCAGCGCCCACGTCGTCGGCGTCGAAGGTGACGACCTGGCCGCTCGGGGTGACGCGGCCGATGCGACCGTTCAGGTTCGTGAACCAGAGGTTCCCGTCAGGCCCGGACGTGATGTGGGCGGGGAACGTTGCTCCTGCCGGGCTGCAGTCGAAGAGCGCGACTTCGCCGGCTGGCGTCATCCGGCCGATCTGGTTGCGGGCGGTCGTGAACCAGATGTTGCCGTCCGGGCCCGCCGCCAGGCCGAGCGGCCCACCGGGGTCGCCGCTGCCGACCGGAAAGCTCGTGATGGCGCCGGTGGTGGTGATGCGCCCGATGACGTCGCCGAGGCTGGTGAACCAAACCGCCCCGTCGGATCCGGTGACGATGCTGTCGGGCAGATCGATGCGGCCGGCAGGATCGCTGAACAACCTGATCTCGCCGCTGGGACTGATGCGTCCGATCTGGTCTTGATCGGCGGTAAACCAGACGCTTCCGTCCGGTCCCACGGTGACGTCACGCGGATTGCGGAGTCGCTGGCGCGGATCGGAAAAGGTCGTGACATTGGCCTCGACGCCCTCGCTATCCCAGACGGCTGTCGGGGGCGACGCCGTCGCGGCAGATGCGGGACGGGCGACCGCGCCAGATGCCGGCTCGCCGCCTCCATTACGTCTGGCGACCACGACGGTGACTGCCGCCAAGGCGCTGATCGCCGCCACGAGGACGAGGGCGACACTCGTCGTCCGCGGGTGCCTCAGGGCACGGGAGCTCATCACCTGTGATCCCCCCTTCCCGGCCAGCGTCATCAGCGGTGACGACCTGCCAGTCAAGAGTGCGCTTGCCAACCCGGCTCGTCTGTGTCGCCGAACACGGTGCGGCGGTGACGTGCGTCACGCCCCGCTACCGCAGCTTGCGCTCCAGGTCGGCTTGGCCGTACGCCTTCACCGCGTCGACGAGCCGCGTCTGCGCCGACTTCTGCCCCTTCAGGTATCGGTCCCAGAAGGCGATGGTGATGGCATGTACGGCGGCGTCGGCAGGGTCGGTCGCGTCCTCGAACGGCCCGCTGTGCGTGCTGCCGTGCAGGGTCACGAACCACTTTGGGGTCGCGAGCAGCGGATACGTCTCCGCGCTGATCGGATATCGGGGATCGCTGTCGCTGTGCAACATGAGCGCAGGCACGTGACGCCAGTTGTCCTTCCCGTCCTTGAACGGGACCCGGTACGCGCTCATGAGCATCGCGGCATCAATGCGCTTGTCGCGACAGCAGGTGTTGAAGACCAACCCGTAGACCGTGCTCCCTCCGAGCGACAGACCTGTGACCCCGATGTGCCGCTCGTCGACCAGGCCCGCCAGCGGGCCGCCTGCCTTCGGGCGGCTCATCTTCACGACCTGGTCGATGACGAAGCTGACGTCGGCGGGCTGGTTGCTGACGTCACCGGGATGGCCACCCCCCGGGGTTGCGTTGCTCGTGAGTGGGAACACGGGCGCAACCACCACATACCGGGCTGCCGCCCACGCGGCCATCATCTGAGTGAACTTGTTCGGGTTCCCGCTGTTGCCGTGCGCGAGAACGACCAACGGCACCGGCCCCTTGATACCGACCGGATAGGTGATCGTGGTGACCAACACTCGTTCGTCCTGGGCGGGCGCGCTCTCCGTGCCGTCAGTGCGTCGGCTGTGGTCGACGAACGTCACCTGGGTTGCCTGGACCGACGCGCCCGGACCGGCGCCGGCTGTGGGCGCCATTGCCACGACCATCACAACGACCAGCGCGACTGCGATGACACTCAGAGGCTTCATCAGACGCGCGTGCAAGCCAGTGAGTCCACTCTCCTCACCCTGCGCGAGCCAACCACGGACCCCCACCATGGCATAGACGAAAAAGAATCCGTCCGAGCGCTCAAGCGGCGCGTCGCCGACGCCGTCTACCGACAGCTCCTCATCGACGCCCGCACGGTCAAGGGCCCGGGAGGGCAACCGGGGACGGCTCTGCAATCCAGCGTGGCCGGCTCAACACCCCGACGGCCGGCTCTTCGGATCAGCCACTCCCGGGCCCGAACCAACGCTAGAACCCGTCGGCCCGCCACGCGCACGACGTCATCACGCACCAGAACCCCAAGCACGAAGGGATCTTGACAACAAAGAGGAATTCGATATGTAGCAGCGAGACACCGTCTGCTCGTGCAATCGTGGCGAGCGATATGTGCGCGCTCTGGTTCGCACCGCTCACGGCAGACCTCTGGCCGGATATCGAGTCGTGGTTCGACGACCTGAGGGCCGAGCAGCGGTGTCAGCGGGGATGGTGGTGCGCCGGCGAGCGCCGCGCACACGACCACGCAGGGGGTCCTTGGTCCTGGTCTTCACATCGATCGTCGACACCGTGCCGCTACCGCCGTTGGCGACAAAGGCGGTCTTGCCGTCCGGCGTGACCGCGACCCTGAGCGGCTCCGTGCCAACGGTGATGTCGGTGGGGTCTCAACCTCGCCGAGCCGTGTCCGCGAGGACTGCGATCGCATTCGCGTACTTGGCCCCCAACCGGTCAGCCTCGTCCGCTGCCAGCAACGCCAGCCTCTGCTCGTCGGAGTTGTCGATCAGATCCGCAATCTTGACGCGGCGAGCCAGCTCGTTCTGGCCCACCCGGGCGAGAAACGAGTCGTAGGCCTCGTCCTGTCGTCGGGTGAGCGCGTCTACGGCGGCAACCACCGCGGCCGGGCAACCCGCGTCGGTGAGGTCGTCGAGCGTCACGCTTGTGTCTTCGACGACATCGTGCAGCGCCGCAGTCATCTTCTCAGTGCCGGTATCGACCGCACCGACGACGCGCATTACATGCTCGATGTACGGACGACCTGCCTTATCCGTCGCACCGCTGTGGACTTGTACGGCCAAGTCGATCGCGGTGCGGAGATCGAAGCGTTTCACCCTGGGTCCTGACCGTCATGGCCATATTCCGCCAAGGAGAGTGCTCGGACGAGCTGCCACGATGGCTGCGCATCGTCCGCGGACGGGATCTCGACCGCCTCGCCATTCTCGAGCCGCGAGATGTTCGAGCGGATCGCAATTTTCGCAGGCGCCTCGGAAGGCCCGGTTGCAAGGGCAAGAAGGCACCGCGCTTCGCTGACGAGCACGAGTGGGTCGCGACCGATTCGGGTCACGTCTTCCCGACCCAGGATCGCTGCCAGCCGATCGGGCGAGGCGGTCACCAAGACCTTTGCCGACCAATCGGAGATCCTCTCGACGATCACCATGCCATTCGCCGCGCTACGCAGGCGAGCGGGGTAGGCATCGCTCCCCGGCTCGAAGGCTTTCCGGGCCTCGATGTGATGCACGCTCTTGGGCAGGTCGGCGGGCCATTGCGCGTGCCGCGAGAACCTCGTCATCTGAGCTCCTCATCGATCACAGCATTGCCACCGCGCCTCGTGGCCGGTTGCCGGACCGTCACAGGGCCGGGTCCCTCAGGTCGTTCTGGATGAGTCACGTCCACCCTATTCACATCGAATGAACGTAAGCAGGCTGTGTGGTCTCAAGTGGTCCGATCTCGATGGCGACCGGCTCGCTGTGCAGCGCCAGGTCACGACGGCTGGCGGAAAGCTGACACTCGCCGACGTGAAGACGCCACGGTCCCGGCGCTCGATCGACCTCGATCCTGTGACCGTCGCTGCGCTCGGACGTCACCATCTCGCGCAGCTCGAGGAGCGCATGGCGCTCGGGCTCGGGAGCCGGGCTGAGATGATCTTCTGCGAGCTCGACGGTTCGCTACTTCGCCCGGGGCGCGTGTCGAAGAAATCCGTCGCACTCATCAAGGCGTCAGGCCTGCCGAAGATCCGGTTCCACGATCTACGACACAGCCATGCGTCCCATCTGATCAAGAGCGGCGCGCATCCCAAGCTCGTCGCCGACCGGCTCGGCCACTCGAGCGCCAGCTTCACGCTCGACCGGTATGGGCACGTCCTCGCCGGCATGGGCGCCGACGCCGCGCGCGCGGTCGCGGCGCTCGTAGACGGAGGGGGCACACGATGAGCGAGGTCGACGTGATCCAACTCATCAAGGAGGAGCGAGCGCGGACGGGCGAGGGCTTGAAGGAGTGCAAGGAGCGGCTGACCCGCGAGGGCCGGATCCCGAAGCCAGCGAAGCAAGCGAAGCTGTCGACAGGCGACGAGCGCGAGGTCACCATCGAAGCCGCGGCGATGATCGCGGTCGCGACGTTGCGGCCTGACCTCATGCGCGGCGGCGGAGATGGCAGGGCACGGCTCGAAGCCGTAGCGGAGCGGCTCAAGCCGATGCTCGCCGAAGTGCTCGACGAGCTCTCGTGACATTTCGGTGACAACGAGCGGTCGAGCTCGATGGCTCCGAGCCTCTGACCGCGCTAACGCCGAGTACCGTGCCCGATGGCCGCTGACCTGCCGTCATTGTCGTTGCCATCGGGCACCCCTCCCCTGGTTGTGCCGCTTCTTCATCTTGAAGGCAGCGGCGCGCGAAAGGGTGGCTTTCGGGGCCCGTTTCGCGAGTTATCCACAGGCCGCGCCCGTGGTGCGTATCTCAACGACGCCTGGCGTCGGTCAGATACGCACCGGGAAGAAACAGGCGCCGATCGTCCCGGCGCCGGTGTGGGCACCGATGGACGGGCCGATCTCGTAGCGCACCAACTCGGCGACCTCGGGCCGCGCCGCAAGGCGCTGCGCGTATTCGTCGGCGAGGACCGGGGTGAGGGCGTCGCCGACGCCCACCCGCTGGGACGCTCCCGCCGCAGCGTCGACGAAGTAGTCGGTCATGGCGTCGACTGCAGACTCGGCGTCGTGGGCGTGGCCGACCGCGCTCATCTTCCCCTCGGCGAGCGCGAGGACCGGGAGCCCCTCGCCCTCGGTCGCGTCGTCGGCGAGCCGACCACCGCGCCGGGCCAGGTCGAGCGCACCGACGACGAACACATTGCCGACCCGGCCGCCGACCCGGCGGGCGACGTCGGCGGCGTGAGCAAGGTCACCGCCGGCGTTGAGCACCTCGCCCGCGGCCCAGACGCAGCACGCGACGGCGAACGACGCCGTCCCAGTGTCGACGACCTCGACGGGCACGGGGCTCGATCCCGCCGCGAACTTCACGGCGTTGACCGTCGCCGACGTATTGGATCCGATGTGGATCGACAGGATCTCGGTCGCGCCCGCAGACGCCGCCTGTTCGTAGACCTCGAGCACCTCCCCGGGCGACGGCGCCGCCGTCGACACCTCGGCGCCGCCGGCAAGGCGGTCGTAGAACTCGGCCGCCGTGATGTCGACGCCCTCGCGGTACGGGCGCCCGCCGACGACGACCGTCAACGGCACGACCCCGACCTGGTATCGCTCCCGGAGGTCGGCCGGCAGCTGCGCGTTCGAGTCGGTGATCAGCCCGATCAACGCACTGCTTCCCGCAACGCGATCTGCCGGGCGGCGACGCGGAACTTGTACAGGATCATCGCCGAGCCGATCAGCGCGAAGAGGAAGAGTCCCACCGACGGGTCGGGCCCCCAGAGGTTCGGCAGGTCGAAGGCCCACCAGATCGCAGCGGCCACGATCCAGATGAGCGCCGCCACCTGAGTGCCGATGTCGGCCCGGCGCGACCTGAGCGCACTCGCACCGGCCACGATGAGATCGATCGGGAAGTAGGCCGGGAACGCCGCCAGGCACGCGCCGGCCGACGTCGCGACGCCCTTGCCGCCGCAGAAGCGGCTCCAGACGGGGAAGATGTGGCCGGCGATCGCGGCAGTGGCGGCGGCGTACGCGCCCGGATCGTCGGCGATCAGACGGCCCAGCACCACCGCCGCCGCGCCCTTGGCGATGTCGGCCGCGAGCACGACGAGGCCCCAGCGCGCGCCGAGCATCTTGATCGCGTTGATGGCGCCGGGATTGCCGCTCCCGGCCTCGCGGAGGTTGATCTCCCCACGTGTCGCGAGCCAGGCGACGACCCCGGCCGACGGGATCGTCCCCAGCAGGTAGCCGACGACCGCGGCCGCGACGACCAGGATGACGTCCACGTGCAGAGACTACGCACGGACCGCTTCTTGTCCCTTCTCGCCTTGACTCGTGAGCGCGAGCACCAGGATGCCGACGGGCGCGAGCACGAACAGCCACATGCCGGTCGCCAGCCCGACGGCGACGAGGCCGATGAGGGGCGGGATCGCGATGTGGGCGGTGGACAGCCCGGAGATGACAGCCTGGGTGGTGCCGACCTGGCCGGGTCGGAGCCGGAACGTCGAGAACTGGAGCGCAACCCAGAGCACCGCCGTCGCGGCGCCAAACCGGCGCTGGCCAGCGCCACCACGGGCGTCCATGGCGCGCTCACCATCACGACGGTCGTGGTCAGGAGGGCAATCGATCCGGCCACGAAACGGGAACGTGCGGAGGACGGACGGCGGACGACGGCAAGCGTGGCGTACGTCGCCATGCCACCGACGACGACCGAAACCACCAGCGCGGTGGCCGTCGCCGCCGAGACGTGGCGCGTTTGCTCGAGGTTGGCGATGAGGAACCCGAGGAACGGCGCTTCGAGCACGGCACTCAGCGCCCAGATCCCGGCAAGCCGCAGCACGCGCACGTCGCCGGCGACGGCGCGGACGACCGACCACGGCGTCGAACCGTCCGGTCGAGGCGGCGGCAAGGGCTGGGCCGCGAGCCACGCCGCGTAACCCAGCATCAGCGCACCGCCCGTGGCGAAGAGGGGGCGCCAGCCGAGACCGGCGCCGGCCGCGACGGCGAGCGTTAGCGGACCGAGCGGCTCACCGAGCGAGCCGAGCAGGTTGGTGCGCGACAGGGTCGCGTCGAGATCGTCGCCGGCGATCTCTGCAAGCGCGAGCTGCGTGGCGTGCACGAACGCGTCGCTCGCAGCGCCCCACACGAATGATGCGACGGCCAGCGCCAGGAATGATCGTCCGGCGGCAAACGCGAGCAGGCACAGCGCGAAGACGAACGCGCCTCCGGCGCCCAGCACACGGCGGCTCACGAAGTCCGCGGCCGCCATCAGCACGACGCCGAGCAAACCCCCGGCCGGCAGCAGCGCGAGGAGCACCCCGGCCTGCGCATACGACAGCCCCAGATCGGCGCGGATCGACTCCATGGCGCCGGCGGGGAGGAATGTGAACCACTCGTCGGCGAGGTCGACGAGCAGCAGCGACGCGATCAACCCATGAGGCAACCGCGCCGCGAGCGGGAGGGCTCGGACGAGGAGACGTGGTCACCGGTGACCGGCCATCGGGTGGATCGTAGGCTGGCCGTACCTCGCCGGGAAGTGGGATATGTCCGGGCCGTGCAATCCAAGAGCGGGCGGGAGCGTCTATATGGGTGTGGGCACCGGCAGGGGTGAGCGGAGCCGGACGGCGTTTCAGGACCTCGCCCGCTCCGAGCTCCCGCGGCTCTACTCGCTGGCGCGCCGGCTCGGTGATCCTGATCCGGAGGACCTCGTGCAGGACTGCCTGCTGCAGGCGTACCGCTCGTTCGGGTCCCTCCAGGACGAGCGGGCGGGAGGCAGCTGGTTGCGGACGATTCTCGTGAACGTGTTCCGCGACCGCCTGCGTCGCCGGGCGCGAAGGCTGCAGGAAGTGGCGATGGAAGACGTGGCGGACTTCTCGCTGTACCGCCGGGTTGCGGAGGAGGACCCGTTCCCGTACTCGGACAGCCTCCACCTGGACTTCCTCGGTGCGTTCGACGAGGACGACGTGCACAGGGTCCTCATGGAGCTCCCGGTCCACTACCGGGCCCCCTTGGTGCTCCGGTACATGGAAGGTTTCGGCACGAAGGAGATCGCAGTCATGCTCGAGGCGCCACTCGGCACGATCCTCGCCCGCCTTCACCGCGGGCGGAAGCTGTTCGAACGGCAAATGTGGTCGTACGGAAGCTCGAAAGGTTTGCTCGGCGACCCGGTTCCGGCTCGGGGGGCGTCATGATCAGCTGCGACGAAGCCGTCCGGCAGCTGTGGGACTACCTCGACCGCTCGCTGTCGCCCGCCGACTTCGAGGCCGTGGAAGGCCATCTCGCCTTCTGCCGTCGTTGCTGCGGCGAAGCCGAATTCGCCCGCGAGCTGCGGAGCTTCCTCGCGTCGCACAGCGCGAGCGAGGTACCGGCTGACGTACGCGACCGCCTCGAGCGATTCGTCGAGGGGCTCTAGGTAGGAACGCGCATGAGCAGGGACCTGCTGTTCCAGGACGAGATTCGCGCTGTCGTGGCGCGCGCCTACGCCGCCATCCCGAGCGGTGGCGGAAAGGACGCGATCCGGCGCTTCTACGAGGAGGACGAACTCGCAGACCTTCCGGACGAAGCGATCGCCTGGGCCCTCGGCGTAGGGAATCCTGTCCGTCACGCCGGGCTCACTCCCGGCGAGGTGGTGCTCGACCTCGGTTGCGGGGCCGGGATCGACACGATCCTCGCCGCCCGCCAAGTCGGCCCTTCAGGGCGCGTGGTCGGCCTCGACATGCTCGACGAGATGTGTTGGCGCGCCCACGCCGTCGCAAACGCGGCGAGTGTGGCGGGCTGCACGGAGTTCAAGCGCGGCGAAATGGAAGCGATCCCACTGCCGGACGAGTCGGTCGACGTCGTCATCTCGAATGGCGTGCTGAACCTCTCGCCCCGGAAGGCTCGAGCGCTCGCCGAGGTGCACCGGGTGCTGCGACCTGGCGGGCGGCTGTGCGTCGCCGACCTCACTGTGGAGGACGACCTGCCACCAGAGGTGCTGACCAGCGAGTCGGCGTGGGCCGGCTGAATTGCCGGCGCCCTGGCGGAGCGTGACTTCGCCGAGAAGGTCGAGAAGGCGGGATTCGCGGACGTCACCATCGACAACCGCATCCCGTTCGGCATCGACGACGTCGCGAAATACCCGCTCTTCACAAAAGAGCTCATCGCCCTGATGCGCGCACTCATCCCGCGCGAGCAGCAAGACGCCGTCGCAACAAGTGTGATCGCGCGCGCTCGACGCATCTGACGCGCGATGCAATAACCGCGTCGTGCGTGTCGTCTGAACACGTGAAGGGTCATTCCGACGATGAAAGGCGGAACCATGTCCTTCACGCAGACCATGGAGGCCCAGACGAGCGACGAGGCCGCGCTTCGCGATCACGTCGCGGCTTGGCACGCAGAACAAGCAGGCATCGCGCCCGGGTATCGGCGGACCCGCGTCCTCGCCGACGCGAAACAGCCCGGTCGGTACCTGATCGAGGTCGACTTCACGTCACCCGAGGAGGCGGCCCGCAACAACCAGCGTCCGGAGACCAATGCCTGGGCGGCGAAGCTCCGCGAGCTCGTCACCGGGCCACCCGAGTACCGGGACTTCCGGCTCGTGTGCACCACGGAGGAGAGCTAGCTATGGCGACCGCGACGACGACCGCTGTGCCGGGCGCTGTGGCCGGGACCAAGCTGCGTGTCGGGTCGCTGATCATGGCCATCGGCGGCGCCGGATTCATCGGCTACGCCGTCATCTTCTTCGTCCGCAACTTCACCGGCACCTTCCTGGAGCTCGGAATCGGGTCGGGCGAAGTGAACGTGAACAAGAGCCAGATCCAAGAGTTCAGCCCGTCGCTGTACCACTACATCAGCCACCTGCACATCGCAGTGTCAGGGTTCATTGCTGCTTCGGGCCTGGCGGTCATCGCGCTCGCGTGGTTCGGCGTGCGGCGCGGCCAGTTCTGGGCGTGGGTGACGGCGGTGGCGGTCCCGGTGTTGGGTTTGGCGGTTGCTCTTCCCGCGCACTACCCGAACCACTTCGACACGCTCGGCCACCTCGGCCTGATCTATGCCGACACCCTGCTGTTCGTCGTGGGGGCGGTCGTGGCGTTGGTCGGGCTGCGCGAGCGGTCCGCTTAACCCTCGCGACCCGGTGCGCTACTCGCCGGGGCGGTCGAACCAGGACTGCATGACCTGGGCGAGCATGACGTCGCCGCCGATCTTCAGCTTGCCGCTCGTGAACGCGTGCATGCCGTCGAGCGATCCGAGGATCAGCCGCAGGAAGCCAGGCAGCGAAAGGCCGAGTGTCACGGTCGGGGACTCGCTCGTAGCGCGCTCGACCGTGCACGTGTCGCCGCAACGGGCGGTGTACGTCTCGACGCCTTCCTGCGTCGAGACGTCCCACTGGATCACAGCCGGACGGTTGGGCTTGGCCGGGTTGTACGCCGCCGCCATGCCGTCGAACGCCTGGTCGAGCGCGCCGCTATACCCGCCCGGTTGGGCCGCGACAACCTGGAGGAGCTCCTCGTCGCCGAGTGACTGGACCGCGTCGGCGAGCTGCTGGATCTGGTCCTGATCAAGCGGTGGCTGTTGCGACACGCGGACCCCCGAGCTGGGGCGGCGTCAGCCGCCGGAGACGTCTCGAGGCCGCGCCTTGCCGGCGCCGATCCACGGCATCATCGCCCGTAGCCGCTCGCCGACTTCCTCGATCGGGTGCTCGGCCGACTTCCGGCGCAGCGCGTTGAACACCGGCCGGCCGGCCTGGTTCTCGAGGATCCATTCCTGGGCGAACCGACCGGACTGGATGTCGTCGAGGATGCGGCGCATCTCGGCGCGGGTCTCGTCGGTGATGATCCGGGGCCCGCGGGTCATGTCGCCGTATTCGGCGGTGTCGGAGATCGAGTAGCGCATGTTGGTGATGCCGCCCTCGTAGATGAGGTCCACGATCAGCTTCACCTCGTGCAGCGTCTCGAAGTACGCCGACTCGGGCTGGTAGCCGGCGGCGACGAGCGTCTCGTAGCTCGACCGGATGAGTTCGGTGAGGCCGCCGCACAGAACGACCTGCTCGCCGAACAGGTCCGTTTCGGTCTCCTCCTCGAACGTCGTGTCGAGCACGCCGGCACGGGTCGCGCCGATCGCCCGGGCATAGGCGAGCGCGGTCTGCTTGGCCTTCCCGGTCTCATCGGCTTGCACGGCGACGAGCGACGGGACGCCGCCGCCCTCCTCGAACGTGCGCCGCAGGAGATGGCCCGGCCCCTTCGGAGCGATCATCCACACGTCGATGCCCTTGGGCGGGCGGATCTGCCCGAAGTGGATGTTGAACCCGTGCGCGAACGCGAGCGAGTCGCGGTCGTCGAGGTTGGGCTCGATGTCGCGCTTGTAGACGGCGGCCTGCTCGGTGTCGGGGAGCAGCACCATGATCACGTCGGCTTCCTTGACCGCCTCGGCGATAGGCAGGACCTTGAGCCCCGCCTCCTCGGCCTTGGCCCAGCTCGACGACCCATCGCGCAAGCCGACACGCACGTCGACGCCGGAGTCCTGCAGGTTCAGGGCGTGCGCATGCCCCTGCGACCCGTAGCCGAGCACCGCCACCTTGCGCCCTTCGAGCAGCGCGGGATCGGCGTCGTCGTCGTAATAGATCGTGGCCGGCATCGGCTCGTCCTTCCCTATTTCACGTTTTTGGCGTCGCTCAGTATCGCTATGCGGCACTCAGCGACGCCAAAATCCCGATCCTCTACGCGCCCCGGTCCTTGACCGCTCGGAGCTTGGTCTGCTGGCGGGCGAGCTTCGGCAGGGCGATGCGCCCCGTGCGCTGCGACTCGACGATCCCGAACGGCGCCAGCAGGTCGCTGATGGCGTCGAGCTTGTCGGGCGTGCCCGCCACGAGGAGCGTCATGGCGTCGTAGCCGACATCGACGATCCTCGCCTCGAAGATCGCCGCCAGCTCCGTCACCTGCGAGCGCGTCTCCGCGCCCGCCTTCACAGTGGCCAGCATCAGCTCGCGCTCGACGGCGTCGTCCGGCGTGAGCTCGGTGATCTTGATCACCGGGATCACCTTGTTGAGCTGCTTGGTGACCTGCTCGAGCGGCGCCGACTCGGTGTCGACGACGATCGTCATGCGGCTCAGCCGCTCGTCCTCGGTCGGGCTCACCGCCAGCGAGAAGATGTTGTAGCCGCGCCGGGAGAACAGCCCCGCGACCCGCGAGAGGACGCCGAACTTATTCTCGACGAGCACCGACAGGATGTGATGCTGCGCGCCGTTCGCCATGACTATCTCCCCACTGCTTTGTCGTGCGCGGGGTCGAGGATGATGTCGTCGTTCGATCCGCCCGCCGGCACCATCGGGTACACCTTCTCCCGGTAGTCGACCTGGAAGTCGACCACGACGGGCCGGTCGTCGATCTCGTTCGCCTTCTCGATGGTGGGCACGACGTCTTCGGGTGTTTCGACCTTGAAGCCCACGCAGCCCATGGCCTCGGCCCACTTGGCGTAGTCGGGCAGGTCAGGCGACAGGTACACCTCGCTGTAGCGCTCTTCGTAGAACAGCTCCTGCCACTGGCGCACCATGCCCAAGTAGGCGTTGTTGAGGATCGCGACCTTCACCGGAATGCGCTCGGCCGACGCGGTCACGAGCTCCTGCGCAGTCATCTGGAAGCAACCGTCGCCGTCGACGGCCCACACCATGCGGTCGGGCTTGCCGACCTTGGCGCCGATCGACGCCGGCACGGCGAAACCCATCGTGCCGAGACCGCCCGAGTTGATCCACGTGTTCGGGAGGTTGAACTTCCAGCGCTGGCTCGCCCACATCTGGTGTTGACCGACGCCGGCCACCACGATCGTGTTGTCGGGACAGTTGTCGCGCAGCATGTCGATGCAGTACTGCGGCTTCAGCGGACCGCCCTCGGGCTGCTCATAGTGCAGCGGGTAGCGCTCCTGCCATTCGCGCAGCTGGGTCCACCACGGCGTGAGGTCGGGCCAGTCGCGCTTCTCCTGGTCGGCGCGCACCGCCTTCGCGAGCTCCTCGAGCACGAGCCGGCAGTCGCCCACGATCGGCACGTCGGGCCGGCGGACCTTGCCCAGCTCGGCGGGGTCGATGTCGACATGGATGACCTTGGCGCCGGGCGCGAACGCGCCGACCTTTCCGGTCACGCGGTCGTCGAAGCGCGAGCCCAACGCGATCAGCAGGTCGCACTTCTGCATCGAGGTCACGGCCGTGTAGTTGCCGTGCATGCCCGGCATGCCGAGGCACTGCGGGTGGTCGTCGGGGAACGAGCCCCGCGCCATGAGCGTCGTGACGACTGGCGCGCCCGTGATCTCGGCGAGCTCCTTGAGCGCGTCGGAGGCGCGGGCCTTGAGGATCCCGCCCCCGGCATAGATGACGGGACGGCGGGCCTCGCCCCACATCCGGGCGGCGTCCTTGATCTGCTTCGGGTGGCCCTTGACGTTCGGCTTGTAGCCGGGCAGGTCGACCGAGTCCGGCCAGTACCAATCCATCATCTGGTTGGAGACGTCCTTGGGCACGTCGACGAGCACCGGTCCGGGCCGGCCGGTCGTCGCCACGTGGAACGCCTCACGCACGAAGCGCGGGATGTCCTGGGGGTCGGTGACGAGCCAGTTGTGCTTCGTGACCGGCATCGTGATGCCCACCGTGTCGCACTCCTGGAAGGCGTCGCTGCCGATCACCGCGTACGGCACCTGCCCGGTAATGACCACGATCGGAACCGAGTCCATGTAGGCGTCGCACAGCGCGGTGACGATGTTCGTCGCCGCCGGCCCGCTCGTGACCATGGCCACGCCCGGCCGGCCCGTCGCGTGGGCGAACCCCTCGGCCATGTGGCCGGCGCCCTGCTCGTGACGGACGAGGATGTGGCGGATCGACGAATCGATCAGCGGGTCGTACACGGGCAGGATCGCCCCGCCCGGCAGGCCGAACATGACCTCGGTGCCCTCCATCTCGAGGCTCTTGATGAGGGCCTGGGCTCCTGTGAGTTTCATCTCGTTCCTTCGCCAGTGTCCGATCTCGGGATATGAAAAGCCCCTCGCTTTGCGAGGGGCGAAGGCGCGCAGACGCGGTGGGGCGGCTGCGCGCTAGGTAACAACTACGAGGATGCTCAAGCGATCCATTGGACAAACAGTCTGGCCCAACGGCGGCGCGAAGTGCAACTTCGATCCCCTACGCGGGTTTCGTGCCGACGGCCAGTCGCGCCGTGGAGACACTCCGGATGCCATCGGAGAAGCGACGCTCGAGGGCACGGACCGCGTCTCTCTCGAACCGCTGCCACGTGTCGTCGTCGCTGATCCACCGCAGGTACCGGCCGCGGCCACCCCATACCTGCCAGCCATAGAAGTCGCCGGAAGACATCCGCTGCGGGTACTTACGCTCCTCGAGCAAGAGATCTCTGAGCCCGGCCCCGGAAAGCACGGCGCGTAGATTGGCCTCCTCCTTGAGCCACGCCTCGCCCCGAGCCGCCTTCTCGGCCGCCGGTGGCTCGACTGTCAGCCCGGCGTTGGCGAGGGCGGACTGGATGAGCGCGCCCGCCTCCTTCCCCTCGCTCTCGGGCTCGTCCCTGTCTTCGGGCCAGGCGGTGACGCCGAGCCGCCCCCCGGGCCGCAGGACGCGCACGAGCTCAGCCGCACCCTCCGCTGTGTCGCGGAAGTGCGACAGCACGAGGTTGGCGGCGACGGCGTCGACGGTGTCATCCGGAAACGGGAGGCCGGGTGCGACCCCGGCGACGAGCAGTCGCGCCCGGCCACGGGCGACCTCCAGCATCGGCACCGAAGGATCGACGCCCACCACGTTGCCGCTGCCCATTGCCGCTGTCGCGGCGGCGGCGACGCCGGTTCCGGTGCCGATATCCAGTACAAGGCCCTCCGCGGGCAGCTCGATCAGCTCGATCAGGTCGCGGGCGATCGCACCGAAGAGCGCCGGCGTCAGCCGCTCGTACTCGTCCGCGACCAGTCGTAAGACTTCCACCCTGTGGGCCGATCGCCAACCACGCATGCACGTTACGAAGAGGTCACGCTCTCCGCTCGGCCTTCGAGGTACTGGTGCACCTGCTGGATGACGACGGAGCCTTCGCCCGCCGCCGACGCCACGCGTTTGACCGAGCGCGAACGTACGTCCCCGACGGCAAACACGCCGGGAACGCTCGTCTCGAACATAAGCGGCGGGCGGTCGATCTGCGGCCGCGTGGCGTCAGTGCCTGTGACCAGGTACCCCTGTTCGTCTCGGGCGACGTCCGCCGCGAGCCACTCGGTGTGCGGAAGCGCGCCGATGAGCACGAACAGCGCGTCGGCAGGCACGGTCGTCATGTTGCCGTCGGTCGTGCGCAACGTGAGCTGCTCGAGCCGGTTCTCTCCCGCGCCGTCGACGACGTCGGTCGAGAACTGGACGCTGATGTTCTGGATCGCGTCGATCTCGTCGCGCAAGTACTGCGACATACTCGACGCAAGCGTGCCGGCCCGCACGACCATGGTGACGCGCGCCGCGTACCGGCTGAGATGCACGGCGGCCTGGCCGGCCGAGTTCGCACCTCCGACCACGTAAACTTGCCCACCAGTGAATCGCTGCGCCTCCGACGGCGACGAGCCGTAGAAGACGCCGGCGCCCTGGAGTCGCTCGAGCGCCGGAATGTCCAAGCGGCGGTAGGCAACTCCCATCGCGAGGACCACGCTGCGAGCGCGGACCTCGCTGCCGTCCGAGATCCTCAGCACGTGATCGCCGTCCTCGGTGCGCAATCTCGTCACGTCACGCATCAAGAGGAAGGTGGTCCCGAACACCCAAGCTTGCTGGTACGCACGCTGGGCGAGCTCGGCGCCGCTAACGCCCCGCGCGAAGCCTAGGTAGTTCCGGATGCGGGAGCTCGAACCTGCCTGGCCACCGATCGACTCGCGCTCGACAACGAGCGCGCGCAAACCCTCCGACGATGCATAGACCGCGGCCGCGAGGCCTGCGGGGCCGGCTCCGACAACCACGACGTCGAAATCACCGGACTCGTCGAGCTCGGTCGTCGCCCCATAGCTGCGCGCAAGCTCGGCGTTCGACGGGTCGACAAGGACACGACCGTCGAGCAGCACGACGACCGGCTCCGTCGATCCTTCACGTTCAGATAGTCGCAGCACATCATCGCCCTCGGGCGAACCGCTCGCGTGAAAGACGTGTGGCACGCCATTGCGGGCAAGAAGGTTCCGGATCTCGTGGGCGCGTGGCGACCACGCGTCGGCCACGACGGTGATCTCTTGCGGGGCCGAGACATCGGCACGCGCCCATTCGTGGAGGAACTCGCTCAATGTCCGATGGAAGAGCTCGTCGGGGGACTTCCACGGCTTCAGCGCGTAGTAGTCGGCGTGACCCAGTGTCATCGCCTCGCGCATCGCATCCGCAGTGGGCTCGTCGCCCCAGTCACCCCACCCGATGAGCAGCACACGCTTGGCCTGCGGATGCAGCTCAGAGACCTTCCCGAGTAGCTCGGCGCCGGTGAGCTCGGGCATCCACTGGTCGGCGAGCACGAGTGCGACGCGGTCGCCGGTACCTCGCATCGCCTCCAGGTCGGCGAGGGCTTCGCGCGCCCGTGTGTTGTACACGACCTGGTAGTCGCGGTCGTAGCGCCGCTCAAGCTCCGCGCTGATGTGCCCGATCGACGACGGGTCGTCGTCAACTGCGAGGATGACCGGGCGCGAGTACCGGTTCACTCCCGTTCCGATTCGGCGTAGGCGAACAGATGCCAGTCGCCGGGGAGTCCCTTGAGCGTGTGGATCCCGCGATCCTCGAACCCGAGACGCGAGGTCTGCGCGAGAGCGCGCGTCGTCTCGGACACCAGGATCTCGTCCTCATCAGCCTGCGTCATGATCCGCGCCGCCTCGTGGACGGCCACACCGCGAAGATCGGAGCCCACGATCTCCACCTCGCCGACGTGCACGGCGGCGCGGACGTGGAGGTCCTCACGATTCGCCGCCCCTCGGATGGCAGCGGCCGCCTGCAGGGCCTGTGCTGGTCCCTCGAACGTGGCGAGGAGCCCGTCGCCGGTGGTCTTGACTTCTCGCCCGTTGAACCGCTCGAGCTGCGTGCGCGCCGACTCGAAGTGCTCGGAGAGCAAGGTGCGCCAGGCGCCGTCTCCGAGCTGGTTGGCAATGGCGGTCGAGTCCACCAAGTCGGTGAACATCAGCGTGGCCAGGGCGCGTCCGTGTGCGCCGGCGCGAGAACCCCAGAAGGCACGGCTGCCCGCCCACTCGATGGTTTCGACCGCTTCGTGTCCGATGACGTAGCCGTCGTGGCCAGGCGGGATGTCAAAGACGTCGTCGGGACCGAGCTCGAACGTCGTGCCGTCCCGTAACCGGATTCCGAGCCGGCCCGACAGCACGACGCCGACGTGACGCGCCTGGCACCAGTCGCCGCCGACGTGCGGACGAACATGCGTCGACCATCGCCAGCCCGGCTCCAGCTTCTGACGCCCGATCGTGAGGTCTCCCAGCTCGACCTGGCGCTCGGTGACACCGTCGAGCTCCATCGTCTCGTCCGGATCACGAAGGCTCTTGAAGTAGGGAGATGTCACTTCAGGCTCTCGTTCGCTCAGGTGCGGTTACCGAGCGGGAGTCGCAGCTGGGCCTCGGCTCCGCCGTCGTCGCGATTCTGGACCACGATGCCGCCACCGTGCGCGGCGGCAATGGCGTCCGCGATGGCGAGCCCGAGACCTGCGCCGCCTTCGGCGCCGCGCCCACGCACGAAGCGCCCGGCTGCCTCACCGAGCAGCTCGGGCGGGAAGCCGGGCCCGTCGTCGCGCACTGCGACGACGGCTTGGCCGTCGTCGCTGGACACGGTGACGTCGACGCGGCGATTCGCGTAGCGCGCTGCGTTGTCGACCAGGTTGAGCACGGCGCGCTCGATCGCCTCTTCGTCGCCGCGGACTTCGGCGGCGCCCGTCACGTCGACGGCCACGGAGTCGGTGTCGCGCGAGCGGCTCACGGTGTCGACGGCGCGACGAGACAGCGCGCCCAGCTCGACCGTGTGGGGCGGTGGCGGGCCGGCCGAGCGCGTGCGGGCGAGAACGAGGAGGTTCACCGCGAGGCGGTCGAGCCGCTCGACCTCCTCGAGGGCAGAGTCGAGTGCACGTGCAGCGTCGCTGCCGTCGTCGGCCTGCATGCGGGCAAGCTCGAGCTCGCTGCGTGCGATCGAGATCGGCGTGCGCAGCTCGTGGCTGGCGTCGTCGAGGAAGGCGCGTTCGTGGTCGAGTGCGGCTTCGATGCGGGCGATGAGCTCGTTGAGGTGGCGCGCGAGCTCGGCGAGCTCCTCGCCCGACTGGGGAACCGATAGCCGTCGTCGCCGGCCTCGGGCCGTGACGGCCGAGATCTCGTCAGCCTCCTCGACGAGGTCGCGCACGGGTGTGAGCGCAGCGCCGGCCAGGAACCACCCGCCGATCGACAAGAGGACGGCCAGCAGCGGGAGACCGACGACGAGCACGAGCTCGAGGCGCTGCTGCGCCTCGATCGCCTCCTGGAGCGAGGTGCCAACAACGACGACGAGGCCGAGGCCGCGCTGTCCTGCCGGGCCGGCGAGGAGACGCGAGCGCGGGGCGCCGGGTAAGGCCGTCCGTTCGATGGTGATTTGCTTCGTGCGCGCCTCGGCCACCTCGTTCTTGGTCAGGACGCGCCGTTCGAGCAGGGCGCGCGGCGCGGCGTTCACGACTTCGCCGTCGGCGCCGATGATCTGCGCGAACGCCTCCGCGTCCGGCAGTGAGGGCTCGACCGCCAGGTCGCCACTCGTCGCGAGCTGGCCTTGGAGGTTTTGGAAGCGGGTGACGAGGCCGTTGTCGAGGGCGTCGCGCAGCGCGCGGCGGTACTCGAAGTCGACCAGTAGTCCGACGACCAAGCAGAGGACCGCGATAGCGAGGGCGAAGACGAGCGTGAGTCGTCCTCGAAGCGTTCGCGGTCGCAATCTCATGGGAACGGGGCGGTCACGCTTCGCTCCGGAGCCGGTATCCGACGCCCCGGACAGTCTCGAGCGTGGCGCGGTCGAACGGTCGGTCGATCTTCTCGCGGAGGTAGCGAACGTAGACATCGACCACATTGGACGTACCGTCGTACGCGAAGTCCCAGACGTGCTCGAGGATCTTGCTGCGGCTCAGGACGTCATCGGGATGGCGCATGAAGAGATCGAGCAGCGCGAACTCCTTCGGGCTCAGATCGACCGTGCGTCCTGCACGAGTCACCCGATGGGTGGCGGGGTCGAGGCAGAGATCGCCGACCTCGAGGACGGATGGGCGCTCCGGTGCACCCCGTCTTGTAAGCGCGCGCAGCCGCGCGTACAGCTCGGCGAACGAGAAGGGCTTCGGGAGGTAGTCGTCGGCGCCGGCGTCGAGACCGACGACGCGATCGTCGACGCTGTCGCGCGCCGTCAGTAGCAGGATGGGGGCCCACCTTCCGTCGGCCCGGAGCCGCCGGCACACCTCGAAGCCGTCCGGCTCGGGGATCATGACGTCGAGGACGATGGCGTCGTAGTCGTTCTCGCCGCCGAGCCACAGGGCGTCGGTGCCGGTGGCCGCGGTGTCGACGGAATAGCCCTCGAGCTCGAGCGCCTTGCGCGCGAGCGCGGCCATCTTGGCCTCGTCCTCGACGACCAAGACGCGCACGTCGGCATGGTACGGGGTCGCCGCCGCCGTTTGACCCACGATGCGATTGGGCCATACCGCGTCTGAGACCTCGATGAGCCTCTGTGGGGTGAGCAAGGCGCGTGCTCAGCGCTGGTGCGTCGGGCAGGAGAACGTCGTCCGGCCGGCCACGGTGCGACGCTCGAACGGCGTGCCGTCCTTGGGGCACACCCCGCCGGGAAAGCGCTGCGGCATGTGGTCGCCGGTGTGCGCGCCGCCGCGCTCGAGGGTCAGTCGGACGGTTCGGTTGATCGCACGGTGGAGGCGGCGACGCTCGTTGCGGTCGAGCTCCCGCGCCGGGCGCGCCGGGTCGATCCCAGCCCGCCACAGGACCTCGTCGGCGAGCAGGTTGCCGAGCCCGGCGATTCGGGACTGGTCCATGAGCACGACCTTCACGGGGGCGCGGCTGCGCGTGAGCACGTGGTCGAGCTCGGCCTGGGTGATCTCGAACATGTCGGGCCCGAACCGATCCTCGTCGGGGTCGAGCTCGACACCGCCCAGCCGGCGGGGGTCGCGCAGCGCGAGCCAGCCCCCGTCAGCGAAGCGGATGGTGAATCGGTGCCACACCGGGTTCTCGAGGTTGCTGCCGTAGACGAGCGGGTCGCCCGCCGCCCGGCCGTCGATCAGCACGCGGCCGCTCATGCCCAGGTGCAGGCCGAGCGTGGGGCCATCGCGGTCGGTGTCGAGCAGTAGCTGCTTGCCGCGGCGGCGTGCCGCGGTGAAGCGGTGCCCGGGGAGAGCGACGCCGAGCGCGGCGGAAGTGACGCCGCGCTTCAGGTACCACCCATCGGGGGTTTCGACGCCGGCGATCGTCCTGTTGAGCGCGCGCTGCTCAATGAGCCGGCGCGCCTGCTCGACCTCGATCCCCTCGGGCACGGAGCGCTCCCCATGATGCGTCCCTCAACTTCGCATAGCGAAGGTGAGGGACGCATCGTCAGACGTTCGTGATCGCGCCGCGCTCGGCGCCCTGCGCGAGGCGGGCGTACTTGGCGAGGACGCCGCTCGTGTAGCGGGGCTCGGGCAGCTTCCAGTCCGCCTTGCGCCGCTCGAGCTCGGCGGCGTCGACGAGCAGGTCGAGCGAGTGCTTCGAGGCATCGATCACGATGCGGTCACCGTCTTCGACGAACGCGATCGGCCCGCCGTCGACGGCCTCGGGCGCGACGTGCCCGACGCAGTAACCGTGCGTGCCGCCAGAGAACCGGCCATCGGTGACGAGCGCGGCGTCCGCACCCCGACCGGCGCCCTTCATCGCGCCAGTGACCGCGAGCATCTCCCGCATCCCCGGGCCGCCCTTCGGCCCCTCGTACCGAATCACCACGACGTCACCGGCTTTGATCCCCCCGGCCAGGATCGCGTCCATCGCCGCGTCCTCGCCGTCGAACACCCGGGCGGTGCCCTCGAAGCGATCGTTGTCGAGGCCGGCGACCTTCACGACACCGCCGTTGGGCGCGAGCGATCCGCGGAGCACTGCAATACCACCTTGAGCGTGAATCGGGTCCTGCAGCCGGTGTATGACATCGCCGTCGGGCGCGGGCGGGTCGAGCGCAGCCAGGTTCTCGGCCATGGTCTTGCCGGTGACCGTAAGGCAGGCACCGTGGAGCAGCCCGGCGTCGAGCAGCTCGCGCAGCACGACCTGCACGCCGCCGACCCGGTCGATGTCGGTCATGTGGTACTTGCCGTGCGGCTTCGTGTCGGCAATGTGCGGCACCCTGGCGGCGACGCGGTTGAAGTCGTCGAGCTCGAGGTCGACCTGCGTCTCGTGCGCGATGGCGAGCAGGTGCAACACCGCGTTCGTGGAACCGCCGAGCGCCATCACGACCGCGATCGCGTTCTCGAACGCGGGCTTGGTCATGATCTGCCGGGGCCGGATCCCCGCTTCGAGCAGACGGACGACGGCTTGCCCGGACTGGAAGGCGAAGTCGTCACGGCGCCGGTCGACGGCGGGCGGCGCCGAGCTTCCGGGCAGGCTCATGCCGAGCGCTTCGGCCACGGACGCCATCGTGTTGGCGGTGAACATGCCCGCGCACGACCCCTCGGTCGGGCACGCACGCTTCTCGATCTCGCCCAGCTCGTCCTCGGTGATCACGCCCGCCGCGCAGGCGCCGACCGCCTCGAAGACGCTGACGACGTCGAGGGCCTGGTTCTTCCAGTGGCCGGGGAGGATCGACCCGCCGTAGAGGAATACCGAGGGGAGATTGAGCCGGCCGGCGGCCATCAGCATCCCGGGCAGGCTCTTGTCGCAGCCGGCGAACGTGACCATGCCGTCGAGCCGTTCGGCGTGCATGACGCATTCGATGGAGTCGGCGATGATCTCGCGACTCACGAGCGAGGCGCGCATGCCCTCGTGACCCATCGAGATCCCGTCGCTGATCGCGATCGTGACGAACTCGATGGGAAACCCCTCGGCCGCCCGCACGCCGGTTTTCGCCCACTTCGCGAGCCGGTCGAGCGGCATGTTGCACGGCGTGACCTCGTTCCAGCTCGACGCCACGCCGATCTGGGGCTTGTTCCAATCGGCGTCGGTCATCCCGACCGCTCGCAACATCGCCCGTGCCGGCGCGCGCTCCATGCCGTCGGTGACTTCGTGACTGCGAGGCTTCAGCCTGTCGGGCGTGTCGGACATGTCTTGCAGCGTACTGCCGGCGCTGTGGTTTGCTCCGGACAGATCTACGATCCACGCGAATGAAGGTCGACGGCTCGCTGACCGACAATCTCGCCGCCATCCCGACCCGTGCGCGCGAGCTGGAAGCGGCCGGCTATGACGGCGCGTACACGTTCGAAGGGCCGCACGACCCGTTCCTGCCCGTGCTCCTGGCGGCGGAGCACACCGAGCGCCTCGAGCTGTCGACCGCGATTGCGGTCGCCTTCGCCCGCAGCCCGATGACGCTGGCCCAGACGGCCTACGACCTCCAGCTCGCGTCCGAGGGAAGGTTCATCCTCGGGCTCGGCTCACAGATCCGGCCGCACATCGAGAAGCGGTTCTCGATGCCGTGGTCGAACCCCGCCGCGCGCATGCGCGAGCTGGCGCTCGCTGTGCGCGCCATCTGGGGGTGCTGGCACGAGGGCGCGCCACTGCGGTTCGAGGGCGACTTCTACCGGCACACGCTCATGACACCGTTCTTCAACCCGGGGCCGAACCCGTTCGGGCCGCCGCGACTGTGGCTGGCGGGGGTCGGCCCGGCGATGACGGAGGTCGCGGGCGAAGTGGCCGATGGCTTCCTCGTCCATCCGTTCAGCACCGAGCGCTTCCTGCGCGAGGTCACGCTGCCGGCCCTCGAGCGCGGCTTCGAACGCAGCGGCCGCACGCGCGACACGTTCGAGATTGCGTTCCCGTTGATGATCCTCACCGGTGACACCGACGAGGAGGTCGCGGCGGCCGAGAACGGCGTGCGACGGCAGCTCGCGTTCTACGGCTCGACGCCCGCGTACCGCCGCGTGCTCGACGTGCACGGCTGGGGCGAGCTGCAGCCCGAGCTCAACCGGTTCTCGAAGGAGGGCCGGTGGGAAGACATGGGCGGCCTGATCGGGGACGAGCTCGTCGATGTGTTCACGGTGCGGGGCGCGCCCGAGGAGATCGCGCCGCGGGTGTTGAGCCGGTACGGTGACCTCGTCGATCGGATCAGCTTCAACGCCCCGTACCGCTCTGACACCGCACGCTGGGCCGCGGTGCTCGAGGACTTCAAGGTGGGCGCATGAGTGTGCGTGCCGCGACCGCGGACGGCCTCGTCACGCTGAACGGCACGTCCGAGCACGAGCTCGCCGGGAACGCCATCACCGCCCTGGCGGGCCAATGGGCGATCGTCAACGGGGAGACCGTCGCCTACCGCGCGGGCATGGATTGGCGACAGGCACTCTCGGTGAAGACCCCGGAGCGCTCGCTCGGGGTGCACGGGGCCATTCTCGCCCGCGGTGACGAGGCCATCGTCGGGTGGGGCCCGTCGTTGCTCCGCGTCTACAAACACCGCCAGTTCGAGCCCGTCGAAGGGTTCGAGGCGGTCCCCGGACGGGACGAGTGGCACGCGGTCGGGAGTCGTCAGCCTTACGTGCGGTCACTGACCGCGACCCCTGACGGCGTCCTGCTCGCCAACGTCCACGTGGGCGGGATCCCTCGCTCCACCGACGGGGGCGCGACCTGGCAGCCGACCATCGACGTCGACGCCGACGTCCACCAGGTCCGCGCCCATCCCGACCGCCGCGAACTCGTGATCGCGGCCGCAGCGGTCGGCGTGTGCCGCAGCGATGATGCCGGCGCCACGTGGACGGTGAGCACCGAGGGATTGCACGCGACGTACTGCCGTGCCGTCGCGCTCGCCGGGGACGTGATGTTCGTGAGCGCGTCGACGGGGCCGCGCACCGAGCAGGGCGCGCTCTACCGGCGCGCGATCGACAGCAGCGGCCCGTTCGAACGCTGCACCGAGGGGCTGCCCGAGTGGCAGCCGCACAACATCGACACCGGCTGCCTCGAAACCGACGGCGTCCGGGTTGCCTTCGGCGGCGCCGATGGCGTCGTGTACAACTCGGAGGATGCCGGCCGCACTTGGGGCGTGCTCGCCGAGGGCCTACCGCGGGTGACGGCCGTCGCGATCGACTGACACGACCGGGAGGAGATCCGTGGCCACCGACAGCCCTATCGACATCGTCCGCCGGTTCTGCGCCGCGTGGTCGAACATCAACGCCGACGAGCTCGCCGAGCACTTCACCGACGACGCCGTGTACCACAACATCCCGATCGCCCCGGTGACGGGTCGCGACACGATCAAGTCGACGATCGCGGGGTTCACCGGCGGCGTCGAGAAGATCGAGTTCCGGCTGCGCAACATCGTGGCCGACGGCCCAATCGTGCTCACCGAACGCGTCGACGTCTTCGTTCTGCCGTCCGGGACGATCGAGCTGCCGGTGATGGGCACGTTCGAGGTGCGCGACGGCAAGATCGCCGCCTGGCGCGACTACTTCGACATGAAGCAGTTCATGGACCAGATGGCCGGCGGCTAACGCGTGTCGGCGCGCGCGTAGACCGACACGTGCTTGACGCTGTCGTTCGTGAACGGGTCGCGGTCCCAATTGCCCCACCGGTGCTCGAGCCGTAGGCCGGCCCGCTCGGCCATGAGATCGAGCTCGCTCGGGTAGGAGTAGCGGAGGCGCACGGGCCAAGTGCGCACGCCGTCGTCCGAGATACGGACGAGAAGTGAATCGACCCGTTGGGTGGCAGCGTCGTGGCGGCTCACCGAGAGCACTGCACTGTCGAGCGCGACCTGGGTGACCTCGATGTTCTGGCCGCGCTCGAACCGACTGGGGTCGGGAACGAAGGCCTCGATCACGAACCGGCCGCCGCGGTCCAGGTGCGCGGCGATCCGCTCGAAACACCGGCTTTGCGCGGCCGGATCGAGCAACACGAAGAACGTGTTGTAGGCGATGAAGATCAACGAGAAGCGGCCGTCCACGTCGACGTCGGCAAAATCGCCGATGGTGACCGCGATTTGCTCACTACCCGGCTTGGCCCGCAGCTTCGCCACCATGGCCTCGCTGGCGTCCATGCCCGACATTGCGAGGCCCCGGTTGGCCAACGGGAGGGCAAGCCGCCCCGTCCCGACGGCGAGCTCGAGAGCGGGACCGGAAGCTGCCAGCTCGGCCAGGCACGCGACCGCGGCATCCGTATCCGAAGGATGGAACAGCTGGTCGTACACATCCGCGACGCGATCGCCGTAGCTGGCGGCGTCGTAACCTTCCCAGCCGTCCACGGGTCGATTGCATCAGGTGGGCCGGCAGCGTGGGGACGATTTCCCCACGCTGCATCCGCCAAGCTCTGCGCCCTACGCTGGCCGCTGCCAATTCTCCGCGAAGGGGGCTGTTCGCCATGAGTCGGACCGAGACGGCCGGAATCGGCCTCGCCCAGGCGAGCGTCGATCCCCGGTCGTTTGCGCTGTATGGCGAGGGCGACACGCCCCGCATGCGCTGGTTCGTCGACGGTTTGCGCCGGCTCATGCTCGAGCGCGGCTACCACGAGCTTCCCGAGCCCGGACCCGAGGTCCAGGTCGTGCTGAACCAGGTCGACGCCGAGAAGCCCCGGCCGTACCGGCGCAAGTCGGCGCCGACGTTCGTGGTGGCGGTCGCCGACGTGGGCGAACCGCCGGACGACGTGCTGCGCACCGGCTACCCGCTGCTCGTCCGGGCACTCGCCAACCTGGCCGTGATGGTGAGCGATGACGGCTCCCCATCGGCGCACTTCGTGACGCTGGAGCAAGGACGGTACTTCGTCCGGCACACCGGCGACGACGACACCTTCTTCGCCGACGTGTTCGAGCGCATGGAACCACTGGCGGCGTCACGGCTCGTGATCGCCAATGAGTTCCGCACCGACCTCCCCGAAGAACTGTGGGATGGCGACGAGAACACGGGTCAGATCCGTCGCGCCGGCGAGCATCTCGACGCCCTCGACTTGCTGCCGGCGGCCTTCCCGATCGAGGAGATCCTGTCGGAGCGCGACCTACGTCACGTCAAGCTCCTGTACGGGATCGGCGGCCTCAGCTACGGGAACGCCAGCGCTCGCCGCACCGCCGACGGCCCGCTCGGTCCGGAGTTCTGGATGAGCGCGAGCGGCGTCGACAAGTCCGCCCTCACTGACATCGGCAAGCACATCCTGCTCGTGAAGGGATACGACTCCGAGCGCGACACGATGATCCTGAGCATCCCCCCTGACGTGAAACCCAACCGGGTGTCAGTCGACGCGATCGAGCACTGGATGATCTACCGCGAGCATCCCGAGGTCGGGGCGATCCTCCACGTGCACGCGTGGATGGAGGGCATCCAGTCCACGGAAATCAACTTCCCGTGCGGTACCGTCGAGCTGGCGGGCGCCGTCGCGCAGCTCGTGCGCGAAGCGCCCGACCCCGGTCATGCCGTGGTCGGTCAGCGCAACCACGGCCTGACTATCACCGGCGAGAGCCTCGACGAGATCTTCGACCGCCTCGAAGGCAAGCTCGTCCGCAACGTCCCCATGGACTAGCTCGCCAGGGCGAGCGTCTGCCCCAGACTCGCAAGCCATTCCGCCGGCCGCGCGGTGACGTCCTCCCACGTGACCGGAACGACACGCCTGCCAGGTTGGTCATACGCCGACGATCGCCGTGGAAGGCGCGGCGTCCACCGTGCGCGGCGAAACCGTCGGCCTCGACAGCAACCCGGAAGCTCGGCCACGCGAAGTCGAGTCGGTATCGCCCCGCTCGTTGCCGGCCGCCAGGACGCAGACACGATGCGGGACGAGCTCAACGCGCTGCGCTCGACGAGATCGTTCCGAGCGATGGAGCCGATGCGGCGGGCGTATAGCCGGCTTCGCCGCGCCCTTCAGGACCGGTGCCGACCCTCCTGATCGGCACCTCTGCCTTGTAGGACGCGCCGCCTCGACTGGGCACCTACGGCGGGAACCCGTTGGGCGACCTGAACTCGCCCCTGTACAGGGTCCAGTCGCTACCGAGCCGGTAGGGATCGTTGGCGCTGAATACGACGGTCCAGCCCGCGTCCGTGAGCGGCGTGGTGCGGGCGTCGTAGGCGAACTGATCCGGTGACCGTTTCTGGAACGTGGCGATGATCCGCGGGTCCGTGCCGTTCGTGACCATCCGCCATGGCCCCTGCGGATTGTCTGCCTCCCACGCCCAGACGAAGCTGCGGCCCTGGTTGTCCTGGAACACATCGGCCGCGAACGCGCTGGCGACGTATTTCCCGCCGGTGGGAACGACGCTGAGCTGCGCGAGCGGCGAGCTATCCGGCGCACCGTTCTTGGTGAACGTCATCGGCTTCGCGTTGGCGAAGTTGGTGCTCCACGGAGGACCACCAACGAGCGGATTGGTGAAGTACTCCAGCTCGGTCGGATTGCTGAACGGCGCCCGGGCCAGCCAGGCCTCCTCGACCGGCACCGGGAACCCGAAGACATCGACGTTATGCCTCGTGCTCCCGTAGAGGTACACCGTGCCGCCAGACACGAAGGACCGAATGCCCCAGGGGATGTCGCCGCCGCCGTTGGGCGCCGCTGTGTGCGGCAGATCGACTGGGCCACTGACGAGCTGGAGGGACGGTAGCGAGTAGCCGGCGACTCTCGTCCCGGAGACTGCGAAATCGAACGGCCCGGAGCCGGTACTGCTGACGATGTACGAGAAGACCAGCATCGTGTTGCCACTGACCACCGACGATCCCGGCCACAGCCACGTGCCGCCCGAGCCGGGAACCATCTCGGGGTTACCGAACTGCGGGGTGAGGCAGCTACCGCCTTGCAGCACGACGCTGTTGTGCACGCTTCCCCCGTTCGACACCGTGTTGTCAGGGTTGGCGGTCCCCGTCACCGTGTCGGACATCCACCATGCCGTGCGCCCGTCCGGGAGCCCGACCGGCGCGAAGCCGTCCGCTGTGACGAAGCCGGTGTTGGCGTGTCCGAGGTTGTAGAAGGAGATCTGGTACTGACCAGCACTGCTGAAGGTCTGGCCACAGATCTGGGTTGCTCGCGGAGGCGGAGGGGGCGGGGTCTTGGTCGGGGCCCCCACGCATCCGGCGAGGACCAGCAACCCGGCCATGAACAGGAAGATCGAGCGTCGAGTCATGGGTCGAACCTGCCTCTTTACCGCAGAAACGGTCAAGCTATCCAAAATTCGGCCCGGTGCCAATCATTTCCTCGGGGCGAGGAGGGGGCCCAAACGGGGAAGAGCCACGGCGGCATCGGAACGGTGCTCGGCAAGAATCAGTGAACGCCGAGCCATGGAACTATCTGCCCTCCTGCCTCTTCATGGCGGAAGTGCACAAGCTACCCGGGATTCGGCTCCCTGCCAACGCTTTCCCGTGGATCCCGGCGCCTGTTCATCGCAACGGCATATCCGCCGAGCGCCTTGAGCCGCCGCAGGGGAATTTTCGGCCGGGGTGCCTGTCCCCGCAGAATCGGGCTCACGACGTCCCGCCGCGCGTATGAGGCCGTCACGAGAAGGTGGCGCGCGATGGCCTTGGCGACGGTGCGCCGGGCGGCGTGGCGGGTCAGCGTCAGGAGCCGGTTGCGTTCGTTGTAGTAGTCGAACAGCGGAGAGCCCTCGACCGCCGACGCCGAATGGGCATGGCGCACCACCGAGCCCGGAACGTACTTGTAGCCCCAGCCGCGCTCACGCCCGCGCCAGGCGAGGTCGAGGTCCTCGTAGTAGAGGAACAGGTCCTCGTCGAAGAGTCCCACGTCACGGAGATAGCTCGCCGCGAGCAACACCGCCCCGCCCGACCACGCGAAGACGTACTCCGGGACGTCGTACTGCCCGTGATCCCGTTCGAGGTAGCCGCGGTCAGCGCCGTAGCCGTCCGGCGTGAGCACGTTGCCGACGTTGTTGATCACGTCGAACGCCCGACCGGCGAGGTGGACCGTATGCCATTCGGGCTGCGGCCCGACCGTAGGTTGCGCCTCGCGCCGACCAGAGACCGCGGTGACTCTTGTACCCGGCTCGGCCGCCGCGAGCCGGAGATCGTAGGCTTCGGACGTATCGGTTGCCGGGGTGCGCAGAACGGCGCGCCCTGACGTCCACTGCGCGTTCGAGTCCGGGTCTACCTCTGGTTCGGGTCCCCAGAACCCTTCGTACAGCTGTGTGTCGCGCCACACGTCTGTCCCGGCGACGCGCGCGCCACTCACGCGGGCGCCGAGGCGTCGCTTGTCGCCACGACCGGGAATGTGTGTGCCGCTCCGGAGCTCGACTTCCCGAAACCGGGGGGCGAAGAGGATCTTCGGGCAGGCGGCGCCAAGTGTCGGAGTGCGGCTGAACGCACGCGCAAGCGGAGCCAGCCAACCCGGCTCCACCAGCTTCGCTGTTCGCCAACGCCACGTAGTCGACCTCGTCGAGATCACGCAGTGCGATGTTGCAGCCTCCGGCAAATCCGAGGTTCCGCTCGCTCGTGATGATCCGGACCTTTGGCATCTCGGCTCGCGTCGTGGTGACGACCTGGTCCGTCGACGCATTGTCGACGAGGACGATCGAGAAGCGGTCGGCCGGCCACTCGGTGTCCCGGAGGCGGCGGAGACACTCGAGCGTGAGCTCGCCACCGTTGTAGTTGACGACGACGGCTCGTACTCTCCCGGCTTCGGTCACGACTGCTGCTGCCGCACGAGGCGCTGGAGCGGCTCGTGGTAGTGCCCCTCGACCTCGACCGGATGCTGTCGCACCGGCTTCGGTAGACCGCTGCGCATGAGCAGCCGCCACACCTTGACGTCGAGCCGCGACTCGAGCGCGGCATCGTCACGGCGATCCAGGATCTCGCGCAGCCGTCCGGCTCCGGCACGGCCGCGGCCGACCAGCCCGCGAAGAGCCGACTCACGGGCGAGGCGGCGGCGAAATGCGGACTCGAGTGCTGCTTCCAGAACCTCATCGGACACGCACCCCGCAAGGTCCACCAAGGTTCGGACCGCTGGTGATCGGGATGCGGTGTCTGGTCGTTCGGTGTGCGGATGGAAGGTCAAGTGTGCGGTGCACCACGACGAACCGCGAGCTCGGGCCCGCTGCACCGGAACGGTGATCTCGACCTTGCTCATCGTGACTCCGTCCAGTTCCCAGAGGACACCGGCAGTTCGGTGCGACACGACGGCGCCGTCACCCGCCCACAGCATGAGGCCAGAACCGTCTGTCGCGCGGTATTGGGGCTACCAGTAATGCGGTACACGCGCAGAAGCACGCGATCCCAGAACTGCGAGCCGACACGGCGTGAGATCGCAGCGGCCGAGAAGCCGGCTCGGATCGCCTGAGCCGCGTGAAGAGGCTGTGTTGACGCGACGCGATCCTTCGGATGGCGGCTTCGGGAGTTTCCTTGCGGTGCCAGTTTCGCTCCGCGAAAGTCACGCTGCAAGGAAAGCAGCGAGGTGTGACAGCTACGAGAGGCGGTCGTCGAGGAGGCGGTTGAGGAGCTGGGGGTTGCCTTGGCCCTTGGTGGCTTTCATCGCCTCGCCCATGAGGAAGCCGCGCTTCTTCTTGCGCGTCTTGTCGTCGCCCGAGCGGAACTCGGCCACGACGTTGGGGTGGGCTGCGATGACCTCGTCGAGGACCCTCGCGAGCTCTCTCTCGTCGCTCACCTGCGCCAGTCCGCGCTCGTCCACGACCTGCTTCGGTCGCTTGCCGGTACGGAGCGATTCGGCGAGCACGTCCTTCGCCTGGTTGCGCGAGAGCGTGCCGTCGGCGATCAGGTCGATGAGCTCGGCGAGCGCGTCGGGGGTGAGGCGCAGCGCGGCGGGGGCCAGGCCCGTCTCGTGCAGGTATGCGAGCAGGTCGCCCGTGCACCAGTTCACGACGTCCTTCGGCGCGCCGCGCCGCAGCGCGGCTGCCGCCGCTTCGGCGTAGTCGGGGAGCCCGATCGTGTCGACGAGAACGCGGGCGTCTTGCGCGGTGATCCCCCAATCCCGCATGAGCCGCGCCCGCCTCGCCGCCGGCAGCTCGGGCAGCCACTCCCGCGCTCGTTGGCGCATCGTCTCGTCGGGAGCCACAGGCACGAGGTCGGGCTCGGGGAAGTAGCGGTAGTCGTCGGCCTCTTCCTTGGTCCGCATGGTGTGGGTGACACCGGCGTTCTCGTCCCAGTGGCGGGTCTCCTGCACGACGCGCTCGCCCGCATCAAGCAATCCGCCCTGCCGGTCGATCTCGTACTCGAGCGCCCGACCCAGCGACCGCAGCGAGTTCATGTTCTTGATCTCGACCTTGGTGCCGAGCTCCGCTCTGCCTTCCGGACGCATCGACACGTTGGCGTCGATCCGGAACGCGCCCTCTTCCATCCTCACCTCGGACACCTCGATCGCCAGCAGCACCGCGCGGAGCTCGTTTACGTAGGCGCGCGCCTGCTCCGTGCTGCGGATGTCGGGCCGGCTCACGACCTCCATGAGCGGAATGCCGGCGCGGTTGTAGTCGACAAGCGAGTAGGCGGCCTCGTGGATGCGCCCGCCTCCGCCGACGTGGATCGTCTTGCCCGTGTCCTCTTCCATGTGCGCGCGCTCGATCCCGATGCGCGTGCCGTCCACCTCGAGCGACCCGTCGATGCAGATCGGCTCGTCGTACTGGCTGATCTGGTAGTCCTTCGGCATGTCGGGATAGAAGTAGTTCTTGCGGTGGAAGAGCGACCGCTCCGGCACCGTGCACTCGAGCGCCTCGCCCACCCGCAGCGCGAACTCGACCGCCCGTTCGTTGAGTACCGGCAGCGAGCCCGGCAGACCCAGGCATACCGGGCAGATGTTCGTGTTGGGCTCGGCGCCGAACTCGTTCTTGCACGAGCAGAACAGCTTCGTCGCCGTCGAGAGCTCGACGTGCACCTCGAGCCCGATGACGGTCTCCCACGTCGTCGTGGTCGGCGCCGTCATGCGAGACTCCCGCCGTGCCCGAGCGCCCCGACGCGGACGCGTTCACGATCAGACGCAGCGAAGTGCGCAACGGGGTGTCGCTCGCGTACGTGCACGAAGGCACCGGCGGCACGCCGATCCTGCTCGTCCACGGCTACCCCGAGACGAAGCGGATCTGGTGGCGCAACATCCGGGCGCTCGCCGACGCCGGCTTCGAGGTGATCGCGCCCGACCTGCGCGGCTACGGCGACTCCGACCTCGCCGCCGACGGCTTCTACGACGTCACGGCCTACTCCCTCGACCTCTACGCGCTCGTGCACGACGTCCTCGGGCACGAGCGTTGCGCGGTCGTCGGCGGCGACCTGGGCGGCGTCGTCCTCTACGACCTCGCGCTCCGCTACCCGGGCTTCGTCGAGCGCATCTGCGTGTTCAACACCCTCGTCATCCTGCGGCCCGAGCTGTTCGCGGCCGCCGGCATACCGCCCGATGACCACCGTGACAGCCGGCCGACGGCCGATTACTTCCGCCGCCAGGGCAAGGACGCCGACGGCCTCATCGCCGAGCTCGACACCCCCGAGCGTCGACGGGCGTGGGTGGCGGCCATGTACGGGTACCGCTTGTGGGCCGCGCCCGGGCACTTCACCGACGAGGACGTCGACTTCATGACCGAGCCCTTCGGCGACGCCGACCGGCTGCGCGCCAGCTGGGGCAGCTACGAGACCGCGTATGGGAACCGTCCGATGGAGGACGTGCCCAGGCTGTTCGAGCCGTGTCCGGTGCCGGCGCTCGTGCTCTACGGTCCCGAGGACCACGTCGTGCCGGCATCGTTCCCCGCCCGGGCGCGGGTCGCGTTCACCGAGTGCGTCGGACCGTTCGTCGTGCGCGACGCCGGCCACTTCCTGCAATGGGAGCAGGCGGAGGTGCTCAACCGTGCGCTCGCCCACTTCTGCCGCTGACGGCGAGGTCACTGCGCTGCCACCTCGATCGCGCGAGCCACCCGGAACATGACCTGCTCGCCCAGCGCCCGGGCGAGCACCTGCACGCCGATCGGCAGCCCGTCGTCGTCGGCGCCGTACGGCACGCTCGCGGCGGCGTGCCCCGCGAGGCTCGTCGGCACCGTGCACACGTCGGACAGGTACATCGAGTACGGGTCGTCCGTGCGCGCTCCAAGCTCGAACGCGGTCGTCGGCGAGGTAGGACCGAGCAGCGCGTCGAAACGTTCGTAGGCTCGTTCGAAGTCGCGGATGATGAGCGTCCGCACGCGCTGCGCCTGGCCGTAGTACTCGTCGTAGTAGCCCCGGGACAGCGCGTACGTGC
This sequence comes from Actinomycetota bacterium, assembly GCA_046724655.1. GTDB lineage: Bacteria > Actinomycetota > Acidimicrobiia > IMCC26256 > JACDBD01 > JALZAA01. The sequence goes on from JBKOWY010000005.1 coordinate 33,478, forward strand.
CCAGCATGATGCGCCGCTTCACCTCGGGACCGAACCCGGCCTCTCGTGTTCGCGCGTTCATCGTCGCCGCGTCGGCGCCGTCGACCCGCAATCCGTAACGGACACCGTCGTACCGGGCGAGGTTGCTCGACGCCTCGGCCGGCGCGATGAGGTAGTAGGCGGACAGGCCGAATGCGGCACTCGGGACCGAAACTCGCTCGATTACCGCGCCTTCCTTCTCGAGCGCGAGCGCCGCCTGCTCTACTGCCGCCGCCACCTCGGGCTGCACGCCTTCGGCGTCGGCGAGCTCCTCCACGACGCCGATTCGCAGCCCGTCCACGCCGTCGTCGAGCACCTCGAGCAGTCGGGGCGCGGCCTGGGGGATCGACGTGGAGTCGAGCGAATCGGCCCCGGCGATGACCTCCAGCAACAGCGCGGCGTCGGCGACCGACAAAGTGAGCGGCCCGATCTGGTCGAGCGAGCTCGCGAACGCGACCAACCCGTACCGGGACACGAGGCCGTACGTTGGCTTGATGCCGACGACGCCAGTGAGGGCGGCGGGCTGGCGAATCGAGCCGCCGGTGTCGGAGCCCAATCCGAGCGACGCGAAGCCGGCGGCGACGGCCGCCGCCGAGCCACCGCTCGACCCGCCGGGCACACGGTCCGGTCGGTGGGGATTGCGCGTCGGGCCGAACGCGGAGTTCTCGGTCGACGAGCCCATGGCGAACTCGTCGAGGTTCGTCTTGCCGATCGGGATGCCGCCGGCCGTGACCACGCGCTCGACGACGGTCGCCGTGTACGGAGGCCGCCAACCCTCGAGAATCTTCGACGAGCACGTCGTGGGGATGCCCCGTGTGCACAGGTTGTCCTTGAGCGCGACGGGAACACCGGCGAGCGGGCCCGGATCGTCGCCCTGCGCCACCGCGTCGTCGACGGCATCGGCCGCGGCGCGTGATTCCGCCTCGAGGACGTGGTTGAACGCGTGCAACTCCGCCTCGCGTGCCGCGATCTCGGTCAAGTGCCGCTCGACGACATCCCGCGCCGAGCGCTCCCCGGCGCGCACCGACGCCGCTATGTCGAGCGCGGTCACGGCGCCTCGCCCAAGATGGGCGGCACACGGAATTGGCCTTCCTCGGCCGCGGGCGCCTGGCTCAGGACCTCGTCGCGGTCGAGGCCGGGTACCACCTCGTCGAGGCGGAAGACGTTCACCAGCGGCAGCGGGTGCGCGGTCGGCGGCACGTCGGCGGTGTCGAGCGCCGACACCTGTGCGGCGTGCTCGAGGATCACGCCGAGCTGTTCGGTGAACTCCTCGATCTCGTCGTCGGTGAGCCCGAGGCGGGCGAGCATCGCGACGTGCTCCACATCAGCGCGGGTGATCCGCGCGCCGTCCGCCATATGCCGGAGTCTACGGACCGGCTGCGGAGGCTCAGCGGCGTTTGGACCTCGGACCGGAGCCGTAGTCGCCGAACGGGTCGTCGCGCTCGCGTACCGCCTGGCGGAACCCGACCTCCTGGCTGCGGGCCACGAAGTCGAGCCCTTCCTGGGTGTGACGCGCGATCCCGTCGAACAGTGTGCCGAGCGTCCGGCTCGACGCCAGGCCCATGCTCTCCGCGGTCTGGTTGCAGAGCAGCTTGAGCATCTGGAGTTGGTTGAGCGGCAAGCGCGCCATTCGCCGGGCGAGGCTGAGCGCGTGCTCCTGCAGCTCGTCGTCCGGGACGGCCTCGAGGATGAGGCCGATGCGCGCCGCCTCCGGTGCCGGGATCTCGTCCCCGGTGAGCAGGTATCGCTTCGCGCGCTCGAGCCCCATGCGGTACACCCACATGGCGGTCGTCGGCGTGCCCCAGACGCGCGACGGCGGGTATCCGAACGTCGCGCTCTCGCCCGCGACAATGAGGTCGGCGCACAGGACCATGTCGGTGCCGCCGGCGATGCACCAGCCCTGCACGGCCGCGATCGTCGGCTTCGACGCGTACCAGAGCTTCATGTAGGTGGCGACGAAGCGCGACATCATCTGGTAGTCGGCGACCGAGTCCCAGACGCGCTCGCGTCCGGCTCCCTCGCCGGTCTGCGCGTGCGTCGACCAGTCCAACCCATAGCCGGCGCAGAACGCGGGGCCGTCCGCCCGCAACAGGATCACGCGAACGTCATGGTCGGCGTCGGCATTGTCGACGGCGGCCGCGAGCTCGTCACGGAGCCCAGGGGTGATGGTGTTGTACTCGTCCGGCCGGCACAGCACGATCGAGCGCACGCCGGCGTCTGTTTCAGTGCGGACGGCGGGCAACACCGCAGGCGGTCGCGCTCAGACGTACGGGTCGCCGGGCTTCCCCGGGTGCTGCCACCAGTCGTCGGGAGCGGGCGACCAGTCGGGATCCGGGTAGATGCAGTCGACCGGACACACGGGGACGCACTTGAGGCAGCCGCTGCAGAGCTCGGGGACGATGATCACGTCGATGCCGTGGTTGAAGATGGCGCCGAACTGCTCGGGGCAGTGGCGAAGGCACACGTCGCAGTTGATGCACTCCGACATCTCGATGCGCAACGGCACGTTCTGCCACTTCGGGTTGCGCTCGTGCGACTCGATGCGGTCGTCGCGCGTCTTGGCGGGCATGGATTCAGCCTAGACCGGGAACTAGACCACCTGGTCAAGCGGCGTTACGCTCCCGCGCCGATCGAGGCATCAGGCGCAGCACCGCGGCGACGGCGGCTTTGCCGACCGTCGGCGCAAAGCCGGAGCTTGCGACGGCGTTAGTCAAATCAGGAGGGTCGGTGGCGAAGTACCAATTCCTGGCGGACGACTGGTTCACCGAGGTCGAGAAGCTCGTCGAGAAGCACGGCGCCGACGCGCCGCCCCAGACCAACGTGATGGTGAACCTGGTCATCACGGACACACCGTTCGGGGACGAGCGCGACATGCACATGGGCGCCCGCGACGGCAAGGGTGAATGGGGGAAGGGGCACACGGCGAACGCCGACGTGACCCTCACCACCGACTACGCGACCGCCAAGCAGGTCTTTGCGGCGAACGACCCGACCGCGGGAATGCAGGCGTTCATGCAGGGGAGGGTGCGGGTGCAGGGCGACATGGCCAAGCTGATGGCCTCGCAGCAGCAGGGCGGCGGCAACCCTGCACTGCAAGCGGCGATCCAGGAGATCACGGAATAGCCGCAATGAGTCGAGTCCGTTAGCCCTCGACGGCGAACAGCTGCCACTCGCCGGGCACACCCTTCAACGACCGTGTGCCTCGCTCGGTGAACGTCAGCCCGGAACCGGCGACGAGATCGACGACCGTGCGCGACACGAGGACCTCGCCGGGACCTGCCGTAGCTGCGACGCGAGCCCCGAGGTGAACGGCGATGCCGGCGATGTCGCCGTCGCTCATCTCGATTTCCCCCGTGTGGACCCCGGCGCGGACTTCGAGCCCGAGGGCGCGCACCGCATCGCGGATGGCGGTCGCGCAGCGGATGGCGCGGGCCGGGCCGTCGAAAGTCGCGAGGAAGCCATCACCCATGGTGTTCACCTCGCGGCCCTGGAAGCGCTCGATCTGACGCCGCACCTGCGCATGGTGCGCATCGAGCAGCTGCCGCCATCGGTCGTCACCCAGCTCGACCGCCCGCTCGGTCGAGCCGACGACGTCGGTGAACAGCACGGTGGCCAGGACCCGGTGGATCGGTGGCGCAGGTCGACTGCCCGTCAAGAACTCCACGACCTCGTCGACAAGAGCGTCTGCATCCCCGGTGAAGTAGAGATGGTCGTCGCCGTCGAGCTCGACGAGCTTGGCGCCGGGGATGTTGTCGGCGAGGTATCGGGCCAGCTCGATGTTGACCATTCGGTCGCGGCCACGGTGGAGGACGAGCGTCGGTGCCTGAATCGCGGGGAGCGCCTCGCGGATGTCGACCCGCGGGTACAGGGCAAAGATGTTGCGGACCATGCCGGGGCTCGCCGCGAGGCGCTGCAGCCTGGCCCACCACTGCCGCAGCTCGTCGTCACCACGGCGGCTCGGGGCCCATCCACCCAGGCCGATTCCCTCACCCCAACCACTGCCGCTCAGCTGGATGAGCTTCTCGATGGCCTGCTCGCTCACACCCCAGGGATAATCAGCCGCTTCGACGAGCCGGGCGAAGGTTCCGTACAGCACCAGGCTGTTCACGCGGTCGGGGTGGGCCGCCGCCAACAGCATCGCCATCGTGCCGCCTTCGGAGATGCCGAAGACGTCCGGCCGCCCCGCCCCGGCGGCGTCCATCACCGCGCGCATGTCGTCGACCGACTCCTCGAGCGTCGACGCGTGCGACGCCGGATCCGAGAGCCCGGTCCCACGCTTGTCGAACGCGATGACCCGTCGGAAGGATGCGAGCCGCGTATAGAAGTGCACGAGCGACGGCTCCTCCCACCCGACCTCGAGATGCGAGATGAACCCGGGCGCGATCACGAGGTCGGGTCCCTCGCCGAACACCATGTAGGCGATGCTCAGATCGCCGCTCTTTGCGTAGTGAACGTCCGGCGCCCTACCCACCGGGACCATCGTCGCGCCTTTACGCCGCGCGCGCGACCCGCAGGCGCACGGGCCGGTCGGCGGAGCGCACGAACGTCGCCCCCATGACGCCGAGGACGGCCACGATCCCGCCGGCGAGATAGGCGAACACGAACGGCCCGGTGGTCGTGGCGCCGTTCTGGATCGTCGACAGCACCTGGATCCCCGCCACCACGCCGATCTGGGTGACCATGACCTGCGCCGCGTTGGCGACGCCGAGGCTCTCGACCTCCACCGCGTTGGCGGCCGAGCTGATCAGCGACGGCTGCGACGTGCCGAGACCGAGCCCCGAGAGGATCAGCGCGGCGAACACGAGCGCGAGGGACTCCGTCGACGCGCCAACGGCGAAGAATCCCATCGACACGACGACGAGCGCGCAGCCCAATACGCTCGCTCGACGCTCCCCCACCCGCACCGCGACGTACCCGGCGATCGGTGACGAGACGCTGAAGCTCAGCGGTCGGCAGATCATCGCCAGTGACGTCGCCGCGACCGTGAAGCCGAAGATCCGCGCCATGAGCAGCGGCGTGATGATGAACCCGCCCATGTACCCGAAGTTGGACATGAACTGGGCGACGAGTGAGGCGGTGAAGTTGCGCCGCGTGAAGAAATCCAATGGCAGCAATGGGTGCGCGGCGCGCCGCTCGACCATCACGAAGACGCCCACGGCGACCGGCGCGGCGGCGAAGAGGCCGAGCACGACCGGGTGAGTCCAGCCCAGCTGGTTCCCCAGGCTCAGGCCGAGCAGGGCGGTGACGGCAGCGGCGGCGAGCGTGCACGCGCCGGCGTAATCGATCGGCTCGCGTTCGAGCCGAGGCGTCTCGTGCAGGATCGGGAACGCGACCAGCAGCGCGAGCAGGGCCAACGGCGCTTGCACGAGGAAGATCGTGCGCCAGCCGATGGCGTCGACGAGCGGGCCCCCGGCCACGAGGCCGATGACGGGCGCGCCTGCGCCGACCAACGACCACCACCCCATCGCCTTGACCCTGTCCTCCTCCGGGAACGCGCGCATGATCAGAGCCATCGACGCCGGGCCGGTCGCCGCGCCGGGGATCGCACCGAGCGTGCGGATCGTGATGAGCGATGGGCCATCCCACGCGAACACGGTCAGGAACGTGGCGACGGTGAAACCGGCGAGGCCGATGATGTACACGCGGCGGTGGCCGCGGACGTCGCCGATCTTCCCGAAGAGCGGCATCGACAGGGCGAGCGCGAGGAACGGACCGGTGACCGTCCATGTGAGCGCGGCCTCGCCCGCGCCGAGATCGCGAGCGACGTCACCGAGCGACACCGCCAGGATCGTGATCGTGAACCCGGTCGCGAACAGGCCGGCAAGCGCCGTCCAGAGAACCCACCATCGGTAGCGGTCGCTCTCGCGCAGGCGGCGGCCGAGTCGGTCGCGCAGCAGCATCGGCCACGCGACGACGGGGACCTCCTCGCCGCCCGGGTACTCGACGACGAGGGGGGATTTCGAGTCGCGCTCCACGGCCTGATTGAGGCTAGTTGGACCCCGAAGCCATGCCGCGGGCCGAGGAGCGGTATGGAGTGCGTCAGGTCTGCTCTTCGCGCACCCAGAGCTTCTCGAGGTGGGCGACGTGCTCGTCGGGCGCGAGCTCGGTGAACAGCCGCGCCGTCGCGTCTGCCCAGCGAGTCAGGTCCGCACTCAACAGGAGTCGCCCCACCGGCCGGTCAGGACCGGGGCGGCCCGGCAGCTGTCCGAACCGCCGCCCTGGCCGTTGCGGGCGCGGTCCCTTCGTGGCGCCGTGCGGGAATCGCTTCAAGGTCGCTTCCTCCGTCCCAATGAAGCGTGGGGTGAGCTGGTGGCGATCGCAGGGTAAGGACGGCGACCCGTCGCGACAAGGGGCCGGGGGCTACCGCGGCATGGCCCGCCCGTACGGTGACATGGTCATAGCCCGGCGCCGCGATCCCGGACGAAGGGTGACGAATCGACCCGGGCGGAGGGGGTCGCGTGCGCGCGGAAACGGGCGGGGCAAATGCCGCGGCCTACGACAATCGCCACCGAACGGAGACGCGCGCAGGCCGGACGGGTAGTCCTCTCGGGCTATGACACGCGTCATTTCGCGGGCGGCATGCAAAAATTTCGGGCCGCGCGCTTTCCGGACTCGAAGGACGTGCTACTCCTTGGGTGGTTCGAGCTTCGGAGCCTCCTTCGCGAGCTCTTCGATCGTCCAGCGGTCGGGCTTCTCGATCTTCTCGGCCAGCGTCCAAGGCTGGAAACGCTGCACGACGCCTCCCTGCACGAGGAACGCCTCGCCCGTGAACGGGCAGTCCGTCGTGGCGAGGTAACCGACGAACGGCGACACGTTGGCGGGGTCCCATACGTCGAACTTCGACTCGTCCTCGGGTGCTTTCACGACGTCCTGCAGCCCGGGTGTCTGCTCCGTGAGCCGGGTGCGAGCGGCGGGGGCGATCGCGTTCGAGCGGACGCCATAGCGGCCGAGCTCGAGCGAGCAGATGTACGAGAACGTCGCGATGCCGGACTTGGCGGCGCCGTAGTTGGCCTGGCCCGGATTGCCGAGCAGACCCGACGTCGACGACGTGTGGACGATCGACGCCAGCACTTCCTTGCCCGCCTTGCTCTGCTCGCGCCAGTACGCCGCGGCGTGGCGGGTCGGGCAGAAGTGCCCCTTCAGGTGCACGTGGATGACGGCGTCCCACTCTTCCTCGGTCATGTTCACGATCACGCGGTCGCGCAGGATGCCGGCGTTGTTGACGAGCACGTGGAGGTCGCCGAAGGTGTCGGTCGCGGTCTGGATCAGCCGCTTGGCCCCAGCCCAGTCGGCGGCGCTGTCGACGTTGGCGACGGCCTCACCACCCATCTTCTCGATCTCGTCGACCACCTGCTGGGCAGGGGCCCGATCGGCTCCTTCGCCATGGATGTCGCCACCGAGGTCGTTGACGACGACCTTCGCGCCCTCCTCGGCGAAGAGCAGCGCGTGCTCGCGCCCGAGCCCGCGGCCCGCCCCGGTGATGATGGCAACCCGCCCGTCGAGTGCACCCATGTGATCCCTCGAGTCGAGGAGTTCGAGAACGAGACGCGGCATCGTACGCCTCTGCGTCGTTGGGTCAGAAACCGGCCCTATGCGCGGGGTTTGGGACCCAACGCAGCGGTGGTGCTTAGAGGACCAGCGTGACCTTCGTGCCCTTGTTGACTTGCGTTCCGGCGGTCGGAGACTGGCTCTTCACGGTTCGCCCGGGGGAGAAGTTCTGCACGTCGGCGACGAGTTGATTCGCCTGCAGCGCCTGGCTCGCCTGCTCGACGTTCGCGCCCACGACGTTCGGCACCTGCACCGGCTGCGGCCCCTTGCTCACATGCACGACGACCTGCGAGTCGCGTGGCGCCAGCTGCCCGGCGGGCGGTTCGGTCCCGATCACGACACCGGCGGGCACGGCCTCGCTGAAGTCGTCGGCGCGCGCCACGCTGAACCGCGTGGGTTGCAGCGTGGCGACGGCGGCGTCGTAGCTCTTGCCCGACACATCGGGTACCGCAACCGGCGCGGGCCCGTCACTGACGATCAGCGCGATGGTCGTCTCGGGCGCCTGCTTCTCGTTTGCCGCAGGCTCGGTGCGTAGCGCGATCCCCGCGGGCGCGTTCTCGTCGTGGGTGCGCTTGGCGTCGACCGCGAAGCCGGCGCCGACGAGGATGAGCGAGGCCTCGTCTTGTGGCTTGCCGGCGACGTCAGGGATCGCGACCGGCGGCGGGCCGCGCGACACGACCAGGTGGACGGCGCCGCCGTCGTCCAGCCACGCGCCCGCCGCCGGCGACTGGCTGATCACACGTCCGGCGGGGTCGTCGACGTTTCGCTGCTCGACCTCCACGGTCAGCCCCGACTTCGCGGCGCGCGCCGCCGCATCATCTTGCGTGAGACCGACGAGTTGCGGAGCGGACACGGTCCCGCCCGACGCCGAACGCGCGAACAGCACGCCAACCGCGATCAACACAGCCAGGATGACGGCGCCGACCGCGATCGGCACCGCCCGTGGGGCATAGCGACCCGGGCGCGGGGCGGGCGCGACGGGCGCGGGGGCAGCCGCATCTTGCGCCGGGCGCGGCTTCGCGACCGTGGTATCGGCGTCCTGGTCGAAGACCGTGACGCGCTGCCGTAGCTCGGTCGGATGAGGGTCCGCAACGTGCGAGCCGAGGCCGACGAGCGTCAGCCGACCCGGCGGAGGAAGATCGTTGGCGGCGTCCGACAGCGCGTCACCCATGGTCTCGGCGTCCGGGTAGCGCTCGCCCGGTTGGGAGCGGCCGGCGCGCTCGATGACGGCGCGCAAAGCGCCCATCTCCTCTGGCGCGCGAATGGAGGCCTGCGCGCGTCTCGCCAGCGTTCCGACCGGGGTGTCGGCGACCTCGGGAACGCGCCCGGTCACCGCCTCGACGATGACGACGGCGAGCGCGTAGAGATCGGCGCGGCCGTCGAGGGTCGCCCCCGTCCCTTGTTCCGGGGCGGCATACCTCGCCGTCCCGACCAGCGTGCCGGCCGGTTCCGTCCAGCTCGCTTCGGCGAGCGCGCGGGCGAGGCCGAAGTCGGCGACACGCACAGTGCCGTGCTCGTCGAACAGCAGGTTGGCCGGCTTGATGTCGCGGTGGACGAGCCGGCGTGCATGCGCGTACGACAGCGCGTCCGCGACCTGCTCGCCGACATATGCAGCCTGCGAGGGCGTGAGCCGCATGCCCTCGTCGAGCATCCCGCGCAGACTGCCGCCGGGAAGCAGCTCGAGGACCATGAACGGGACTTGGTCCTCGCCCCAGTCGTACACGCCCATGATGTTCGGGTGGTGCAGCGACGCCGCCAGCTGGGCTTCGGCTCGGAAGTGGCGCAGGAACCCGGCGTCGTCGGCGAGCGCCTCGTGCAGGACCTTTACCGCGACGCGGCGCCGGAGGCGTACGTCGGCGGCGACGTACACGCGACCACTCGCGCCGGCCCCGATCGGTGCAAGCAACCGGTACCGATCGGCGAGCACACGGCCGACGAGATCGGTGAGGCCCGCCAACGCCATGGGCGTTCAAGGTACCGGCGCGCCGCGCGGAATCCGCGGCAAGCGGGCCGATAGCCTGCGGACATGGCGACGGGCACCAAGATCGCAGGCGCGCGACCCGCGCGGCCGCCGCTCTTCCGGCATCCATGGCGGGTCGTGATCGTCGTCGGCGCGCTCGCGCTCGTCGTGAACCTTGCGATCGTCCTCGGTATGAACTCCGACACGTCGGATCGCGGTCAACAGGGCATCAACAGGGACGTCCTGCAGATCCGCCCCGGGCGCGGGAGCATCGTCAACCCACTCGATGACATCGAGGTCCGTCTGCGTTCGGGGCTGACCGGCGTGCTCGTTCTGAACGGGAAGCGCCTGCCCGAGGATCAGCTCGTCGTCGACAACGCGACCAGCACGATCACGTTCCGGCCCGGTGCGGGACGGGAGGTCAGCCGGCTCGCCGCGGGGGTCAACGACGTCGGCGTCCTGTACTGGAAGCAGACTGAGCCCGAGCCGGCGAAGCCGCAGAGCTTCGGCTGGAGCTTCCGCGTCGCGGCATAGCCGCCTCAGTTTTGGCGTCAACTACCCACCTATTTCGTGGGTAACTGACGCCAAAACGAGAGGATCAGCCCACCTCGAGGATCGCGGTCCCGCGTATCGAGTCGGCGGCGATGGCGGCGAGCGCGTCGTTGGCGGCGTCGAGCGGGTAGGTCGTGTACTCGGCCCGGACGTCCGCCTCGACCGCGAGGGCGACGAGCTCCTCGGCGTCGCGCCGGGTCACGTTGGCAACCGAGCGCAGCGAGCGCTCGTGCCACAGCAGGTCGTAGTCCATGACCGGGATCGGCGTCATGTGGATGCCGGCGAGCGACACGGTCCCGCCGGGTCGGATGATCCCGAGCGCGAGGGGGACCAGGTCGCCGACCGGGGCGAAGATCACGGCGCGGTCGCACGTTGCGGGCGGGAGCTCGTCGGCGGCACCGACCCATGCGGCACCGAGCTCACGTGCGAGCGCCCGATGGCCCTCCCCGCGCGTGAGCACGAAGACCTCGCAGCCCCAGTGGCGCAGCACCTGCATCACGAGATGGGCCGACGAGCCGAAGCCGAGCAGCGCCACGCGCTCGCCCGGCTCGATCTCCGCTCGGCGTAGCGCGCGGTAACCGACGGCGCCCGCGCACAGCAGCGGTGAGACCGCAAGGTCGTCGAGCTCCTCGGGGAGATGGATCGCGAAGTCCTCGGGCACGGTGATCTCCTCGGCGTACCCGCCGTCGACCGTCCAGCCCGTGAACTGCCCGTTGACGCAGAGGTTCTCGCTGCCGCTCCGGCAGTACTGACACACGCCGTCGGCCCAGTGCAGCCAGCACACACCGACACGCTCGCCGATGCGCAGCCGGGTCGCGCCTTCCCCCAACGCGTCCACCGTGCCGACGACCTGATGGCCGGGGATGACGGGAAGGTGCGGCAGGTCGAGCTCCCCGGTCACGACGTGCAGGTCGGTGCGGCAGCACGCGCACACGTGCACGCTCAGGCGCACCTCACGACGCCCCGGCTCGGGCGGGTCACGGTCGACGAGCCGCAGCGGCGCGGTGTCGACCGGCGCCGGCCGCTCGAGCACCTGCGCCTTCATGTCCACCATGATGCGCTCCTCAACTTCGCATAGCGAAGTTGAGGAGCGCATCGCACGGCGCTCACGGCACGACGAACGTGGCCCACCCCTTGATCGCGGTGCCGCCGTTCTGGCGCGTGCACAACAGGTCGAGGTCGACCTTGCGCTCGCCGTCCTCCTCGTAACGCTTCGTGACTTCGCCCGTGCAGGTGAGCGTGTCGCCGGGCCAGACCTGCTCGCGGAACTGGAACCCGAACCGGCGCACGTTCGTCGGGCCGAGCCAATCGGTGACGTACGTGCCGAGGATCCCGGCCTGCAGCATCCCGACCGAGAAGACGCTCGGGAATCCGGCGCTCTTGGCGTACCCCTCGTCGTGGTGGATCGGGTTGAAGTCGCCCGACGCGCCCTGGTACCGCACGAAGTCGGTGCGGGACAACGGGCCGAACTCCCGCGCCTCGGCCTTCGTGCCTTCCTGGAGATCGTCCCACGTCACGCCCATGTCAACCCTCCGTCGGCGGCTTGCCGGTCTCGATGGCGGTGGACCGCATCTCGGCCACGACGTTGCCCGACTCGTCGCTGAACTCCTGCACGGTCTCGACGAAGGTCATTGTCCCCCCGCGCTTGCCTTCCTTCTCGTAGATGTTGTCAACGCGACTCTGCGCGGTGAGCTTCGTGCCTGCCGCGGGCGGCGGCCCGTGGAACACGAACTCGCGCCCGCCGTCGAGCACGCGCCGCATGTCGAGCTTGAGGGATCCCCACCGGGTTGCGCCCGGCGGTGCCCAGAACACCGACGACACGAGGAACGTCAGCGGCGACACCGGCGCCGCGTCTTCGAGGTACTCCGGGTTCTCCGATTTCGTGGCCCGGGCGAACTCGCGCACCTTGCCGCGCTCTACGACGAAGTCGAACGCCTCGCCGGTCTCGCCCACCGCGTCCTTGTTCACCATCAGTCGGGCACTCCCTCCTCCAACAGTTGGCGGAACGCCGCTTCGTCGAGGAGCGGCACGCCGAGCTGCTCCGCCTTGCCGAGCTTCGATCCCGGATTCTCGCCGACGACGACGTAGCTCGTCTTCTTCGACACGCTGTTCGTGACCTTGCCGCCCCGAACCTCGATCTCCGCCTGCGCCTCTTCGCGGGTGAAGCCTTCGAGCCCGCCGGTGAGCACGAAGGTGCGACCGGTCAGCGTCTGCTCGACATCGGGGGCGGCGGCCGGCGCCGGGCCCTCGAAGTTCACACCCGCCCTGCGCAGCTTCTCGACGAGCTGCCGGGTTCGGTCGCG
>JBKOWY010000186.1:0-28363 GCA_046724655.1 Actinomycetota bacterium
CCCATCTGCCCTGGTCAGCGGCCATCCTCGTAGCTGTCACACCGCCTCCGCACAATGGGCGCATGACCTTCCTCATCGTCATGGTGGCCGTGATCGTCGGGCTGGCAGCCGGTGGTGTGCTCGCGGCCGTCCTCGTCCGCCAGCAGCGGACCACGTCCGGCGAGCTGCTCGAGCAGCTTGTCACCACGAACCAGGCTGTCATCGGCGCCGAGCGGGACCGTTCGAAGCTTGAGTTCGACGGCCGGAAGTCGCTGATCGACCAGCACCTCGAAGCGATGGCGGCACGCCTCGACCAAGTGAGCGACCTGGTGCGCGTGTTCGAGGCCGACCGCGACCAGAAGTTCGGCCAGCTCAGCCAGCAGCTCTCGCAGCAGCGCCAGGGCCTGGCCGACCTCCTCCACACGACGCAGAGCCTTCGCGAGGTGCTCGCGAGCCCCAAGAGCCGCGGCCGCTGGGGGGAGCGCATGGCGGAGGACGTGCTCCGGCTGGCCGACTTCATCGAGAACGTGAACTACCGGAAGCAGCGGGCGGCCGTCGGCGGGCACGGGATCCCCGACTTCACCTTCTTCCTGCCCAACGATCTCGTCGTGCACATGGACGTCAAGTTCCCGCTCGACAACTACGTCCGGTACGTCGAGGCAGCCTCCGACCTCGACCGCAAGCGCTACCGCGACGACTTCCTGCGCGACGTGCGCAGCCGCGTGAAGGAGCTCGGCACGCGTGAGTACGTCGACCCCGCCGGCGGCACGGTCGACTTCGTGCTGCTCTTCATCCCGAATGAGCAGCTGTACACGTTCATCCACGAGGCCGACGAGTCGATCGTCCAGGAAGCCTCGCGCCGGCGTGTCGTGCTGTGCTCTCCGCTCACGCTCCTGGCGGTACTGGCGTTGATCCGGCAGACGTGCGAGAACTTTCAGCTCGCGCGCCGCTCCGACGAGATTCTCGGCCTGCTCGGGCACTTCTTCGAGCAGTGGGAGAAGTTCGTGGGCCAGATGGAGACACTGGGCAAACGCATCGACAGCACGAGCAAGGAGTACGAGGCGCTCGTCGGGACGCGCAAGCGCATGCTCGAGAAGCGGATCTCCGAGATCAATGCGCTCCGGAGCGACAGCCCGGCGCTGACACCCGTCGCCGACGAGGACGACGGGGAGGACGACGGCTTCGGCGGCGCGTTGGCGCTCGAGGCTTGACCGACCGGAACGGTCGGTAGCATTTGCTCGTGCTCCTGTTCCTCGTCGCGCTGTTCATCGTCGTCCCGCTGATCGAGATCGCGGTGATCATCCAGGTGGGGCAATGGCTCGGCGTGCTCAACACGATCGGGTTGCTGCTGCTCGTGTCGGTCGTGGGCGCCTGGCTCGTGAAACGGCAGGGTCTCGGGGCCTTGCGCCGGATCCGCGACCAGCAACAGGAGGGGAAGGTCCCGGCGGTGGCGGTGTTCGACGGGGCGCTGATCCTCGTCGCCGGTGTGCTGCTGCTGTTCCCGGGCTTCGTCACCGACGTCTTCGGATTGCTGCTCCTCGTTCCGCCCGTTCGCGCCGCGGTGCGTGCCTTCCTGCGGCGTCGCTTCCGGGCCCGCGTGCGAGTCGTGCGGTCGGCGAGGTGGCAGACGGACCGCCCGTGGTATCCGTCGTCCCGCCCGCCCGAGCCGCCGCCCTCGATCCCGCCCGGTCAGTAGGGCCCGTCGCAGCACGAGTCGCGCCAGCCGCACTCCGGGCACCGGTAGTGCGCGTGCTCCTCGCGCATCGAAGCGCCGCAGGCCAGGCACGTCGTCGACAGCTCGCACTGGTCGCTCCCATGGTCGCCGTCCCAGGCTCCGGCTCTGCGGCGACGGTCGGCAAAGCCGCCGTCGCCGCAGACGGGCGCACGCTCGCTCATCGCGAGCGAGCGTATCGACGGCGGCTGGTCGGTTCGCGGACCGTCAGGTGAGCCGCAGCAGCTCGGGGGCGACGGGGGCGTCGACCCGACGGGCGAGCGCGTCGGGCACGTCGAGGCCGGTAGGACCGGCGACGCGCTCGAAACGAGCCATGTCGATGAACGCGTGCCCGGCGCGGTCCGGGTCGGCCCGCTCGAGCTCGTGCCGGACCGACACGAAGAGGCGCTCCGGGAGCACTCGGCCTACTCCGGCCACCAGCCAGACTCTGGTACCGCCGGAAGCGAGCGTGGCCAGCAAGTCCGGTGCGTCTTCGGGCACGACCGCGCAGGTCGGGCTGGCCGCGGTTGCCTCGACGAGCAGATGGGACGGCCCGAACGCGGCGACCTCGACCTCGCTGACCACGCGCACGGGCGGCTCACGCCGCGCCAGCCGTATGCGTAGGTGGTCACCACCGGAGCGGCGCCGCACCGACAGCGCATGGAGGTCGGGGCGCTCCGCCAGTGCCGCACCGGCGAGGTCGGGCCAGCCCAGCACCGCGATCGGCTCGTCGTGCGGGAAGGGGAGGAGGCTCGCGAGTCGCTCGGCGGTCTGGTCCTCGCTCACGAGGCTCCATGCTTGCCAGGCGGCGTCGGCCGCATCCGGCGCGGTGAGTACGCGTGCGCACAGCCACCACAACGCTCCTGACGACGAGTGGTACGACAACAAGCGCCGGCACGCGACAACCAGCCCGGCAGGGTCATCGGCGAAACCGGCGAGGCAATCGGCCGCTTCCGACACGAGCGCGGCATCGTCCTCGTCCGACCAGCGAGCGAGGTAGCGCAAGCGTTCGAACGGTTGCACGCAACGGACAGTACCCCTGCGTGCGGCGACAACCCGGTCCTACGTGTCGGCGCGCGGCTCCTTGGGCAACCCGAGGACGCGCTCACCGACGATGTTGCGCATGACCTCGTCGGTGCCGCCGGCGATGCGGAAGCCCGGGACGCCGAGGACGAGCTCGGCCCACGCGTACGTACCCCATTCGCCCGTGTCGCCCGCGAGTCGAGGACCGAGCATGGCGGCGAGCAGGTCGGCGACGACCTGGAAGTTCTGGGTCAACGCCAGCTTGCCGATCGACATCTCGGGACCGGGGAGTTGCCCGGCGCGGACCTTGGCCATCGCCCGCTGGTTGGTATAGCGCGCGACCTGCGTCCGGACATACGCGTCGGCGAGCCGCTGACGCACGAGCGGGTCGTCGGCGCACCCGAGATAGCGAGCCAGCTCCACGAACCGTGTGATGCTCGCCGCGCCACCAAACCCGCCACCGCCGATGGCGGCGCGCTCGTTCATGAGCGTCGTCAGCGCCACCGTCCAGCCTTCGTCGACGTCACCGAGCCGGTGCGAATCGTGCACGCGAACGTCGTCGAAGAACACCTCGTTGAACGACGCCCCGCCGGTCATCTGCCGGAGAGGTCGCACCGTGACACCGGGCGCTTTCATGTCGACGAGCAGCATCGTCAGGCCCTTGTGCTTCGGCTTCTCCGGCGCCGTGCGCGTGATGATCTCGCCGATGTCGCTGAACTGCGCGCTCGAGGTCCATACCTTCTGCCCGTTGACCACCCACTCGTCGCCGTCGCGAACCGCCTTGGTCTGTATTCCGGCCAGATCGGAGCCTGCGACCGGCTCCGAGAACAGCTGGCACGCCACGAGGTCGCCACGATGGAGAGGTCGGAGGTAGCGCTCCTTCACTTCGGAGATGGCATGGGCGAGGATCGTCGGCGCGACCATGCCGAGGCCGACGGCGAACGGCTGTGTACTCGGAATGGTGTAGCGCGTCTGCAGGTCGCTGTAGGCGCGCTGGTAGTCGGCGGCGAGGCCTCGCCCGCCGTACTCGACCGGTCCCGTGATCCAGCCAAAGCCGACGTCGAATTCGCGCGCCTTCCAGTCCTTGGCTTCCCGGACCTCCGCCGCTTCCTCCTCGGGCGTCTTTTCGTCGAGGATGCCGACGCGATCCGGGCCTTCGCCCCAGACGAACTTCTGCTCGGTCCGCGGCTCCGCGTTGGCGTCGAGGAACGCCCTCGCGTCAGCGATGAACTCGTCGAGTGCGATGACGCTCATTCACTCTCCTCGCTACCGGCTTGCGTCCGTTCGGCCTTTGACCGATGTGTCAGGTTGCTCGACGCGGCATCGTATGCCCCGCGCGCGGTCGCCGTGACGACGGCTGCTACCGGTACGTCGTGACGGCGCGAACTGGTGCGAACACGTCCTCGAGCGCCGCCAGCGCGTCGCTCGCTTGCCGCAGTAGCTGAAACTGGCCCTGCACCTTGAGCCGGCCGGCGGCGAGCGCGTCCTGCGCAGTGATCTCGCCCCGCTGGAGCTGCGCCGCGATGTCGTAGTCCGCGAAGAGCTTGAGGTCGGGCGCTCCGGCTGAACCAGGACGGACCCGTGCGCGACCACGTTCGAGGCGCAGGTGGTAGCTCACTTCACCATCGGGTCCGTCCCGCACCACCTGCTCCACCGTGAGCACCACCTCGGCCGCCGCGCCAGCGAAGGTTGCTCTCCGCGCAGCGGCGTCGAGTGCATCGATCCAGTCGGCGGACAGGAACTGGGGCATCGTCTTCCTTTGCCATTGCGGTGCAGCCGTTCGACTCATCCGCTGAGCAGGTCGGCAGCGTACGATCACTCGATGGCATCGAGGGCGCAAGCGCGCCGGTTCAGCGAGAGCACCGCTCTCATCCCGCCGAGCCTGGCCGTGGTCGGCGGCCGGATCGAGCGGCGCATCGCGGCGCTTCTCGACGACGAGGTGGCCCGCTGGCGAGATGTCGACCCCGACCTCCAAGAGCCGCTCGTCGCGCTCCGAGATCTGATCCTGGCCGGGGGAAAGCGGCTTCGCCCGGCGTTCTGTCACTGGGCGTACGTCGGCGCCGGCGGTCGGCCCGACGATCCGATCGTCGTCGATGCAGGCGCCGCGCTCGAGATGTTGCACACGTTCGCGCTCGTGCACGACGACATCATGGACGGGTCCGGGATCCGCCGCAGCATGCCCGCCATACACCGGCGCTTCATGACCCGCCACGACATCCAACGTGGGCGGGGAGAAGCGCGCCGATACGGCGAAGGCGCCGCGATCCTCGTGGGGGACTTTGCTTTCGTCTACGCCGACATCCTGCTGCGTTCGATACCCGATGCCGCCCGCCCGATCTTCGACGAGCTCCGCCTCGAGCTCTGCGTCGGGCAATACCTCGACCTCGAGGGAACCGCGAGCGGGAGCAGCGACGCCGCGCAGGCGGAGAAGATCGAGCGTTACAAATCGGGGAAATACACGGTCGAGCGTCCGCTGCACCTCGGCGCCGCTCTCGCTGGTCGACTCGACGCCCTCAGCGATCCGTTGAGCAATTTCGGGCTGCCACTCGGGGAGGCGTTCCAGCTGCGCGACGACATTCTCGGTGTCTTCGGCGACGCGACGGTCACCGGTAAGCCCGTCGGCGACGACCTGCGCGAGGGAAAGCTCACTCCGCTCGTGGCCGCCGCGGCCGCTCGGGCGACGGGACCGGCGGCGCGCATCCTCGACGGGATCGGCGATCCCGATCTCGACGACGACGACGTCGCCGCCCTCCAGGAGGTGCTGGTCGACACGGGCGCCGTTGACGAGGTCGAGCGCAGTGTCGAACGGCTCGTCGACCGGGCGCTGGACGCTCTGAGCGTGGCGCCGATCGCGTCCGAGGCCCGCCTCGCGCTCGAGGAGCTCGGCACGTTCGTCGCCTGGCGCGACCGGTAGCGACGCGGGACGACACCGTGCGCACGGTCGTGGTGGGCGCCGGCCTGGGCGGCGTCTCGGCTGCGTGTCAGTTGCCGGCCGCGGTCATGACGTCGTCGTCGTCGAGCGTGACGCCGTTCCCGGCGGGCGCGCGGGCGTCGTCGAGGAGGCGGGGTTCCGCATCGTTGCAGCGGATCTTCTCCTTCCAAGCCATGTACGCCGGGCTCTCACCGTTCGAGGCGCTCGCCATCTATGGCGTGATCACGTACGGAAACCGTCGAGCGCGTCTACTTCGCCGACGGCGCCATCCATGAAGTTGCGCAAGGTCTCATGCGTGCCGCCGAGAAGGCCGGCGCCGCCTTCCAGCTCTGCTCGCCCGTCGAGCGCATCACCCGTCGAGCCGACGGGTCGGTGGATGGTGTACGGCTGGCCTCGGGCGAGCGTGTCACCGCCGACGCCGTTGTGTGACCGGCCAGCCACACGATGCAGGACGGCGCGAATAGCGGTCGCGCAGTGCGACGCGCGGCGGTGAGGACCAGTGGTCGCGCGCAATCGCGAGGACGTCCCAGACGGCGAACACGAGGACCGTGGGAACGAGGGCGACGAACAACCGGCGTGGTCGCCGCCACACCCGGGCGCCGAACACGAACTCGAGCAGGTACTGGTAGCGATCCACCGCGTCCATTCTGACCGTGTGCGTCGCGAAGTGTTCGTTGCCTGAAGGCGGGTTGGACGGAGTCGCTTCGGTACTGTCGAGCCGTGCAGCCGGCGGCCCCTGCCATCGAGGTCGCGGGGCTGAGCAAGAGGTACGGCACGGTGCAAGCGGTTGATGGCCTCTCGCTGTCGGTCGAACCGGGTGAGGTGTTCGGCCTGCTCGGACCGAACGGGGCGGGCAAGACCACGACCGTCGAGATCCTCGAGGGGTACCGACGTCCCGACGCCGGAATGGTCCGCGTGCTCGACCTCGACCCGTGGCGCGATGGCCCGCGCCTGCGCCCCCAGATCGGCGTGATGCTCCAGGACGGCGGCCTGTACCCGGGAATCCGTCCGCTCGAGGCTCTCGAGCTGTTCGCCTCCTTTTACGACGATCCCGACGACCCGCAGCGGCTGCTCGACCTGGTGGGCCTGCGCGAAGCCGAGCACATCCTTGTGCGCCGGATGTCGGGCGGGCAGTCCCAACGGCTGTCGCTGGCGCTCGCGCTCATCGGCAAGCCGACGCTCGTGTTCCTCGACGAGCCGACCGCCGGCCTCGACCCGCGCGCAAGAGCGACCACCTGGGACCTCGTGCGCGACCTGCGGCATCAGGGCGTCACGGTCGTGCTGACGACGCACGCGATGGACGAAGCGGAGCTGCTGTGCAATCGGCTCGCCATCATCGACCACGGTCGCATCGTCGGGCTCGGTGCACCGGCCGAGCTCACGACGAGCGCCACCACGGACGACACGCGGTTCTCCGCCAAGCCCGGCCTCGACCACGCCAGCCTGGCGACCGCGCTCGGTCTCGAGAGCCGGCAGGTGCGCGAGCCACGCCCCGGCGACTACGTGGTCGACGCGCCGGCGACGCCGGACCTCGTCGCCGCGCTCGCCGAGTGGCTGCGCGATCAGGACGTGACGTTGGGAGACCTCCGGGCCGGACGCGCCTCGCTCGAAGAGGTTTTCCTGCGGCTGACGAGCGAGGAGCGCACATGAAGCCGGGCGCAGTGGTCGCGCAGACCCGCATCGAGCTGCTACTCACGGTCCGGCGCGCCGAGAGCCTCCTCGTGACGCTTGCGATTCCCCTCGGCATCCTCGTGTTCTTCTCCAAGGTCGACGCGGTGACGGACCTCGAACGCCCGATCGACTTCCTCGTGCCCGGCGTCCTCGCCCTCGCGGTGATGTCCACGGCGATGGTCAGCCTGGGCATCGCCACCGGGTACGAGCGCCGCTACGGGGTGCTGAAGCGGCTCGGCTCGACGCCGTTGTCGCGCGCCGGGCTGCTCGCGGCCAAGACCGGCAACGTGCTCGTCATCGAGCTCGGCCAGGTCGCGGTGATCGTCGCGACGGGCGTGGCGTTGGGATGGAGCATCACCGGCCGAATCGTGCCCGCGGTCGCGCTGCTGCTCGTGGGGACGGTCGCGTTCGCCGGCATCGGCTTGCTCATGGCGGGAACCCTGCGCGCCGAGACGAACCTCGCGCTCTCGAACGCGCTGTTCCTGCTGCTGCTGTTCCTCGGCGGGATGGCATACCCGCTGAGCCGGCTCCCGGGGGCGCTCAGAGCCTTCGCCGAGACACTCCCAGCGGCGGCGCTGGCCGAGGCGGTGCGCGACGTGCTTTCGGCGCGTGCGTTCCCCGTCACGCACGTTCTGGTGCTGGTGGCGTGGGCGATCGCCGCGCCCGTCGCCGCGGCGTTCTTGTTCCGCTGGGAGGAGTAGCACCCGGGTGATGATGGGCTAACGCGCCAGGAGCTTGCCGAGAGGGTCGTCGAGCTTGTCTTGGCTCGTGATGCCGAACACGCGGGCCGCGATCGTCCCGTCGGGGCGGATGAAGAACGTCCACGGGATCGCACGCACACCGAACGCACCGGCGACGACCCGGTCCTCGTCGATGCCCTGTCGCCACGTCGCCTGCATCTTCTTCACGAAACCCCTGGAGTCGTCGACGATGTCGCGGAACGTGACGCCGATGACTGCCAGCCGGTCGGCCCGGTGCTCGCGTAGCGTCTCCTTGAGGAGCGGGAACTCGTCGCGGCACGGATTGCACCATGACGCCCAGAAGTTCAGGATCACCGGCCGGCCGCGAAAGTCGGCGAGCCGGACTGGGTCGCTCCCATCGAGGGCGGGAAGCACGAAGTCCGGGGCGGGGGAGCCGACCTCGGCGACGCCCTCGGCCGCCACCGCACGGCGGCGCATGCTGCCGTCGCTCTTCGACTCGCGGCCGAGCACGGCGACGAGCAGACCGGCGACCAGGCCGACGACGAGGACGCCGGCGAGTATCAGGAGCCAGCCGTGTCGCCGTGCCGGCGTCTCAGTAGGCCCGGATGAGCGTGTCGACGGCAATGGCCGCGAAGAGGAGGGCCAAGTAGGTGTTCGAGAAGGCGAACAGTCGCATCGCTCGCTGGGGGCTCGCGTCGCGAAGAAGCGCGACCGCCTGCCACACGAAGGCGGCGCCGAGGCCCACCGCAGCGGCGATGTACACGACTCCCATCGTTTCGAACTCGGGCAGCAGGAGTGTGACCGCCACCACCAGGAGCGTGTAGACGATGATCTGGCGCACCGCCTTCGGGATGCCGCTCACGACCGGCAGCATGGGGATGCCGGCGGCCGCGTAGTCGTCCTGGTAGCGCAGCGACAGCGCCCAGAAGTGCGGCGGCGTCCAGCAGAACACGATGGCGAACAGGACCCATGCCGGGGCGTCGAGACGTCCCGTCACCGCCGCCCACCCCACGAGCACCGGCACCGCGCCCGCGGCGCCGCCGATCACGATGTTCTGCGGGCTGCGCGGCTTGAGCCAGATCGTGTACACGAAGACGTAAAAGAGCATCGCGCTCACTGCGAGCGCGGCCGACAACAAGTTCACCGCGGTCAAGAGCCACACGAACGCCGTCGCCTCGAGGACGACGCCGAACAGGAGGGCTCGACCGGGCGCGATCCGCCCCGTCGGCAGCGGCCGGTGTCGCGTGCGGTGCATGACGCGGTCCCGGTCGCGCTCGATCCAGCAGTTGATCGTGTTGGCCCCACCGGCGGCGAGCGCGCCACCGACGAGAACCGCGCCCATGAGCGTGACCGACGGCAATTCACCGGCGGCCAGCACCATGGCTGGCAGAGTCGTGACCAGCAGCAGCTCGATGACCCGCGGCTTCGTGAGCAGGACGTACGCGCGCAGCGTCGAGGCCGCCCTCATGACAGCGGGTTGTGCGAGCTGCGTGGTATTGGACACGAGTCTCCAGGGACGACCGCCCTCTCAGCGAAATCTAGCCCCCGCCTCGCGATCGTCTGGAACCGCGCATCCGACCGGTACCCTTGCTTCTCGTGCCTTCCGACGAGTCGGCCGACGACGTCAAGCATTCGATCCGCATGACGGCCGATCGCATCCTCGCGCTGCCGTCGAAGGAGCTGGGCGAGCGCAAGAGCCGCGCCGGTATCGTCATTCCCGCCACCGCGGCCGAGAGCCGCCGCCTGGGATGGGCGAAGGTGGTCGCGGTGGGACCGACGGTGCGCAACGTCGAGGACGGCGATCTCGTGCTGTTCGCACCGGACGCCGGCTTCGAGGTCGACATTCGGGGCGAGGACTACCTGATCCTCCGGGAACGTGACGTCCATGCGGTCGCGTCGAGTCGCACCGAAGGCCAGACAGGTCTGTATCTGTGATCGACCCGGCAACCGCGTTCCGATTGGACGGCAAGGTCGCGCTCGTCACCGGGGGCACGCGCGGCATCGGACGCGCCATCGCCGAGGCGTACGCCGGCGCCGGCGCCGGCGTCTGCGTGCTCGCCCGGAAGAAGGACGAGCTCGACGAGACCCAAGCCGCGCTGGCGGCCCTGGGATCACGCGTCGCCGTCTACGCAGGCTCGGCCGGTGACCCCGAGGCGATCGAGGCCTCCGTCGCCCACTGTCTCGAGGAGCTCGGCGCGCTCGACATCCTGGTGAACAACGCGGGGACGAACCCGACGTTCGGGCCCATGATCGAGACGGAGACTCGTGCCGTGCGGAAGGTCCTCGAATTGAACGTCGAGGGCCCGCTACTGCTCGCGCAAGCGGCATGGCGTACGTGGATGCGTGACCACGGTGGCGTGCTCATCAACGTGGCGTCCCTCGGTGGTATCCGCCCGTCTCTGGGCATCGGCATGTACAACACGTCGAAGGCGGCGCTGATCCACATGACGCGCCAGCTCGCGGTCGAGCTTGCGCCCGGCATTCGGGTGAACGGAATTGCACCCGGCCTCGTCAAGACCCACTTCGCTCGCGCGCTCTACGAGCACGACGAGGAAGGCATGGCGGCGCGCTTCCCGATGAAGCGCCTCGGTGTGCCCGACGACGTCGCCGGTGCCGCCTTGTTCCTTGCATCCGACGCGTCCTCGTGGATCACGGGCGAGCTGCTCGTCGTCGACGGCGGTGGGCTGATCGGCGGCCCGTAAGGCCTTCTCCGAGCGCGTCGCCTTATAGGAACGCGCGTGCAACCTGGAGTGCGGCGACGGCGCCGTCGCCCTCGGCGACTAGGCCCCGCGCTTCCTCACGCGACATCCGCTGCACGAACAGGCGGCAGAACTCGCCCGCCGGTCCCGTGATCCGGTTCGACGACCCTTCCGGTCCGTACTCCCACGTCTCGTCGCCGGACGGCGACGTGAGCTCGACCCGAATGTCCCCCGGTGGCGGTTCGCGCCCCGCGAACGAGAACGCGTAGGGGAGGGCGCGGTGGCTGAGCCAGGCGACGTGCCGGAGGGCGTCGGTGTCGACGACGGGAAGTCCCAGCGCGGCTCGCACGTCGAGGCCGTGCGCCCACGTCTCCATGAGGCGGGCGGTCACGAACGAGGGCGGGCGCATTCCGAGGCCCCACGGAACCCGCGTGGCGGGATCGAGGCCGGCGATCACGTCCCGCTCTCGAGCCGACGTCTCCTCCCACCACGCCAGCACGTCGCGCCCGGAGCGCCGGCGACCGCGCAGCACACCCCACAACGTCGTGTCCTCGGCGGACGCGAAGCGGGCCGCGAAGTCGTTGAGCGGACGCGGTCCCGCGGTGCAGGTGTCGACGGCGATCTCGTCCGTGTCGGCAAGGTGCGCGACCGTGTCGCGCACGTCCCAGCCCTTGGCCGGCGTTGGCCGGAACCAATCGTCCGCGTTCAGGCCACGCAGCTCTGCTTGCAGGCTCGTGTGTTCGCGCTCGAGCGCCTCGAGCAACGACGGGAAGTCAGCGTCCACTGCTCCGGCGGCGAGAGCCGTTCGCGCGCGAAGCCGGAGGCCGGCGCGTGAATCGCACCGGCACCTCGGAGGGATGCGGGGCCGGCGGCGGCTTCGAGTGTGTCCGGTCGTCGAGGTAGGCGACCACCTGCTTGTACAGCTCGTCGCCGAGCATCTTGCGCATCTCCTCGCCCATCGAGCGGTAGACGGGCTCGCTGGCGGTAAACGCTTCGGGCGCCTCGGTACACCACCACGCGAACTCCTGACCGCCCTCGCCCCAGCCGTCGCGACCGAACTCCGAGAACGTCGAGACGACCGAGCCGTCCTCCTGCTCTTCGTCGACCGAGCGGAGCGGCAACTGCCAGCACACGTCGGGCTTCAGCTCACTGTGGTGCTGCCCGGTGCGGATGGCGTGTTGATGCAGCGCGCAGCCCGGCCCGGCGGGAAACCCGGGGCGGTTCAAGAAGATGCAGGCGTCATCGACGAGTCGGGTGCGCCACTCGATGCGCCCGTCCTCGTCCTTCCCGCTCTTCGCGTAAACGCCTGTGGTACGCCCCGCCTTCGCGTATTGCCACTCCTCGTCGGACAATTCCTTGGCCGCGCGCACGACGCGATCGCGGTCCTTCCGGTTCGTGAAGTGGGCTCCGTAGGAGCAACACCCCTGCACCATCTCCGGGGCGCGCTCGGTGAGCACACCCTGGCAGCCGTGCCCGAAGATGCACTGCCAGTGCGACGTCAGGAACGTGACGTCGATCTGCCAGCGCCGGCCCTCTTCCTTCGGGTCGTCGAAGGTCACCCACTCACGGGTCGGCCCCGACCGAGTTCGCGGCGCGCTCACAGTGCTTCCTCTCGCCGTCGCAAGCTCCGGCTGTGCAGCGACGGTCGGCAAGCCTTCGTCGCTGCCGCCGAGAGTACACACCTCTCATCGGTAGGCTTTGCATATCGACGGCAGCGGTGATGTCCACGCGCTCGTAGCCGACCTCGAGGCCACGCTCGGCCCCGGCCGGGCGCGCGCCGAGCCTCTGGAGCTGGCGCTCTACCAGCGTGACGCCGGTGTCGATCGCGGCGATGCCGCCGCGGTGTGCTTTCCGGGCAGCGGCAAGGAGCTCGCCGCCGCCGTGCGCATCGCGGCGCAACACGGTCGTCCGTTCGTGGCCCGGGGCAGCGGCACCGGCCTCGCCGGGGGAGCGACGCCGGTCGGCGACCCGCTCGTGATCGTGACCACACACCTCAACCGGATCCTCGAGGTGGACGCCGAAGACCGGTACGCGTGGGTGGAGCCCGGAGTACTCAACCTCGATCTGAGTCGGGCGGTGCACCACCTGGGCTTGCACTACGCGCCGGATCCCTCGTCGCAGCAGGCGTGCACGATCGGCGGCAACGTGGCCACGAACGCCGGGGGTCCCCATTGCCTGGCGTCGGGTGTGACCGCGATGCACGTGCTAGCGATCGAGGTCGTGCTGGCGGACGGTTCGGCGACGATGCTCGGCGGCCTCGACCCCGACCAGCCCGGCTACGACCTGCGCGGCTGCTTCGTGGGCAGCGAGGGCACAATGGGCATCGCGACCCGGATCGCGGTGCGGCTCGTGCCCGATCCGCCCGAGGTGCGCACGCTTCTGCTCGACTTCACGTCGATCGACGACGCCGCCGCGACCGTGAGCGCGATCATCGCCGACGGCATCGTCCCGGCCGCGCTCGAGATGATGGACGCCGAGATCACACGGGCCGTCGAGGATTTCGTCGGCGCGGGATACCCGCGTGACGCCGCCGCCGTGCTGCTGGTCGAGCTCGACGGCCTCCCGGCCGGGGTGGCCGCGCAAGTGGACGCAGTGCGTCGCATCGGGACGAACCACGGCGCCCGCACCGTGCGCGTCGCGGCCGACGACGCCGAACGCGCCCTGCTGTGGAAGGGACGCAAGTCGGCGTTCGGCGCCATCGCCCGGATCGCCCCCGACTACTACCTCCACGACGCCGTCGTGCCGCGCACCCGGCTCGTCGATGTGCTCCGGGACGTCTACCGGATCGCGGGCGAGTACGACCTGACGATGATGAACGTCTTCCACGCCGGCGACGGCAACCTCCACCCGCTCATCGCGTTCGACCAGCGCCAGCCCGGCGTCTGGGAACGGGTCCACGCCGCTGGCGACGCCATCCTGCGCGTATGCGTCGACGCCGGCGGCGTGCTCTCGGGCGAGCACGGCATCGGGCTCGAGAAGCGGGAGGCGATGCCGCTCGTGTTCACGGCCGACGACCTCGATGCGCAGGCGAGGCTGCGGGACGCGTTCGACCCTTCCGGCCGCGCCAATCCGCAGAAGATCCTGCCCCGCGGAAGCCGTTGCGGGGAGCTGCAGCGCGTTCCCGAAGGGGCGTGGGTGTGATGGCGACGCGTGCGGCGCTCCCGTTGGACGAGTTGCGAGAGGCCATTGCGACCGCCGAGGCCGTCCTACCGACCGGCGCACGTACGCACTGGGAGGTCGGCAACCCGCCCGGCGACGGCGTCGTGGTGCGCGCCCCCGCCGGAGTCGTCGCGTACGACCCGGCCGAGCTGACGGTCACGGTCGGCGCCGGCACGACGGTGGGCGGCCTCGGCGCAGTGCTCGCCGAGGCCGGTCAGGAATGCCCGCTCGATCCGCGCTCAGCGGCGGCCACGGTGGGCGGCACGATCGCGACCGGTTTGTCGGGACCGCGCCGGCTCCGCCACGGGCCGCTGCGCGACCGCGTGCTCGAAGTCCGTTTCGTGACGGCGGGCGGGCGGCTGGTGAAGGGAGGCGGGCCGACGGTCAAGAACGTGACCGGCTACGACATCCCGCGCCTACTCGTGGGGTCATTCGGCACGATCGGCGTGCTCGTGCAGGTGACACTGCGATGCCAGCCGCGACCGTCCCACGCCCGCTGGGCTGTGACCGACGCCGATCCGTTCGAGACCCGCCGGCGGCTCTTCCGGCCGTCCTGCGTCGCCTGGGATGGCCGCACCACACGTGTGCTGCTCGAGGGAAACGACGACGACATCGTCGCCGAAGCCGGAGCTGCCGGTCTCGAGCTCCATGAGGCTGCCGACCCCACGTGGCCGGACGGGCCGCATCGAGGGCGGATCTCCGTGCGACCGAGCCGTCTCGGTGCGTTCGGCGCCGCGCTCGACGGGGTCGACGGTCTGCGGTGGCTGGCCGAAATCGGCGTCGGCACGGTCCACGTCGCCGCCGATTCGGTCGATGCCCTTGTTGCCGCCCGGCAGGTGTCCGTCGCCCACGACGGGTGGCTGCTTCGAGAGTCAGGCGCTGCCGGTGTCGACGGCTACGGCGCGCCGCCGCCGAACCTCGCCATCCTCGAACGCATTCGGGGCGCATTCGATCCCGCCGGCAAGCTCGCTCGCGGTCGGCTCCCGGTCGATCCCGTGCCATCGACCTCGACGGCGGCGTGACCCAGCCCCCGCCGCTCGGAGTCCTGGACGTCGACGAGGACGAGCTCGTCGCGTGCGTGGCCTGCGGGCTCTGCCTCCCGCATTGCCCGACCTACCGGGTGACCGGCCTCGAGACCGCGTCACCGCGGGGCCGGATCGCAGCGATGCAGGCCGTGGAGCTCCATGGCGCGCCGCTCGACGCGACGTTCGAGCGCTACATGGAAGAGTGCGTCCAGTGCCGCGGCTGCGAAGCGGCGTGCCCGTCATCGGTGCCGTTCGGTCATCTCATGGAGGGTGCGCGCGACGCGCTGCACGAACACCGTCGAGCCGCGCGGCCATGGCGGCGGCAGCTAGCTGAGTGGTTCGGCTACCGCGTGGTGCTGCCGCGCCACTGGCTGTTGCTGATGCTGTCGTGGCTGTTCGCCTTCGCGCAGCGGCTGCGCCTCGTACCCAAGAGGCTTCCATTGCCGCGCATCTCGCTGCGCGCTCTCGCTCGACCTCTGCGCGCAGCAACCGATCGCAAGGCTGCCGATGCGTACCTGTTCCCGGGGTGTGTGATGGATGCGTGGCAGCGCGATACGCATCGGGCCGCACTACGCGTCATGAAGGCGACGGGCGCACAGCCCGGGTTGCCGCGTCGCGGTGCCGACTGCTGCGGCGCGCTCCACGTCCACGCCGGCCGCGTGTCCGACGCCCGCCGCCTCGCTCGCCGCGTCATCGCGTCGATGCCCGGCGACGCGCCCGTAGTGGTCGACAGCGCCGGCTGCGGCGCGGCGATGAAGGACTACGGCCGCCTCGTGGGCACCGACGAGGCGGTGGCGTTCGCGACCCGGGTCCGGGACTTCTCCGAGTGGCTGGCCGGCCAGAAGCGACTCCCGGTGTGTGCCACCGGCCGCGTCGTCGTCGTGCAGGACCCCTGCCACCTCCGCCACGTGCAGCACGCGGCGGGCGCTGTCCGCACCGTGCTCGCACCGGCGTACACGACCGTCGACACGGACGACGACGGTCTTTGTTGTGGCGCCGGTGGCGCGTACAACGCGCTCCAGCCCGAGCTTGCGACCGAGATCCGCGAAAGAAAGGTGGCCGCCGTCCGGCGCGCCGCCGGGGCCGGCGAGCCGCTGGTGGCGTCGGCGAACCCGGGCTGTGCCATGCACCTGGGTGCCGCCGGGCTCGACGTTCAGCACCCCGCCGACCTGCTCGCGGCCGCGCTCGATGACTGAGCGTGTCGACCAGCTCGTCTCGCAGCTCCGCGGCATCGAGGAGTCGCTGCGCGACCTCGCCTACGACCGACTGAGCGACGCTGTGGACGGCGACGAGGCCGCGGCGGCCGACGAGAGGCGGCTCCAGGAGGCGCGCCGGGCGGTGGAGCGCGCCATCCACGCCCTCGGGGGTGAGCGTTAGGAGCTTTCGCCGCGACCCGGCTCGCGTCCGTTGAGCCGGTCAATGAGCTCACGCAGCCGGGCGTAGTTGTGGCGGTCGAAACGAAACGCGATGCGATCGAGGTCGACATGATCGTCGTCGGTGCGTTCCGCCGGAGTCGCCTCGATGCGCTCGATGCGCCCACGGGCCACGATGTCGGCGAACTCGTCGTTGAGGGCGTCGAGGTCGGCATCGTCGGGCGCCCGCTGCAGGCGAATGACGAGGATGCCCTCGACGTACCGCTGCGAGTGGTAGTTCGAGTAGAAGCCGATGACCTCGTCGACGGCCCGCTCGACGTCGTCGGTGATGAGCATGAGGTTGAGGTCGTGCTTCCCGATGTACCCGCCCGCGAGCAGCTCTCGGTCCATGAAGTCGCGCCAGGACTGCCAGAACGTCCCGCCGGGAACGTCGAGCAGGACGATCGGGGCCGGCTGCGTCTTTCCCGTCTGTACGAGCGTGAGGAGCTCGAAGGTCTCGTCCATCGTGCCGAACCCGCCCGGCAGCATGACGAAGCCGTGGGCCTCCTTGACGAACAGGAGCTTCCGGGTGAAGAAGTACCGGAAGTTCATGAGCTTGGGATCACCGGCGAGGAACTGGCTCGTCGCCGCCTCGAACGGCAGCCGGATGCTCACACCGAACGCGTTGTCCGGACCGGCGCCCTCGACGCCCGCTTCCATGATCCCGGGTCCGGCACCGGTGATGACCATCCAGTCGTGCGCCGCCATCGCCATGGCGAGCCGGCGGGCTTGGTCGTAGAGCGGTGAGTCCGGCTCCGTGCGCGCCGATCCGAAGATGGCGAGCTTGCGTTCGTTCCGGTACGGGGCGAACACGTGGAACGCGTACCGCATCTCCTTGAGCGCGGCGTTGGCGATCTTGAGGTCACCTCGATCTGCGTGGTCTTGGGCCATGCGGACGGCCGACACGATGAGCTCGAAGACGAGGTCGGCGTTCTCGGCGCCCGCCTGCTCGACGAGCTCCATCATGGCGGCGTCGAGCTCGGGGTCACCGGTGCGGTAGCGAGGACGGCGAGCCACGCCCCGAGCGTATGGCCTCCGTGGTCTCTACCTGACGACGGTCCTCGCCAGCTCCGCCAGCGACACGAGCGGTCGCGCCCCGAAGTGCGAGATGACCTCGGCGGCCGCCGCCGACCCCAACCGGCCGCACGTGGCGAGGTCGAGACCGCGCGTCAGGCCGTACAGGAAGCCCGCCGCGTACTGGTCCCCGGCGCCGGTCGTGTCGACGAGACGGTCGACGGGATGCGCGTCGATCACATGAATCTCGTCAGTCCCTCCATGGTCGCCGTCGCGAACTCCGGCTCCTGCGGCGACGGTCGGCAAAGCCGCTGTCGCTTCGCCGGCGACGACCACGGACCCGCGCTCGCTTCGCGTCAACGCCGCGATCTGGCAGTGCTCTCGCACGCGCTGGAGCGCGGTGTCGAAGTCGTCGACTTCGTACAGTGAGCGGATCTCCGTCTCGTTGGCGAACAGAACGTCGATCTCGTCCGCGACGAGGGCGCGGAACTCCGAACGGTGCCGGTCGACGCAGAACGGGTCCGAGAGCGTGAGCGCGACCCGCCGCCCCGCGTCACGTGCCGCCGACGCGGCCTTGCGGATGGCGTCCTTGGCCGGCGGTTGGTCCCACAAGTACCCCTCGAGGTACGTCACCTGGGCCCGGGCGACGACGGCGGGGTCGACGTCCTCGGGGCCGATGAACGTCGACGCACCGAGATACGTGCACTGGGTGCGTTGCGCGTCCGGTGTCACCATCACGAGACAGCGGCCAGTCGCCGGTCCCGTGGTGGCAGGTGGGACGTCGAAGTGCACGCCGAGGGAGCGCAGGTCGTGCGTGTACACCTTGCCGAGCTGGTCGTCACGGACACGTCCGATGAACGCCACCGACGCCCCGAAGGACGCCAGGCCCGCGATCGTGTTCGCGCACGACCCACCCGATATCTCCTGCGCCGGGGGCAGGTCTGCGTAGACGGCCTCAGCGCGGTCGAGCTCGACCATCGTCGTCGCGCCGCGAGGGAAGTCGTGCGCCTCGATGAAGTCGTCGTCCACGGAGCTGATGACGTCGACGAGCGCGTTCCCGATGCCGACGACATCGAAGTCTGCTGCGGTCATCGAGGCGTGGCGGGAGCCGTCCCCACGAACGCGACGGGCGCGGCTTGATTGCCGTTGCTGTTCGCGTGTTCGTCCGGCGGCGGCCGAAGGCGCCGGCCGACTGTGCGCGTGCGCCCGTACAGGGTCGTGCGCTGCTCGAGGTTGCGGCCCAGCGGCTCGACGATCTGCCGAAACTCGTGCTCGTCGAGCTCCTGGCCGTGGCTGGCGCCCGCCGCCCGGGAGATATTTTCGTCCATGAGCGTCCCGCCGAGGTCGTTGGCACCAGCCTGGAGGGCCTGCTGCGCGCCTTCGACGCCCATCTTCACCCATGACACCTGGATGTTGTCGATACGGCCGCGGTACGCGATGCGCGCCGCGGCGTGGATGAGCAGGGCCTCCCGGAACGTCGGGCCGGGACGGGCGCGGTGCTGCAGGAAGATCGGGCTCGCCATGTGCACGAACGGCAGCGGCACGAACTCGGTGAACCCGCCCGTCTCCTTCTGCAGCGCGCGCGTCCGCACCATGTGACGGGCGACGTGGACGGGCTGCTCGACGTGCCCGAACATGATCGTGATGTTGGAGCGCAGGCCGATCGAATGGGCAATGCGGTGCGCCTCGAGCCACTCGTCGGTCGTGACCTTGTCGGGGCAGATCACGGCGCGCACCTCGTCGTCGAGGATCTCTGCCGCCGTGCCGGGGAGCGTCGACAACCCGGCGTCCTTGGCGAGAAGGAGGTACTCGCGCAGCGGCATGTCGAGGCGGCGCGCGCCCTCGGTGACCTCGAGCGCGGTGAACCCGTGGATGTGGATATCGGGCGCGACGTCCTTCACGGCGCGGGCGACTGACACGTAGTACTCGCCGTCGAAGTCGGGGTGGATGCCCCCCTGGAGGCAGACCTCGGTCGCGCCGCAGTCGACGGCCTCCACGACGCGCCGCTGGATCTCCTCGTGGTCGAGCAGGTACGGCGTGCCGCGCAGGTTCAGCGAGAGCGGGCCTTTCGAGAACGCGCAGAAGCGGCACTTGAACGTGCAGACGTTCGTGTAGTTGATGTTGCGGTTACGGACGAACGTGACGACGTCACCGACGGCGTCACGCCGCAGTTCGTCGGCCACCGCGCACACACGAGCGAGCTCCGGCCCCCGAGCCGACAGCAGCGTGACCAGCTCCTCGACGCCGACCTCGGCGCCGGCGGCCACGCCGTCCAGCACCTCGCCGACGGGGCCGCCGGCATGCGCGCGAGCGGGAATGAGCCGCGGTGGATGCTCGGTCCCGCCCGCCGACCACGCGTGCTCACGCGCGAGCCCGTCGCCGTCGGATGCGAGCAGGACCGGGAAGCGGACGTCCGGATGCAACCAGCGCTCGGCATCGCGCGCGTACTCGGGGTACACCGTCAGCCGCGGCGCGAGCACTTTCCCCCCTGCCTCGGTCGCGGCGTGCAGCCGATCGAGCGCGGGCCAGGGGCGCTCGGGGTTGACGTGGTCGACCGTGACCGGCGAGACGCCACCCCAATCGTCGATGCCGGCGGCGACGAGCGCGCCGAGGTCGTCGCTCAGGTTGGGCGGTGCCTGCACGTGCATGTCGGGACCGAGCACCAGCCGGGCGGCGGCGACGGTCCACACGAACTCGTCCCGATCGCACGGCGGATGCTGGTGCATAGCCGTGCCCGGCTTGGGCAGGAAGTTCTGGACGATCACCTCCTGCACGTGTCCATGGCGCGCGTGACTCTCGCGGATGGCGAGCAGGGCGTCGATGCGTTCGGGACGCGTTTCGCCGATGCCGACCAGGATCCCCGTGGTGAAGGGCACTCGCGCCGCACCGGCTGCCTCGAGCGTGGCGAGCCGCCGCGCCGGTGTCTTGTCGGGAGCGCCGTGGTGCGGGCCTCCGGGCTCGCCCAGCCGGGCCGCCAGCGTCTCGATCATCATTCCTTGAGAAGGGCTGACGGCGCGCAGCCGCTCCAGCTCGTCTTGCGAGAGCGCCCCCGCGTTGGCGTGCGGCAGGAGACCAGTCTCGGCGAGCACGGCGCCGCACGCGGCGACGAGGTAGTCGACGGTCGAGTCGTAGCCGTGGTTGCCGAGCCATTCGCGTGCGGCCGGGTAACGCTCCTCGGGTGCCTCACCCAACGTGAACAGCGCTTCGTGGCAGCCGGCGGCTGCACCCCGGCGGGCGATCTCGAGTACCTCCTCGAGCGAGAGGTACGGCGCCTCCAGCCGCGCCGGCGGCTTGGCGAACGTGCAGTAGCCGCAGCGGTCACGGCACAGCATCGTGAGCGGGATGAAGACCTTGGGCGAGAACGTGATGCGGTTGCCGTGGCCGCGGTCGCGAGCCCGACCGGCCTCGGCGACGATCTCTTCGAGAGGAGCACCGATGAGATGCTGCGCCTCGGCTCCGTTGATCACGCAGCGAAGCCTAGGCCGAGGTTGAGGAAGCCCTGAACGCCTCCTTCAAGTCCGTTGGCGGCTTCGTCGACGAACCAGATGACTCGAGCGGCCGAAACCCGCGCTGCGGGCAGGTCTTCGCCGGCCTTGATCCGCTTGAGCGCTTCGCGCTTCTCCTCGCCTGCCACGGTGAACACGGCGAGCGGCGAACGGTTCAGCGCCGGGAACGTCCACGTGAGGCGGGGGTGAGGATGAAGGTCGTCGCCGGTCGCGACCACGAGCCGTTCCCGCTCCTCCAGCGCGGGGGAACCGGGGAAAAGCGATGCCGTGTGCCCGTCGGGGCCCATCCCCAGGTGCACGAGCTCGACCGGCGGACGGTCCCAGAGCAACTTGTCGTACGCGTCGGCGGCGTCCTCGATCGTCTCACCGCCGCGACGCATCGAGTACACGGCGGCCGGGCGCACGTGGTCTAGGAACAGTTGCCGGGCCATGCCCTCGTTCGATTCGGGATCGTCGACGGGCACCCAACGCTCGTCCCCGAAGAAGATCTCCACCTCGCTCCAGTCGACGTCGGCGACTGCGAGCAGCTCGTAGCACTCACGAGCGGTCGTGCCGCCGGACAGCGCCATTGAGGCCGGCGCCGCCTCGGCCACGAACGCGGCGAACGCCTGGGGCACGTCGTCCACCACCCGCAGCTCGCCGTGCAGGGTCACGGCGTGCGCCAGACGTCTTCGTGGTTCGCAAGCAGATTGTCGGCCTCGGGCGGCCCCCAGGTGCCGGCGGGATAGAAGTGCAGCGGGACACGCCCGGCTTCGAACGCGTCGATGAGCGGCTGCACGATCTGCCACGACTGATCGACCTCGTCGCTGCGGATGAACAGCGTGGCGTCACCCAGGAACGCGTCGCGCAACACCCGCTCGTATGCCTCCGGTGCCTGTTCCTTGAATGCCTTGCCGTACCGGAACTCGAGCTCGACCCCGCGGACGCGGAAGGTCGGGCCCGGGACCTTGGCCGCGAACTGGAGCGTGACTCCCTCGTCAGGCTGGATGTTGAGGACCATGACATTCGGCTCGACCGAGCTGACCGCGCTCGGTGGCAGCGGGAGGAACGGCACCCGCTGGTACTGCAGGGCAACCTCCGTGACCCGGCGGGGAAGGCGCTTCCCGGTTCGCAGGTAGAAGGGCACGCCGGCCCAGCGCCAGTTGTCGATGTCGAGCTCGAGCGCGAGGTAGGTCTCGACGTTGCTCTCGGGCGAGACCCCTTCCTCCTCGCGGTAGCCGGGGACGTCGACGCCACCGATCTCACCGCGCGTGTACTGGCCTCGCACCACCGAGCGCGTGAGCTCGTCCGGCGGGAGCGGTCGCACCGACCGCAGCACCTTCACCTTCTCGTTGCGGATCGCGTCGGCATCGAACGACGCCGGTGGCTCCATCGCCGTCAGCGCGAGGACCTGGAGCAGATGGTTCTGGACGATGTCGCGCAAAGCTCCGGATTGCTCGTAGAACGTGCCCCGGTGCTCGACACCGAGGTCCTCCGCCACCGTGATCTGCACGTGATCGACGTACCGGCGGTTCCAGATCGGCTCGAAGATCGTGTTCGTGAACCGAAGCGCCAGGATGTTCTGGACCGTCTCCTTGGCAAGGTAGTGGTCGATGCGAAAGATCTGATGTTCCCGGAAGTAGCGGTGGAGCCCGGCGTCGAGCGCGCGTGAGCTTGCGAGGTCGCGACCGAACGGCTTCTCGACGACGATCCGGCGGAAGGCGCCCCGGGGCTCCTCGGCGAGACCTGCTTCACCGAGCCCGACTGCGACCGGTCCGAACATCTGCGGGATGGTCGCCAGGTAATAGAGCGCGTTGCCGGCCGTGCCGTATTCGGCCTCACACGCCGCGAGGACGGCGCCGACCTCACGAAACGTCGCCTCGTCGTCGAACGTCCCGGCGATGTAGCGGAAACCCACGTCCCGCTCGTCGAGAACGGTCCGCCCGCCTGGTTCGGCGCCGCCCGCCTTGGCGATCGCGTTGCGAACCTCGGTGGCGAAGTCCTCGTCGGCCATCTGCGTTCGGGCTACACCGACCACCACCAGCCGGTGCGGCAGCTGGTCGGTCGTGGCCAACGAGGCCAGAGCCGGGTAGAGCTTCCGGTGTGCGAGGTCGCCGGTGGCGCCGAAGACGACGAACGCGGTCGCAGCCGGTACCGCTTCGCCGTCCGGATCGGCCACGGGTCAGCCGGTGATCTCGGCGGCGCGCTTCTCGAGACTTGCCAGGCAGTCGCGGTACGACCGCGTGAAGCTCCCGACCCCGTCGCGCTCGAGGGTGTCGGTGAGGTCGTCGTAGTCGATGCCCGCCGCGGGCAGCTCATCGATGACGCGCCGGGCACCGTCGACGTCGCGGAGGATCGTGTCCGGCTGTGGATTTCCGTGGTCGCGCAAGGCGTCGATCGACGGCTGTGCGAGCGTGTTGACCGTGTCGCGCCCGACGAGCTCGTCCACGTAGAGCGTGTCCGAGTAGGCGGGGTTCTTGGTCGAGGTGGAGGCCCACAACGGCCGCTGCTTCCGCGCGCCGCGTGCCTCGAGCGCGGCCCAGCGATCGCCGGTGAACTTCTCGAGGAAGAGCTGGTACGCGAGCTTGGCGTTGGCGACTGCGACCTTCCCACGCAGCGGGTGGCCTTCGGGGAGTCGCCGGTCGGCTTCGGTGTCGACCCTGCTCACGAAGAAGGACGCAACTGACGGAACACGCGAGATGTCGCCACCCTGCTCGGCGTGGCGTTCGAGCCCGCGGAAGTACGCCTCGATGACCTGTGCGTAGCGGACGAGCGAGAAGATCAGCGTGATGTTGATCGGTATGCCCTCGGCCAGACACTGCTCGATGGCGGGGATCCCAGCCTCGGTCGCCGGGATCTTCACGAAGGCGTTCGGACGCGCCGACTGACCGTGTAGCCAGTGCACCTGGTCGATGGTGGCGGCGGTCTCGTCGGCGAGCTGGGGCGCGACCTCCACCGAGACGAACCCGTCCGCGCCGTCCAGCTCGTCATAGGTGGGACGCAGCACGTCGGCTGCGTGGCGGATGTCGTCCAGGACGAGAGCCCAGTACGCCGTGTCGATGGGCGCGCCGGCGCGGGACAGTTCGGCGAGCTGCTCGTCGTAACCCTCTCCGGCGGCCATGGCCTTCTCGAAGATCGTCGGGTTCGAGGTGACGCCCCGGATGCCGTCCTCGTCCATCATGCGGGCAAGCCCGCCCCCGGTGATGAGCAGCCGGGTGAGGTTGTCGTGCCAGGGGCTCTGCCCGTAGTCGATGAGGCGGGCGATGGGGGAACGTGGATGAGTCATCGGGCCCTCCCTCCGGGGAATTCGAGGCCGAGCAAGGCGCGGGCGCGGGCCACGACGTTCTCTGGTGTGTACCCGAACTTGGCGAGTACGACACTGCCCGGTGCCGACGCGCCGAAGTGGTCGATGGCGATCACGTCGTCGGCGTAGCGCTGCCACCCGTGGCTCGCGCCGGCCTCGACGGCGAGGGTCGGCACGCCCGGCGGCAGGACGGCGTCGCGGTAGGTGTCGCGCTGCTCGCCGAAAAGCTCCCAGGACGGCATCGAGACCACGCGCACGGCGAGCCCGTCGCCCGAGAGCTGTTCGCTCGCGGCGACGCACAGCTGGACTTCCGAGCCCGTGCCGATCAGCACCAGGTCGAGGCCGTCGCCGCGCTCGTCGACGAGTGTGTAGGCGCCCTTCGGGACGCCTTCCGGAGCGCGCTCCGCGGTCCCTTCGAGGACGGGCACGGTCTGCCGGGTGAGGACGATCGCGGTAGGCCCATCGCCCTCGATGTGGACGCGCCATGCATGCGACACCTCGTTGGCGTCGGCGGGCCGGATGACCCGTAGCTGCGGCATCGCCCGTAGCGACATGAGGTGCTCGATCGGCTGGTGCGTCGGGCCGTCCTCGCCGAGGCCCACCGAGTCGTGTGACCAGACGAAAGCGACCTTCGCCTGCTGGAGCGCGGCGAGCCGCACCCCAGGGCGCTCGTAGTCGCTGAAGATCAGGAACGTCCCACCGAACGGCAGCGCACCGCCCGACACCGCCATCCCGTTCATGATCGAGCCCATGCCGTGCTCACGCACGCCGAAGTGGATTTGTCGGCCGCTGAAGTCGTCGCGTGTGATCTGCGCCTGTTCCTTCAGCTCGGTGCCGGTGTTGCCGGTCAGGTCGGCGCCGCCGCCCATCAGGCCGGGTACGACGTCGAGGATCGAATCGAGCACCGCCGAGCACGCCTTGCGCGTCGCGAGCTTGTCGCCGGCGTCCCAGGACGGGAGCTTCGCCTCCCATCCCTGACGACCGCGGGCGCTGATCATCAGGTCGTACTCCTCGGCCTTGGTCGGGTCGCGCTCTTTGAACGCGGTCACACGCTCCCGCCACGCTTCACGCTCCGGGCGGCCGCGTGCGCCGGCTTGGCCGTAGAAGCTGAGGACGTCATCAGGCACCCAGAAGTCCTCCCGGGGCATCCCGAGGATCTCCTTCACCCGGGCGACCTCGTCGGCGCCGAGTGGATTGCCGTGCGCGTGCGCAGTGTCGATGTACTTCGGCGACGGGTACCCGATGTGGCTGCGCAGGATGAGGAGCGTCGGCCGGTCTTCGACGGCGATGCCCTCGCGAAGGCCGCGCTCCAACGCATCGAGGTCTTCGGCAACTTCGCCGAGTTGCACGACGTGCCAGTGGTAGCCCTCGAAACGCGCGCGCACGTCGTCCGAGTACGCGAGCTCGGTCGGCCCGTCGATCGAGATGTGGTTGTCGTCGTAGACGTAGACGAGGCGCCCGAGCCCGAGGTGACCGGCGAGCGACGCCGCCTCGTGGCTCACGCCTTCTTCGAGGTCGCCGTCGGAGCAGATCGCGAAGACGCGGTGGCTGCACACGTCGGCGCCGAACCGCTCGCGCAGGTGCCGCTCGACGATCGCGATGCCCACGCCGTTGGCGAAGCCTTGGCCGAGCGGGCCGGTGGTGACCTCGACGCCGGGCGCGTGGCCATGCTCGGGGTGACCCGGCGTGCGCGAGCCGAACTGGCGGAATTGCTTGAGGTCTTCGAGCTCGAGACCGAAGCCGGTGAGGAACAGCAACGAGTACAGGAGCATCGACGCGTGCCCGGCCGAGAGCACGAAGCGATCGCGGTCGGGCCAGTCGGGGTCGGCGGCGTCGTATTTCAGGATGCGGGTGAACAGCACGTGCCCGAGAGGCGCAAGGGCCATTGGAGTGCCCGGGTGGCCGGAGTTGGCCTTCTCGACCGCGTCCATCGACAGCCCGCGGATGACGTTGATGGCGCACCGCTCCAGCTCCTCGGAGACCGCGGGTGTGGTCGTGACCGGATCAGCCGTCATGCCCCTCCTCCGAACCTAAAGGTATGCCGACAGCGCCTCGACTTCGGGTATTCCCGGGATGACGTCATGCGAACAGTGCGAGGCTGGCGGTGAAGCCGTGCAGGAAGTTGCGGCCGCCCACCGGACCGATCTCCCCGGCGCAGAACGCCCCCGTCAGCGGGATGGGTCCGAGGAGCTTCTCGACCAATCCCGCGTCGTGGTCGGGGACGCTGAACAGGTGCCGGCCGCGGCCGTTGCATGTGAAGAGGAGCGCAGCGTCGGCGTCGGCATCGGCCAGCAGCTCCCGGAGGTCCTCGTCGGCGGCGTCGGCGTCACGAACGTGGAACTGCACCGTCTGACCGACTGCGACGCGCTCGCCGACGGCCAGGGCGCCCGAGCGTTCGTCGGCGCCGAGGAGGTTCCTGACCAGGAAGTCGCCACGCGTGAACTCGGCCTTGTGCTCGTCGACGACGAGCCCGACGTGCAGGCCGCGACGCAGCAGCTCGCGCTCCTCCTCGGTCGCGGCGGCGGCGAGCTCCGTCAGCCGTTCGATCGCGGGCTTCCCGCCGAGCTCCTCGATGAGGTTCTGCTCGGCCTTCGTGACGACGTACGGACGGCCGATTGGACGGCAGCCCTGCGACACGAGGGTCCTGACCTCGATCCCGCCGTCGAGGAACACGCCGACCGCGCCCTCATCGACCACGCGGTCGTCGAGCACGAGCCGGTTCCCGCCCGGACTGCCCGCAGACGAAGCCATGCCACCGATGACCCGCAGCTCGGGGAGATCCTGGTTGACGTGTTGAAGGAACGCGTCGGCCGGAAAGGTGAACGGGTCGGCGAACAGCAGCAACATCCCCGGTGGACGCTCGAACGCCGGCCAGCCGGTGAGGGCCGCGCCGTCCGGCGTCTCCTCGACGTGCATCTCGATCGGGGTGAGCGTCGTCGCATCCAGACGGGCTGCGAATGCGGCGAACGCAGGCGACTCCTCCACCTCGTGGGGTCCGCCGACGACCGCGACCGCGGTGCCGCCCACGAGCACGTTGGGCTGGAGGATGCTGCGCAACGCGGGCGCCATGTCCTCGAACGCGCCGACGTGATGGGTCGATGCGAAGCACACGGCGAGGTCGCATCCCTGGTCGCCCAGCTGCTCGATGAGCTCACCGGCGACCTCGCCCACGGCTTGGCTGGCGACCGGGTGCTGCGACAGCGCCGACGCGAAGGCGCTCATGGCCCGGGGATCGCCGTCAGCGGTACGACGACCGTGGAGCCGGACTCGGTGATCGTGCAATGGGCTTCGATGGTGCCCGGCTCGGGGAACTCGAGCTCGGGTCGGACGAGCCGGTAACCGAACTTGCCGGGCTCGACCGAGAACTGCTGCACGTTGCGCGCGATCTCGTCGCCGTCGCGGATGAAGACGGCCTCGAACGTGCCGACGCCGCTGTCGTCCTCGGGTGCTCGCACGAGCACGATCAGGTGCGGCGTGAGGTGGGCGGGGAACTCGGCAACGGGCTCCGAGAAGAACGCCCCGGTGATGTCGATGCGCGTCGACGGGCCGGGAACCTGACGGAAGTTCAGGTTCTCGACGAAGAGGGCCGCAACGATGTCCACAGGTGTCGAGGCTAGCGAGGTCGCTGCGTAGGCTGGCCCGCCGTGGGCGATGCAGTCGACGAGCTCGCGGACGCAGTCGCCGCCGTGCTCGATCGGGACTTCTCCGAGGCGGACTCGATCGCTGCGATGTGGCCGGCGATGGAAGGGTTCCTCGCCCGCTGCGACGAGCTGCCCGTTGAGGCATCGCAGCCCGACGCCGACGGCGGTGCGGTCGGACACCTGCTGTACGACGATCCGGCCGGGCGCTACCACATCCTCTCGGTCGTCTTTCCGCCGGGCACGAGCAGCGGGACGCACGAGCACGGCTGCTGGGGCGTCATCGGTTACGTCGCCGGGCTGGACGAGGAGACGCGCTACCGGCGCGTCGACGGTGGAACCGCCGACGAAGGGTGCGTGCTCGAGGAGCTCGAACGCGTGGTGCACGAGCCGGGCACGATCTCGCGGCTGCTCCCGCCGGACGAGATGCACCACCGTGTGCGCAACCCCGGCATCGAGAACGGCGTCTCTGTGCACGTGCTCTGTCGGCTCCCCGAGACGCACCCGCACAAGTTCTACGACCGCGAGCATCACCGGCTGCTTCCGTACCCGTTCCGCCGGCTCCCGGACGGGCTCGTCCGCGCCGACGTGGAGTTCGACTAGCTCGACG